>JAWLHS010000020.1:0-20460 GCA_041690235.1 Bacteroidales bacterium
ATAAATAAGATCAGAATAAGTATGGATGCATTTCGCATTTTTTTTTGCAATATTATTCATTTTTTTTTACCTGGCCTTTCCTCCCTGCCGATTGTTTTGCTGCCCATCATCTTTTTAAGGCAATTGATTACCTTTGCCAACAGATAAAACGCTCCTGATCTTTTGTTTATGGTTCATCTATTCATTCAGTTTGTTTTCCCGGGGTTTTTGTTGGCCCTGACTGCAGTGGCCATACCAGTCATCATCCATTTGTTTCATTTCAGAAGATTCCGCAGGGTGTTTTTTTCAAATGTTTCGTTTTTGCAGCAGCTGAGCGATGCTTCAAAAAAGGAATCCAAAATCAAGCACCTGCTGATCCTGGCCATGCGCGTCATTGCCATTGCCGCCCTGGTGATGGCTTTTGCCAGGCCTTATATTCCGGTGGCCGACGCCCGGTTCGGGTCCGGGGGGCATGCGGTTGGCGTATATATAGACAATTCCTTCAGCATGGATGCCCTGGGCGAATCCGGTCGCCTGTTGGATATGGCCAAGACCAGGGCCCTTGGGATCGCCTCAGCCTACCAGCCAACCGATAGGTTTCTTTTGTTAACCAACGATTTTGAAGGGCGTCACCAGCGGTTTGTCAGCCGGGAAGAGTTCATGGCCATGGTCGGGGAAATTGAGGTTTCATCGGGTGTACGTACCCTTGCACAGGTCATGGAGAGAAAGAAGGTGATGTTTTCGACTGAGACTTCCGGCACCGGCAGGTCCTATTATATCGGTGATTTTCAAAAAAACACTTCTTCGCTGGAGGAGGCACTTCCTGACACCAGCCTGGTTTCCTTTTTTATTCCATTGTCAGCCCAAAGATCCGGCAATGTGTATGTCGATAGCTGTTGGTTCGATTCCCCGGTTGCCCTGGCCGGTCAGACGGTCCGACTCCTGGCCCGGGTCCGGAATGAAAGCGGGGATGCACTGAACGGACAACCTGTCCGTCTTTTTGTGGACGGGGTGCAACGGACAGTTGCTTCCTACGATCTGGAAGCGGGGGAAGAAACCCTCATTGAACTGAACTGGACAATTGACAAGCCAGGGTATTCACAGGGCAGGCTTGAAATTATTGACTATCCGGTGACCTTCGATGACCAGCTTTTTTTCAGCTACTCGGTTCGCTCCGAGATTCCCGTTCTCTCCATTGACCAGTCGGGTCAGAGTCCGTTTCTCAATGCCATGTTTGGAAAGGATTCGGTTTTTGCTTTTCAGGCCACACCGGTATTTTCGGTCGACTACTCTGCTTTTTCTGATTTCAACCTGATTGTTTTAAACGGGCTGGAGATGGTATCACCAGCTCTTGCAGTTGAATTAAAAGGGTTTGTGGAAAGGGGCGGGAGCCTGGTGGTGTTCCCCGGAATAGATATTGATCTGGTTTCTTACGGGGCGTTTCTTGAAGGGATGGGACTGGATCTTTATGTGGGATTGGATACGACCTCCACGGGGGTGTCTTCCATTAACGCAAGGCATCCGGTCTACCGGGATGTATTTGACCAGTTGCCCGGGAATCTCAATCTTCCTGAGGTACAACGCCATTACGTGATTTCGCGTCCGGTGCACTCCCTCAGCCAGAACCTCCTGCAATTGCAAAACGGCCATGCGTTTCTTAACTTCCAGGCCGTTGGCAGGGGAGGGGTGTACCTTTCGGCGGTCCCGCTCGAGGATGGCTTCAGTAATTTCCAGCGGCATACTGTTTTCGTACCCACCCTGTTTAATATTGCCCTGCAGACTCAGACTGACCAACCGCTTTATCATGTGCTTGGCAAGCATGACCCCCTCCTGGTCCGGGATCCCGGGTCCGGAGCCGGACAGGTGTTCCGGATTCAGAAAGGGGACTGGGAAATGATCCCGGAGCAGCGTCGGACAGGAAACCAGCTCCAGTTGTTTGTGCATGACCAGATCACAGAAGCCGGCAACTATATGTTGTTGTCTGACAATGCCGCCATCGGGGCCCTTTCTTTTAACTACGATCGCCGGGAATCTGTGTTGGACGCTCTCAGCCCGGGTTCGCTTTCCGGGGCCCTGCTCGATGCCGGATTGCAGCAGGTGCAGGTCATCGATGCAGGGACTGGAAATTTTGAACGGGCGTTGCAGGAGTTCAGCAAGGGCCGGCAGTTGTGGCGCCTCTTCCTGCTGCTTGCCCTGGCTTTCCTGCTGGCCGAGGTGGTGCTGTTAAGGTTTTGGAGATAGGCAGGGGCCAATCAACCGTTATTATGCTTAACTTTGCAGCGTTTTTTTGGATTTTGAGTGAAACCCTTTTGATACGGTCATGAAAAAGGAGCAGAATCATTCCGGTGAAAAGGGCGATTCCCGCCAGGACGAAACCCGTCAGACCGGCCCTGGTCATGGCACTGCCCAGCAGGGAGATGCCAATCGGGACCAATCCGGCCGGAAAGATGCCGGTGGGGACGAACCGGTAAAGGCCGATCCCGGGATGGATGGTGCCGGGCGGAGCGATGTCCGCTGGGGAGATACCGGCCAGAGCGATCCCGTTCAGACGACTACCGGATCGGGGCAGGAAGGGGATGGGTTTAGAACCACCCGGCTGTCCGGTATGTATGAGGACTGGTTTCTTGATTATGCCTCCTATGTGATCCTTGAGCGGGCCGTTCCTGAGGTCCGCGATGGCCTGAAACCCGTTCAGCGGCGCATCCTTCACGCCATGAAAGAGCTTGACGACGGACGATTCAACAAGGTGGCCAACATCATCGGGCATACCATGAAATACCACCCGCATGGAGATGCCTCCATTGGTGATGCCCTGGTTCAATTGGGCCAGAAAGACCTTTTGATTGAAACCCAGGGAAACTGGGGAAACATCCTGACGGGAGACAGTGCCGCAGCGCCAAGATACATCGAGGCCCGTCCCTCGAAGTTTGCCCTGGATGTCCTATACAACAGCAAAACCACGGTTTGGAAAACCAGCTATGACGGCAGAAACAGGGAGCCCCTGAATCTTCCCGTGAAGTTCCCACTCCTGCTGGCTCAGGGGGTTGAAGGGATTGCCGTCGGACTGGCTTCCAAGATTTTGCCGCATAATTTTAATGAGCTGATTGATGCCTCGGTGGCTTACCTGAAAGGAGAAGAACCGGACATCATGCCCGATTTTCCCAGCGGCGGACTCGCTGATTTTTCCCGATACAACAACGGCTTGCGCGGAGGCAAGGTCAGGGTAAGGGCCCGGATCCAGATCCTTGACAAAAAGACCCTGGTAATCAATGAAATTCCTTACGGGACCACCACGGGGAACCTGATGGAAAGCATTGTCGCCGCCAATGACAAAGGCAAAATAAAAATCCGGAAAATTGAAGACAATACAGCGGAGAAAGTGGAGATCCTTGTGCACCTTGCCCCCGGAATATCCCCCGACCAGGCCATTGACGCCCTGTATCTTTTTACCGATTGCGAGATCGGCATCTCACCGAATTGCTGCGTGATCGATATAGACAAACCCCGCTTCCTTAGCGTGAATGAGGTGCTGAAGATCTCCACTTCCAATACCCTTGATCTTCTGAAGAAAGAACTGGAGATAGAACGGCACGAACTGCTGGAGCAGTTGTTGTTCGGTAGCCTGGAAAAAATCTTTATAGAGAATAGAATTTACCGGAAAATTGAAACCTGTGAAACCTGGGAGGCGGTCATCCAAACCATTGATAAGGGACTGCAACCGTATAAAAAATTGTTTTACCGGGAAATCGGACGTGAAGATATTGTAAGGCTCACAGAGATTAAGATCAAACGCATTTCCCGCTTTGATGGGTTTAAAGCCGATACAATGCTGCGTGGCCTTGAGGAGAAGCTGCAAGGGGTGAACCATCACCTGGAGCACCTGGTTGAATATGCCATTGCTTATTTTCTCCGGATGCAGGAAAAATACGGGAAGGGCCGTGAACGAAAAACCGAGATCAGGCAGTTCGACACCATAGAGGCGGCCCGGGTTGCGGTTGCCAATGAGAAGCTCTACGTAAACAGGGAAGAGGGGTTCGCCGGAACGGCCCTGAAAAAGGATGAGTTTGTCTGCGAGTGTTCCGACCTGGATGAGATCATCGTATTCAGGGAAGACGGAACATTTATCGTTACGAGGGTCACCGGGAAATCCTTCGTGGGAAAAAACATCATATACATCGGGATCTTCGACCGCAACGACGACCGCACCATCTACAATATGGTTTACCAGGATGGCCCCAGGGGGACTTCCTATATGAAGCGGTTCCCGGTAAAGGGTGTGACGCGTGACAGGGAATATGAGTTGACCAGGGGAACCAAAGGCAGCAAGGTGCTTTATTTCACGGCCAACCCCAACGGGGAGGCTGAGGTGGTGGCGGTACATCTGAGGCATAAGCCCAAATTGAAAAAACCGGTATTCGAACTTGACTTCAGTGAACTGGCCATCAAGGGAAGGGCTGCCGCGGGCAACATTCTTACAAAGCACGCGGTTCGCCGAATCGTGCTCAAGGATCAGGGCGTTTCGACCCTGGGCGCCATGGATGTTTGGTTTGATGAAACCGTATTGCGACTGAACGCCGAGAGGCGGGGAACTTACCTGGGGGCATTCCAGGGGGATGACAAGATCCTGGTGGTGTATGGATCGGGTGTTTATCGCATGCTGCCCCTGGATCTGTCTGCCCATTTCGATGAAAAGCCGCTGCTGGTCGGAAAATATTTTCCCGGAATGGTTTTAACGGCGGTATATCATGATGGGGAAACCGGATTTCCTTATCTGAAACGATTTGAGCCGGAACCCAATGGAAAGGCCACAGGTTTTGTGGGCGACCACAAGGAAAGTCGCCTGCTGCTGGTTACGGACGAAGTGTCGCCGAAACTTTATATCAGGCTGCCGGATTCCCCGCGCCGGTCAAAAACGGAAGAAGTCCTTGATGCCATTGACTTTATTTCCGTAAAAAGTGTGAAGGCCCGTGGTAAACGGATTACCACCGTCGAACCAGAGGAAATTAAATGGATGGAGCCCAAACCCGATGGATCAGGCCACCCGGATGTAACGCCTGGGTCTGAAGACGTGGAAGGGGTAGGAGATGATGGAGCGGGTGGTGAAGAAGGCGTCATGCATGACCCCGCCGAAAAGAATGGGCCGGCCCCTGTACCATCGGAGCCCGTGGCGGACCCTGCCGGGGCGGAGAAACCGAAACCATCCGACGGAAAGAAATCCGGGGAAGGGCCAGCAGATGAGGCCCCTGGAAAACAAGGCGCACCCCGGGGCAAGAAAACCAGTCCGGAGGATAAACAACGCCAGATTCGCCTGGACCTGGATATTTAAACAAACAAGCAAGCTGATGATCAGAGTTGGAATAAATGGGTTTGGGCGGATCGGCAAGCTGGTGTTTCGCTTAATCGGGCAGCGGACCGATATGGAAGTGGTTGCGGTGAACGACCCGATGCTGTTGAAGACAATGGTGCATTTGCTGAAGTACGATTCGGTACATGGGCCGTACCGGGGGGCCATACAGGGAGATGAAAGCCGGGAAGTGGTGATTGTTGAGGGCCGCTCGATTAAAAAATATGCCTCCTATCAGCCTTCAAAGATCCCCTGGAGTGAGCACCGGGTAGATGTGGTCATCGAATCGTCGGGGATTTTTCTTACCCGTGAAGGACTCAGCGGACATTTGCAGAAAGGGGTAAAACATGTGATTTTGTCATGTCCCCCAAGGGAGAAGCTGGACGCCATGGTTGTGATCGGGGTCAATGAGGATTGCCTTACAGGCGGCCGGCAGTTGGTCTCGAACGCTTCCTGCACCACCAATTGTGTAGCCCCTGTTTTAAAGGTGCTGGATGATTGCTGGGGCATTGACCGGGCCTTCATGAACACGGTGCATCCTTATACCAACAGCCAGAATGTGATGGATGGACCGCACCAGGACCTGCGCCGTGCCCGTTGTGCCAATGAAAACATCATACCCACCTCGACCAGCGCCATTAAAGCCGTCCAGGAAATCATCCCCTCCCTCCGGGGGCGATTTGACGGGTTTGCCACCAGGGTGCCCGTCAGTGACGGCTCCTTCGTCGAACTGACCGCCATTCTGAATAAACCGGCTACACGGGATGACATCAATGAGCGTTTCCTGGAATCTTCCCGGGGCGGCATGAAAGGAATCCTGGAATATTGCCCCGATCCGATTGTGTCGAAAGACATCGTCGGAAACCCTCATTCTGCGGTTTTCGATGCGTTAAGCACCCGGGTGCTGGGAGGCAATTTCGTTCAGTTGGTGGCTTGGTATGACAATGAATACGCCTACTCGAGCCGTGTGGTTGATCTGATCGGGCTGCTGACGGGCCGGCCGGTGAGCGGTTGACTCCCGGATGGTCAGCCTGGCGGCCCGTGATATGGTCGCCGGAGGCGGGCGGCTATTTTCCCTGTTCGTAATAAAGATCCACCATTTTAAGGATTACCTGGGTGGCCTTTACCATGCTCTCCAGGGCGATGAACTCATACTTTCCGTGAAAGTTGTGCCCCCCGGCGAACAGGTTCGGACAGGGCAGTCCCATATACGAGAGTTTCGAGCCATCGGTGCCTCCCCTGATGGGCCGGATGATTGGTTGGATTCCCAGCTCCAACATGGCTTTTTCCGCAATTTCCACCGTGTGGTAGACCGGCTCGACCATTTCCCGCATATTGAAATACTGGTCTTTTAATTCGAGGGTAACACTGCCTTCCCCATATTTTTTGTTTAAAAAGGAGGTCGCTTCGAGGATGAAGGCTTTCTGGTGCTCAAACTTCTGTCGGTCGTGGTTCCGGATGATGTATTGAAGACTGGCTTCCTCCACTGTACCCTCGAACTTCATCACATGGTAAAAGCCTTCATACCCTTCTGTAAACTCGGGCCTGTCAAAAACCGGAAGAAGCCCGTTGAATTCCATGCCGATGATCAGGGCGTTGATCATTTTGTGCTTGGCATCGCCCGGATGTACATTGCGTCCCTGGAAGTTTACCCTGGCAAAGGCCGCATTGAAGTTTTCAAACTGCAGTTCGCCCACCTCACCCCCATCCAGGGTATAGGCGTACGCTGCACCAAATTTTCCGACATCGAAACGATCCACTCCCTGGCCGATCTCCTCATCCGGAGTAAAGCCGATCTTGAGGGTGCCGTGTTTGATATCGGGGTTGGAGACCAGGTGTTCCAGGGCGGTCATAATTTCTGCAATGCCTGCCTTGTCGTCGGCTCCCAGCAGTGTGTTTCCGTCGGTGGTGATCAGGGTTTGTCCGGCATAATTGGCCAGCATGGGAAAATCATCCACCCGGAGCACCATGTCCTTCTCCTTGTTCAGCAGTACGTCCTTGCCATCGTAGTTTTCGATAATTTGCGGCCTGATATTTTCCCCGCTCATATCCGGACTGGTGTCCACATGGGCCAGGAAGCCGATCACCGGGATTTCCCTGTCGGTATTTGCGGGCAGGGTGGCCGTGACGTAGCAGTGCTCATCCACGTCTGCATCCTTCAGTCCGAGGTCCCTGAGTTCATCCACCAGCATATTGGCCAGTTTGAATTGTTTGGCGGTACTTGGAAATGATGAGGCGTTGGGATCGCTTTGCGTATCGATGCTGATGTAGCGGAGAAACCGCTTCAGGATTTTTTCTTTCATTTTACAATTTTTTAAAGGTTATTGATTTGCCATTGTTGTTGCCAGGTGGTGTTTGTCAGTCGGTCGTTTTCCCTTTCAATGCGCTGCGGTACAAATAGGTACAAAGCAGTCCGAACATCAGCAGCCCGAGCCATTGCGAACCGGGATGTGCCAGCCAGCTGTCGGCCTCCAGATTCAGTCCGCCGAACTTCAGCAAGGCGCTGACCACACCCATCAATGCCCCCCCGGCGATAAATCCGCTGGCAATCAGGGTGCCTCTCTCCCGGCGCTTGGTATTGAGGAGTGGGTCCATGCTCCGGCTCATGACGTAATGGGAGATGATGCCGCCCACCAAGAGGGGGGTATTCAGGTCAAGGGGGATGAACATACCCAGGGCAAAGGCCAGGGCCGGTACCCCCATCATTGTAAGGATGAGCGACAGGAAGGCTCCCGCCCCGTATAGCAGCCATGGGGCAGATCCCCCTGTCATCATGGGTTCGATGACGGCTGCCATGGCATTGGCCTGTGGGGCCACCATGGCCCCCGGCCCGGAAAAACCGTAGGTTTGATTCAGGATAATGATTACCCCGCCCACGGTGGCCGCAGAAACGATGGTTCCCAGGAATTTCCAGCTTTGTTGCTTATAAGGGGAGGATCCCAGCCAGTAACCGATCTTCAGGTCGGTAATGAACCCCCCCGCCATGGCCAGGGCAGTGCATACCACCCCGCCGATGATCAGGGCGGCAACCATTCCCGATGTACCTGACAGTCCGACGGAAGTCATAATCAGTGAAGTCAGAATGAGTGTCATCAGGGTCATTCCCGATACCGGGTTGGTTCCCACAATGGCGATGGCATTGGCGGCAACGGTGGTAAAGAGGAAGGCGATGATCATCACAATGAGCAGTCCCACCAAGGCGTGCGTCAGGTTTTGAACCACCCCGAACTGGAAGAAAACAAAAATCAGTACAGCGGTAAGGATGGTGCCCCCCAGGATCAGGCTCATGGGCAAATCTCGCCTGGTGCGGATGTTCCGGTCGGTATTGGCGTGCTTGCTGAAGGTTTCTTTTACGGCGAGGTTGACGGCCGTCCTGATGATTCTGGATGAGCGGATAATCCCGATCAGTCCGGCCATGGCAATGCCCCCGATCCCGATCATCCGCACATAATCACGGAAAATGAGCTCGGGTGCCATCCGGGCGATTTCATTGGCCTCGCCCCCGAATGCCGCGGCGGCGTGGGCAATCATGGGGATAATCACAAACCATCCGACGAAAGAGCCGGCGCAGATAATCACCGCATACTTCAGCCCGATAATATAACCGAGTCCGACGATGGCCGCCCCCAGGTTCAGCTTAAAGACCAGCTTGGCCTTATCGGCAAGGAGCTCCCCATAGGGAATGACCCTGGTTTCGAATACCTCGTTCCACAACCCGAAAGTGGCAATAACGAAATCATAGATACCGCCGATGAGCCCGCTGAACAAAAGGACCTTTGCCTGGCTTCCGCCCTTTTCGCCCGATACAAGCACTTCTGTGGTGGCCGTGGCTTCCGGAAAAGGAAACTTGCCATGCATCTCGGCAACGAAATATTTCCGGAAAGGGATCAGAAACAAAATGCCCAGGAAGCCCCCAAGCATGGATGACAGGAATACCTGGATGAAATGGGCCTCGAGGTTCAAAATATAGAGGGCGGGCAGGGTAAAGATGGCGCCGGCAACGATTACCCCTGAGCTCGCCCCGATGGACTGTATGATGACATTCTCTCCCAGGGCGTTCTTTCGCTTGGTGATCGCGGAGAGTCCGACGGCAATAATGGCAATGGGAATGGCCGCTTCAAAAACCTGTCCGATCTTGAGTCCCAGGTAGGCGGCGGCGGCAGAAAAAATAACGGCCATCAGCAAACCCAGTGACACGGATCGAAAATTGACCTCGGGATAGATTTTCCCGGGAACCATCACGGGGATGTATTCTTCTCCATCAGCCAGTTCCCGGTAAGCATTATCGGGCAGGCCTTTGATTTGGGTAGGGGTTTCTTCCATGTTCGGACGATTTAATGTTGAAGACTATGAAAACGAGAATCAATAATTAATGGCATTTATTTTTCCAGCATGATTCCGGCCATAAAGCGGCCCGTAACCCCCGAGTCGGCCCTGGAGGAAAAGAAGGTTTCACTGTGGCACTGTGTGCAAAGTTCTGCCACTTCAATGTGGTTTTTTTGCAAGCCCATCTCGAGCAATTGCATTGTATTGGCCTGCCATTGGTCAAAAATGAACTTACCTTGCTTCCCTGCGGGTTTTATCACGCCCCGGGTGCTGCCCAGTGCCGTTTCTGTTTCGTGAACCACCTCGGGCCCCACCTCGTAGCAACAGGGTCCGTTCGACGGACCAAGCCCCGCCAATATGTTCTCTGCTTTACTGCCATATGATTGTATCATCTTTTCTACGGCCCGTGCGGCAATTTTCCGCAGGGCGCCCTTCCATCCGGAATGCAGGGCAGCGATCACACGCTCTTTCGGGTCATAGAGCAGGATGGGCACACAGTCTGCGATTTGCACCCCCAGGCAGATTCGCTCCACATTGGTGATCATGCCATCGGTATTGGGAATGGCACTTTCCTTATCGACCGAACCCTTTCCGCGTGAAGACTCATCCACGATGACTACATTGCCGCTGTGGCACTGGTTGGCACAGGTGAAGCGGAGAATGTCGATCCGGGTAGCTGCCGAGAGCAGGTTGCGGTTGCGCAGGACGTTGAAGTTGTTGTCGCCCACATGAAAGCCCATGTTCAGGCTGGAAAAGTTTTTGCTGCTCACGCCCGAATGCCTGGTGGAGACGAAATGCCTGAGTTTGGGAAGGCTGGAGAAAAGTTGAAAGGAATAAAGTTGGATACCGTTTGTTTCGGTCGCAATCATGTCGGGTTGTTTGGTTGGCCTCCAAATATAGAAAAAAAAGCCTTTTTGATTACTTTTACCCATTATTTTTGGAACAATGGCCGGAATCTATATTCACATCCCGTTTTGCAGGCAGGCCTGCCATTACTGCAACTTTCATTTCTCTGTTTCCCTCCGGCAAAAGGAAGCCTTTTTGGAATGCCTGTTGCAGGAGGCGGACATGCAGAAGGGGTTTTTCGGGGACCCGGTCCAGGGGAAAGGCAAGACCGTTCTGGACAGTATTTACCTGGGAGGCGGAACCCCTTCCATTTTGGAGGCGGAGCAGCTGGCCGGGATCTTTGACCGGATTTCCCGGTACTTTGCCTTCGATGATTCTTGTGAGATTACCCTGGAGGCCAACCCCGACGATCTAAGCCGGGACAAGCTGTCGGCCTTAAAGCAAAGCCCGGTTAACCGGCTCAGCATTGGCATTCAGTCTTTTCATGCCCCTGACCTGGCCTATATGAACCGCATTCATTCCCCCGCCCAGGCCCTTGAATCGGTAGCCTTTGCCCGTAAGGCCGGCTTTGAAAACCTGACGGTGGACCTGATCTACGGAACCCCCACCATGCGCGACCCCCAGTGGAGAGAAAATCTTCGGACGGTGTTTGAACTGGACCTTCCGCATGTTTCCGCTTATGCCCTGACCGTGGAAAACAGAACCGCATTGGAGGTGATGATCCGAAAGGGACAGGCTGTTGCGGTGGATGAGGAGCAAACGGCCAGGCAGTTTGAAATCATGCTTGAACTAATGGCCGGACAGGGATACGACCACTATGAGATATCCAACTTTGCCCGACCCGGGCAGTACTCGAGACATAACCTTTCGTATTGGACCGGGCAGCCGTACCTCGGACTGGGTCCCTCGGCCCATAGTTATAAGAACGGCCAGCGCTGGTGGAATCTTTCCAATACCAGCCGGTATATTGCTTCCGTTCGACAGGGCATATTGTCCGCCGAAACAGAAGTGCTGACAGCGGCTCAGCGGTTTGATGAATATGTGATGACGTCTTTACGAACCATGTGGGGCCTGAGCCTGCGGCATGTGGAGGAAAACTGGGGGGTGCAACGCATGGAATGGTTGCAGGCAGGCGCCCGGGAGCATATCCGCAGGGGGCTGCTTATGAAGCAGGGAAGCCAGTTGTTGCTGACAGATAAAGGCAAGCTTTTTGCCGACCGCATCGCTTCGGATCTTTTCTGGATCGATTGATGCGGCCGGCAGAAAGTTCGCTATTCAAAAGCCTGCACTGATTTACGGATGATTTCCACGCATTCGAGCAGTTGCTCTTCGGTAATGATCAGGGGAGGCGCAAAGCGAATAATGTCTCCGTGGGTGGGCTTGGCAAGCAGTCCGTTTTCCGCCATTTTCAAACAGACATCCCAGGCTTTCTTGTCGCCTTTGGGCTTGATGACAATGGCGTTCAACAGCCCCTTTCCCCTCACCAGGGTGATCATATCCGATTGGATGGCCCGCAATTCCCTGCGGAGGATTTCGCCCAGGTGCTGGGCCCGCTCTGCCAGTTTTTCTTCTTTGACCACCTCCAGCGCTGCCATGGCTACCTTGGCAGCAACAGGATTGCCGCCGAATGTTGAGCCGTGTTGGCCCGGTTTAATGACCAGCATGACGGGATCATCAGCCAGGACGGCCGACACGGGATAAATGCCCCCGCTGATTGCTTTTCCCAGGATCAGCACATCGGGTTTGATGTTTTCGTGATCGCAGGCCAGCATTTTTCCTGTGCGTGCGATTCCTGTCTGAACCTCATCGGCCATGAACAACACATTGTTCTTTTTGCAGAGCTCGAAACACTTCGTCAGGTAACCTTCATCGGGTACAAACACCCCGGCCTCACCCTGTATGGGCTCGAAAAGGAACCCGGCCACATTGGGATCCTTCAGGGCTTCTTCGAGTGCGTCTGCGTCGTTATAGGGAATCCGGATAAACCCGGGGGTGAAAGGGCCGTAGTCACTGTAGCCGTCCGGGTCGTTCGAAAATGACACAATGGTGGTGGTCCGGCCATGGAAGTTGTTTTCGCATACGACAATTTTGGCCTGGTCTTTTGGAATGCCCTTTTTCTTGTATGCCCATTTTCGGCAAAGTTTGATGGCCGTTTCAACCGCTTCGGCGCCTGTATTCATAGGCAATACCTTATCGTACCCGAAAAATTCGGTGATGTATTTTTCATACACGCCCAACACGTCATTATGGAAGGCCCTGGAAGTCAGTGCAAGGGTTTTGGACTGTTGGACCAGGGCGTCAACTATTTTTGGGTGACAATGCCCCTGGTTTACGGCTGAATAGGCCGAAAGGAAATCGTAATACCGTTTCCCGGCAACATCCCAGACGAAAACACCTTCCCCGCGCGACAACACCACAGGAAGTGGGTGGTAGTTGTGTGCCCCGTGTTTGTCTTCCAGTTCAATGGCTTTTTGTGCAGTAATTTTTTCGTTTTTCAACATGGGTAAACCCTCCTTTGTTAATGAATATCGTTGAGATAAAAAAAATGAATTCCCTTTAAGGATGGGGCAAAGGTAGGTAAAAGGCCTGAGATAAAAAAACCGGCAGTTGCCCCAAAGGGCCCCTGCCGGTGTCTCACTCATCACCCGTTATCGATTTTTCCTGCCGGCCATAATCTGGTGAAGCGACCGGGGAAATGTGTTTTTATTTCAGTTGTTCGTACCTGCGTTCCACCTCTTTCCAGTTGATCACCTTCCAGAAGTTGCCGACGTATTCCGGCCGGCGGTTTTGATACTTCAAATAGTAGGCATGTTCCCAGACATCAATGCCCAAGATCGGTGTGCCCTGCTTTTCCGCTACATCCATGAGGGGGTTGTCCTGGTTGGGCGTGCTGGTCACGGCCAATTGCCCTTCTGCATCAACGATCAGCCAGGCCCATCCGCTGCCAAACCTGGTGGTGGCCGCCTTGTTGAATTCCTCCTTGAATTGTTCGAAATTTCCAAAGCGCTCTTCAATGGCTGAAAGCAGGCTGCCGGAAGGCATGTCGCCGCCCTCTGGTCCCAGTATTTCCCAGAACAGGGAGTGGTTCCAATGGCCGCCCCCGTTGTTGCGCACCGCAACGGGATAATTGCTCATGTTCTTAAAGATCTCTTCCAGGCTCTTGTCCTGAAACTCGGCGCCCTCAATGGCGGCATTCAGATTGTTCACATAGCCTTGATGGTGTTTCCCATGATGAATTTCCATGGTGGTTTTGTCAATGACAGGTTCCAGCGCATCAAATGCGTAAGGGAGCGCTGGCAGAGAATATGTTCCGTTTTGTGCTTTCATTATTTGTCCTTCTTTTTGTTGGTTATTGTCTGAATTTTCTTGCGGGGTTTGCTGGCAGGCAAACAGCCCGGCCAACGAAAATCCTGCAATGAGTGTGATGATTGCCAATTTGTGCATGGTTGTGCTTTTTGGGTTTATGAGCTAGGGTTTTAATTAGACTACATAAAGATAACAAGCTTTTGTCGGATTTGTTTAAAGCCTGTTTTAATCCTGTTTTAATCCACTTTTATATAGGGTGAAATCTTCTCATAAACCTGTTCATTCACCAAAAAGCTTTGCCTGATTGCCGTGATGCTGCCGAGCGGTCCGTGCTGGTCGCGGATGCCCAGTAGGGAATTGGCGAGATTCCTGTCTATGTAGGGGTGGCGGATAAGATCCCGGAATGCCGCCTGGTTCAGGTTTATTTTTCGGATGTGGAGGGTGTCGAATACCAGGTGGGGGCAGATTTGCAACCAGCGTGCGGAATCCATGCCGTAGACCTCCAGGAGTTGTTCCGGCTTGTGGAATCCGCCCAGAAGCTCCCGGTACCCGAGAATTCTCTTGCTGAACACAGGCCCGATCCCATTGATTTCCATCAGCCCGACTGTGTCGGCCCGGTTGATTTCGATGGATAAAACCCTGGTTTCGTTACCGGTGGCTCCCCCCGGGCGGGATTTCGCTTCAGGGGGTGGATGATCACCTGTCTTCCCCGGTTCCGTTTGAGCCTTCCGGGCGGAATCACCGCCCGTTTCCTGCCTGGCCGTGCGCGCCGTCGCTGCGTCTTTTTGGACAGAGGAAGGCCTTGGAGGAAGCTGTATGTGTGGCTCAAGTTGTACATACCACTGTTCTTTCATCAGGTAAATCCGTCTGAGGTCTTCCCTGTAGCGGAACGTTCCGCCGGCTTCCAGGTAATTTCTGATGCTGTTGGCAACATATGCCGGGATGCCCATGGCCACCCAAGCCTCAACGCCAAGATCATTGGGGTCGAACGGTTCGGGGTTCAGAACGGTTTCGGACGCCATTTCCCCTGCATGGGTGCGTGCAGCCGGCGGATGCGAATTCGCTTTCTCCTCATGCCTGGCGGCTATTTGCCTGTGATAGGTCCGGAGGCTTTCTTCGAAGGCAGAAAAGTCCGGCGGGGGAAGGGGAACCATCCGACGATAAACCAAAGGGAAAAAAATCATGCAAATCAGGATGACCATCAGCACCCTGATGCCATTTCGCTGGGACTTGCTGAAGAATAAAAAATCTTTCCAAAACATCGCCGGGCTCATAAAAAGGGGGGTGGGATTCGCCGGGTTCCGCCGAGATGCCGCCTATCACACCCTTTACAAAGGTAGGGGGCCTTTTGGAGGGATTCTGCCAGGATTCTGCAAACGGCCCCTCGGATATTTTTGTATTTTTGGACTCATTAATCCATCCGCCATGATTCAGAAACAGTTCAAACATTTTGTCCTCGCGGTCATTTTATTTTTTCCGGGGTTTTTTGCCGCCTCCCAATCCATAGAAACAGCCGGTTTCCGCCGGGAACTTGAGGAATGCTGGAAACAGACCGAAGTGCCCGCTGCCGCTTTTGGATTTGCAACGGCCCATGGGCAGGTTTATACGGAAACTTTTGGTCCGGGCCAATGGTCCGCACAGGATTCGCTAACGGGGGATCACATTTTCCGCATTGCATCCATGACCAAGGCCATAACCAGCGTGGCCGTCCTGCAGCTTGTCGAGCAGGGCCTGCTGGAACTGGATCAGCCCGTGGAAAATTACCTTCCCGGCATCCGGAAGATCCCCATCCTGGGCAGCAGCGGAGAACTGGTTCCCGGCACGGTTCCGATTACCCTGCGCCACCTGCTGACCCATACGTCGGGGTTCGGATACGCCATCTTTGACCGCCGCCTGGGGCAGTTTCAGTTGCCTGACAATTGGCCCCATAAAGACCATCCCCGATTACAGGAAGCCGGCACCGGTTGGCTATACGGGACCAGCACCGATTGGGCCGGACGGCTGGTGGAGGTTGTCAGCGGACTCAACCTGGAGGAATACCTTCGCAAACACCTCACCGGTCCCCTGGGTATGGATCATACCTGGTTTCAGGTTCCCGATTCCCTGCAGGATATGGTCGTCACACTCGGGTTCCGGGATCCGCAGGCAGGCGGCGCCATGAGGGAGGTTGCCCCGCGTCCGTTGGGCACTCCCGTCAGTGAATTCAGCGGGGGCGCCGGATTGCATTCCTCCCTGAACGATTACCTCCGGTTTCTTCAATGCATTCTGTACGGCGGTTCGATCGACGGCGTCCGGATTCTGCGTGAAGAAACCGTCGCTTCCCTGTTCGTTGATCAGTTGCCACTGGTGGTGCGCCGGCCGGCCACGGATCGCAGCCTGGGCGCGCAGGCGGATGCACCCACCGCCGACGGATTTGCACATGGCCTGTCCTGGGCCTTGGAGATCCCCGGCAACGAATACGGCCGCCGTCCCGGTTCCGGCTACTGGAGCGGCTATTTCAACACCTTTTTTTCGGTCGATATTCATACCGGGGTGGCCGTGGTGGTCATGACCAATATCATGCCATTCAGCGACCCCGAAGCCACGGAACTTTACAAAAAGTTTGAGGCCATGGTGCGCCTGTCCGACAAATAGATTTCTTTTTTTTCCCTGTCGATTTGTATATCGGGAGAATTTTATATTTTTGGCCTCTTCCGGCCGGCACGGAATTATTGTACCAATCAACAACCAACAAATCCACATATCATGTCTGATAAAGGTAGTGGCCTGCGTGAGGGATTCTCCAGTAAATTCGGGATACTCTGTGCGGCCGCCGGGTCGGCCATCGGCCTGGGCAATATTTGGCGCTTCCCATACGTAGTAGGCGATAACGGGGGAGGCGCTTTTCTTTTGATTTACCTGGCCTTTATCCTGCTTCTGGGCATTCCGGTGATGCTTTCGGAATTCATCATCGGCCGCCGGGGACAACGCAACACCTTTGGCTCATTTCGACGACTGGCCCCGGGCAAACCCTGGTGGATTGTCGGTGTTATGGGCATCGCGGCCGCTTTTATGATCCTGGCTTTTTACAGCACCATTGCCGGCTGGACCCTCGAATACGTTTATAAAGCACTTACAAACGCTTTCCAGGGACAATCATCGGGCCAGTTGGGCGAAATGTTCCAGGCCTTTCACACCCAATCCCTCAGGCCTTTGATGTGGCAGCTGATCTTTATGGTGATGACGGCAGGGATCATCATTGCCGGGGTGAAAAGAGGCATCGAGAAATACACCAAAATCCTCATGCCTTTCCTTGTGTTGCTGCTGCTCATTATGGCCGTCCGATCCATTACCCTGCCCGGCGCCATGGGCGGTCTTCAGTTCCTGTTCAAGCCCGACTTCTCCGAACTTACTCCGGATGTTTTCCTGAGTGCGCTTGGGCAGGCCTTCTTCTCGCTGAGTATCGGCATGGGCGCCCTGATCACCTATGGTTCCTACATAGGGAAGGAAAACAAACTCGGATCCATTTCCATTGAAGTTTCGCTGGCAGACACCCTGATTGCCATTTTAGCCGGTGTAGCTATCTTTCCAGCTGTTTTTGCCTTTGGACTGGCTCCCGATGAGGGCCCCGGCCTGATTTTTCATGTGCTGCCGAATATTTTTCAGCAATTGCCCGGCGGGTATTTCTTTGCGTTGATCTTTTTCATTCTCCTGACCATAGCGGCTTTGACCTCATCCATTTCGATACTCGAAGTGGTGGTGGCTTTCCTGGTCGAAGAGCTGAACATCAAAAGACGCAACGCCACCATCATGGCCGCAGTGGCCGCAACATTTGTCGGTGTCTTCTGCACCCTGTCGTTCGGTGCCATGGAGGATGTAACCTTAGGCGGGCTCACCGTTTTTGGCATCATGGACTTTACTTCCTCCAACATCCTGCTTCCCCTTGGGGGCTTGTTGATCGTTGTTTTCGTCGGATGGTTTCTCGGCTCCGCCAATGTCAGGGACGAAGTGTCGAACTCCGGAGCATTGCCCGTCAGGCTTTTCCATGTATTTATGTTTCTGTTGAAATTTATTGCACCGGTGGCCATCGCCATCGTTTTTCTCAATAGCATCGGATTGTTATAAACCCAAATTCCCCAAGCCAATGTCAAATTTCCTGGAAGGATTGAATACCGTGATTACCTGGTACAACGAATATGTGGGAGGTTATTTGCTGCTGGCCCTGCTGCTGCCTACCGGTATATATTTTGCCTTTAAATTCCGTTTTTTGCACGTTCGCATGTTCGGGCATTCACTGGCCATTCTCTCCGGAAGGTTCTCAAAGAAAGACGATTCGGGTGATGTGAATCATTTTAAAGCCTTAACCACGGCCCTTTCCGCAACCGTTGGAACCGGAAATATCGTCGGTGTGGCCCTGGCCATCTACCTGGGCGGTCCCGGCGCGATTTTCTGGATGTGGATTACCGGCTTTTTCGGGATGATGCTGAAGCTGGTCGAGTGTACCCTGGGACTAAAATACAGGAAGTTTAATGCCGATGGCACCGTTTCGGGAGGCCCCATGTATTATATGGAATACGGTTTGAAGGACAAGCTGGGCAGACACGCCAAAACCCTGGCCATCATTTTTGCTTCTGCAGCGGTTTTATGCTCCATGGGTACGGGCAACATGGCCCAGAGCAACTCCATGACAGATGTGCTGAATACCAGTTACGGATTTCCCACCTGGATCAGTGGGTTGGTGATTGCGGGTCTGGTGTTGCTGATTGTGGTCGGTGGTTTGAAGCGGATTGCCGAGGTGACTTCCCGACTGGTTCCTTTCATGGCGGTTTTTTATTTTTTGGCCGCCCTGACCATTTTTTTACTCCATCTGGAGAACCTGGGCCCCGCATTCATGCTGATCTTCAATGATGCATTTACTGGTACCGCCGCAGCGGGAGGATTTGTAGGTTCTGCCTTTATCCTGACACTGACCATGGGCATCAGGAGGGGATTGTTTTCCAATGAAGCAGGACAAGGTTCTGCCGCCATGGCCCATTCGGCGGCCAAAACCCCATACCCGGTGCGGGAAGGACTGGTGGCCAGCCTGGAACCCTTTATCGATACCCTGTTTATCTGCACCCTGACCGCTCTGGTCATCATTATGACAGGCGCCTGGGAGTCGGGGATTCAGGGCGTGGGAATGACGGTTCTTGCATTTGAAACGGGACTGGCTGAAATCAATCTCGGTTACCTGGCCTCCCACATCATTGCCCTGGGGTTGCTGCTCTTTGCCTTCTCCACCATTATCTCCTGGTCGTACTACGGGACACGCGCCGCGCAGTATCTGTTCGGAGACAGGGCCATTACCCCATACTATTATGTATACGCCTTGTTTGTTTTTCTCGGTTCAATCTGGGGAATAGACCTGGTCTGGAGCTTCGTCGATATGGTGATTACGTTTATGACCATCCCGAACCTGATCGCCATCCTGCTGCTGACGCCCGTCGTGAAAAAAGAGATCTCGGCATACTTCAGCATGCCCGATTATAATAAGCGGCCAGGATAAGGCGGAATTCCCAATTGTTTTTTGGGGGACGAACTTTTTTTGCCCTTTTTGAGTTTAAGCATTAGGATGGGGCATATACATCAAATACGAGGTATGTTTGTTTTTTTCCGTCGGATGGTTTTTCTTGCCTTCCTCGGATACTGTCCTGTGCTTGCCCAGCAGCCCACCCAGATAGAGCTTGTGCATGCCGAACGCATGCAGTCCGGTTCCCAGATCGGGGATGATGTGAGGCGACTGATCGATAATGTCCAGTTCAGGCATGAGGATGCCCATATGTATTGCGACAGTGCCTACCTCTTTGCCAGAACAAACAGCCTCCGCGCCTTTGGCAATGTGTTTATCCAGGTCAGTGATACCGTAAGCATTTACGGGGACGAGCTTTTCTATAACGGCAACAGCCGTATGGCAGAACTGACCGGGGGTGTGCGTATGGTCGATCCCCAAATGACCCTCACCACCCCCCAGCTGTTTTATGACCTGGATGCCAATACGGCCAGGTATGGTTCCGGTGGAAGGATCGTGGATGCTGACAATGTGCTGACAAGCAATGAGGGCTTTTATTATGCGGATCTGAAACACTTTTTTTTCAGACAGAATGTGGTGTTGGTGAACCCTGAATATACCATGGTTTCTGATACCCTGAAGTACAACACCCTGACGGAGATCGCCTATTTTTTCGGTCCAACCACCATTCAGAGCGAAGAAAATATCATATCCTGCCGTAACGGATGGTACGACACCCGCAACGACATTGCCCGCTTCAGTAAGGATGCGTATTTTTCCAATCACGAGCAGTCACTTACAGGCGATACCCTGTTTTATGACCGCAACCTGGGTTACGGGCGGGCAGACAGGAATATCGTCATGCGTGACAGTGTCCAGAACACCATCATCACCGGACATTTTGCGGAGCATTTTGAAGCGCAGAACATTTCGACCGTCACCCAGGAAGCCGTGCTTACCGTGATTGCCGAAAATGATTCCTTGTTCCTGCACGCCGACACCCTGAAATCGTTCTACGACGAACCCGTCGACAAGCGATGGGTATACGCCTACCACCAGGCACGCTTTTTCAGAAGTGACCTGCAGGGACTGAGCGATTCCATCGCATACAGCTTTGCCGACTCCACCATTT
>JAWLHS010000021.1:0-20111 GCA_041690235.1 Bacteroidales bacterium
CCAACGGCCAACAGCCAACAGCCAACCGCCAACAGCCAATGGCCAACAGCCAACCGCCAACAGCTAAATCGTGGGCCGGAAGGCGTTTTCAATGTGGGTGATTCGGGGGCCCTCCTGGGTAACAACAATGGAAATGATATCGAAACGGACTTCCATGTTGAGGTGGTTCTGGAAAAGGTAGTGGTTGGCCGCCTTAATCAGGTGCTTTTGTTTGGCTTTGCTGACAAAACTTTCTGGTTCCCCGTAACGGGAGGAACTCCTGGTTTTCACCTCGACAACGACCAAAATCCGGTTTTTTTTGGCGATGATGTCAATTTCCTGATGGTTTGACCTCCAGTTGGATTCCAGGATTTCATAGCCATTTTCGCGAAGATGTGCCATGGCCAGGATTTCTCCTTTTTTACCTGTCTGATGGATGTCTGCCATCGGAATGATTTATGCCTCAAAAAGCTCAAATTCAAAATATTCCATAATCGGATTGGCCAGGAGTTTTTTGCAGGCGGTTTCAACCATTTCACGGGCCTGATTGTGGTCGGATGCTTCCACCTCCAGGTTGATGTGTTTGCCCATGCGGACATTGGTAATCTGGGGCAGGCCGAGGTTTTTCATGCTGGCTGAAATGGCTTTGCCCTGCGGGTCCAGCAAGGCCTTCAGGGGCATTACGTTAATTTCTGCGCGGAACTTCATCATGGGTCGGAGGGGTATTAAAATGATAAAACAGGGACAAAATTAGATAAAAAACCATGATCACCGGTGGGGCTTGCAGCCCAAATGCCAGGAGCAGCAGCAAGGCACCCGCAATGAATGCGTACCTGATTGCGTTCGCCCTGAGGTTTAGGTTGCTGAACTTCATGGAAAACATGGAAACAGGGGAAACCAACAGCCATGAGAAAACCGTCACCAGGCCGAGCATCATCCAGGGGTTTTCCGCTATCGCGTCAATGACCCCTGAGATAATCCCTACCTGCGGGGCATAGGCCTGCACAAAAGGGAAAGAGGCAAAAAACAAGGCATTGGCCGGGGTGGGAAGACCGATGAAAAACGCCCGCTGCCGGGTGTCAATATTGAACTTCGCAAGCCGTAAACCGGAAAAAACAGCCAGTGAGAAGGCCAGGTAAGGGAGAATGAGGGCCCACGTTTGCACCTCTGTCGGCATGGCCTCTCTCAGGTAGGTAAATGCCATGGCCGCCGGCGCCATTCCAAAGCTGATCAGGTCTGCCAGCGAATCCAGCTGTTGGCCAAGCGGGGAGCCCGCTTTCAGGATACGGGCAAAGAACCCGTCCAGAAAATCCAGCAGGGAACAGCCCAGGATGATCAGGGCCGCGAGGGCCATACTCCCTTCCAGGGCGAGCACCACCGCCAGGCAACCCAAAAACATATTGATCAGGGTTATGGTGTTGGGGATGTTTTTTTTATTGAACATATCCGGGCCAATTTTGGTTAATCTCACAAAGCGGCAAAACAACAAGTACATTCATCCCTTCGATGCCAAAAATCATGACCAGAGAGGAATTCGATAAAGCGCCGCTCAAGCAAAAGGTTTACAAGGTGTTTGAAAGCGGACACGAACTGGCTTCCAGGCAGTTCCTGCACTGCAACATCAAGCTTTTTGACATGGGCAGCTTTTATGTCGAGGTGTTTTATGTTCCCGCAGCAAACAAGATTCATAAGGCAGATTCCCTGGATGTTGAGCAAGTTCTTGATGTTTATGGCAGCCAGTTGGATATTTCCGGTTTGCTAAATTACTGATATTTTCCATGCCCTTTTTTTAGCCCGGAAATATTCTTTGGCCCGCAGGCCTGGGGCAAAAATGCATTAATTTTTTATTGTTGTTTGAATTCTGGAAAACTCTTTTTATCTTTGCATCCCCGTTTGGGAAATGGAAAATCAGCATTCACGAACAGAAACAAAAGAAAGAGGCCAATATGATCATTGTTCCCATTAAAGAAGGAGAAAACATTGACCGGGTTTTAAAGAAACTGAAAAGGAAGTTTGAGAAAACAGGTATTCTCCGCGAATTGCGTGACAGACAGAAATTTACCAAGCCTTCGGTTAAGAAGCGCGAAGAAAAACTGAAAGCAATTTATATCCAGAAATTGCAGAACGCCGAAGACGCCTGACCAAGAATATTTTTTAACCCCTTTTTAGGAAGAAATTTTTGCAGATGCCGCTTTTTTGGCATAACTTTAAGCAAGGATTTCTTCTTTTTTTTGATCTCATGGGTAGCAGTTCTGACCAATTCCTTCTTTACCTGAAACAAGAGAAGCGGTATTCGACGCATACACTTACGGCCTATGAGAATGATCTGAAGCAGTTTTCCGCCTATGTTTCCGAACAATATCAATCGGATGATCTGCTGTCCGTTGATGCCGCCCTGCTTCGTTCCTGGTTTGCAAACCTGATTGACCAGGGGTATTCGCGGGGAAGCGTGAACAGGAAAATGTCTGCCCTGAAATCTTTTTTCAACCATTGTCTGAAAAACGGGACCATCGCTGTCAATCCCACCGATCAACTGCGGTCGGTCAGGAAGGAGCGAAAACTGCCCGTGTTTATTCAGGAAGACCAGCTTGACCGCTTGTTTGAGTTGTCCGGTTTCCCGAACGATTTTCATGGCCTGCGGGACCGCCTGATGCTGGAGTTGCTTTACACCACCGGAATTCGCCTTTCCGAGCTTACCGGACTGCGGCACGGCGACATTGATGTGTATTCGAATACCATCCGGGTTACCGGAAAGAGAAGCAAGCAGCGCATGATTCCCCTGCTGGACCATGTAAAACAATGGTATCTATTGTACAATGCAGAAAAGGAAAAGAAATTCCCGGGTGAGGTTGCCCCGGAGGTTCTTGTGACCGATAGGGGAAAAAAATTATATCCCGGATTTGTATATCGGCGGGTGATTTTTTACCTTCGTCAGGTGACCACCCGAGCCAAGAAAAGTCCCCATGTACTCAGACATTCCTTTGCCACCCATATGCTCGACCATGGGGCTGATCTGAATGCCATAAAGGAGCTGCTCGGGCATGCAAGCCTCGCGGCCACACAGGTATATACCCACAATACCATCGAGAAAATAAAAACCATTTATAAACAAGCCCATCCAAAGGCCTAAATGTGGAGGATCAATTATGAAAGTATCCATCAGTTCTTTGCATTTTAAATGTGATGTAAAACTGGAAGAGTTTATCAGGGAGAAGGTGTCGAAACTGCCCAATTTGTTTGATGGGGTCTTGGGTTGTGATGTTACGCTGCGGCTGGATGCCGCCACCAATAATGAGAACAAGATTGCTGAGATACGCGTATTGATTCCCGGGAACGACCTGTTTGCCAAGAAACAGGCCAGGACTTTTGAAGAAGCGGTGGATTCCTCGGTGGATGCACTGAAGCGTCAGGTGAAGAGACGCAAGGGCAAACTCAAAGGCATTTAATGAAATACCGCCCCATCCAAAGAAAAAATCAGTGAAATTTTTGGTAGTATTTAAATCTTTTGTACATTTGCAGACCTTTTTAAGGGGTAAATTTGTGACAAATGATCGCCGATGTAGCTCAGTTGGCCAGAGCAGCTGATTTGTAATCAGCCGGTCGGGGGTTCGAATCCCTTCATCGGCTCATGAGTTTCGGGGGGGTTCCAGAGCGGTCAAATGGGGCAGACTGTAAATCTGTTGGCACAGCCTTCGGAGGTTCGAATCCTCCTCCCCCCACTGGTTAAAAGCGGAAATAGCTCATCTGGTAGAGCGACAGCCTTCCAAGCTGTAGGTGGCGGGTTCGAGTCCCGTTTTCCGCTCAAAGGTTTAAACCGGCCGACGTAGCTCAGGGGTAGAGCGTTTCCTTGGTAAGGAAGAGGTCACGGGTTCAATTCCCGTCGTCGGCTCAAGTAAAGATATTGTTGAATCCCTTTTTTAATAAAAACTTAAACACCCTGTAATATGGCAAAAGAAAAATTCCAACGCACAAAACCGCACGTAAACGTAGGAACCATTGGTCACGTTGACCATGGAAAAACCACGCTTACCGCTGCGATCACACAGATCCTTGCTTCAAAAGGTTTGTCTGAAATCAGGAGCTTCGACTCAATTGACAACGCTCCCGAGGAAAAAGAAAGAGGTATCACCATCAATACTGCCCACGTTGAATATCAGACAGAGACCAGGCATTATGCCCATGTCGACTGCCCCGGCCACGCCGACTACGTGAAAAACATGGTTACGGGTGCCGCCCAGATGGACGGTGCCATCCTTGTTGTAGCAGCAACCGATGGTCCCATGCCCCAAACCCGTGAGCACATTCTTTTGGCCCGTCAGGTTGGTGTTCCCCAGTTGGTTGTCTTTATGAACAAGGTTGACCTTGTCGATGATGAAGAGCTGCTGGATTTGGTTGAAATGGAGATCCGCGAACTGCTTACTTTCTATAAGTTCGATGGCGACAATATTCCGATTATTCGTGGTTCGGCCCTTGGCGGTTTGAACAACGAGCCCAAATGGGTTGAAAAAATTGCTGAACTGATGGAGGCTGTTGACACTTACATTCCGCTTCCGGAGCGTGCCGTTGACAAAGATTTTCTGATGCCCGTTGAAGACGTCTTCTCGATTACCGGCCGTGGTACGGTTGCTACCGGAAGAATTGAAACCGGCGTGATCAACTCTGGTGATCCGGTGGATATCATTGGTATGGGTGCCGAGAAACTCAAGTCTGTGGTCACCGGGGTTGAAATGTTCCGCAAGATTCTTGACCGTGGCGAAGCTGGTGACAACACTGGTTTGTTGCTCAGGGGGATCGACAAGGACGCCATCACACGTGGTATGGTTATTTGCAAGCCCGGTTCGGTGAAACCCCACGCCAAGTTCAAGGCAGAGGTTTATGTATTGAAAAAAGAAGAAGGTGGCCGTCACACCCCATTCCAGAATAGGTACCGTCCGCAATTCTTCTTCCGCACCACCGACGTAACTGGTGAAATTATGTTGCCGGAAGGCCGTGAGATGGTCATGCCTGGTGATAACCTCACCATCCATGTGACCCTGATCAGTGAAGTGGCCATGGACAAAGGCCTCCGTTTTGCCATCCGCGAAGGCGGACGCACTGTGGGTGCCGGACAGGTTACGGAAATTATTGAATAGCACATCCCTTCGATGGCGGGCTTGTCCCGCCGTCGTTTTTACGGGTGTAGCTCAATTGGTAGAGTAGCGGTCTCCAAAACCGTTGGTTGAGGGTTCGATTCCTTCCACCCGTGCAAATATTAGAATATACATTAAGACATGAAAAAAATCAGAGCCTATCTCAGCGAAACTTATGATGAATTGATTCATAAAGTTTCCTGGCCCACTTGGAGTGAACTGCAGAGTAGTGCAGTGGTTGTATCCGTTGCTTCCCTTATAATCGCCGTTGTCGTTTATTTGATGGATATTTCTTTCAGCTCCATTCTCAAGCAATTCTACCGTCTCTTTTTGTAAACCCTCGGGACATTTTGCAGGAATCATATTCTAATATTTTTCTGGTTTTTTCTGTTAAACGGCGAAATGAACCGGGGTTTTAACTTCAATCCCTTGGTATGAGCGAACAAGTGAAAAAGTGGTATGTAGTCCGGGCGATCAGCGGCAGTGAGAAAAAGGTCAAACAATACATTGACAGTGAAGTGGCCCGCCTCGGATTGGGAGAGTATGTTTCGCAAGTACTGATTCCAACGGAGAAAATCTATCAGATCCGAAAAGGAAAGAAAGTGAGCGCAGAGCGCAATTTTTTTCCGGGTTATATTCTGATAGAAGCCGCTCTGGTGGGGGAGATCCCCCATATTATCCGGAATGTACCCGGTGTCCTTGGCTGGTTAGGCTCTGGTTCGGACCCGGTACCTCTTCGCCAGGCAGAAGTGAACCGTATACTTGGAAAAGTAGACGAGCTGTCCGGCAAGGAGGAAGAGTTAAACATTCCGTTTATCGTGGGAGAAACCGTGAAGGTTACAGACGGCCCATTCAACAGTTTTACCGGCGTGATCGAAGAGATCAATGAAGAGAAGAAAAAATTGAAAGTGATGGTTAAGATCTTTGGTCGGAAGACGCCCCTGGAACTGAGTTTCATGCAGGTGGAAAAAGAATAGGACCAAGGGCAGGCTTCCACTGCCCGACCGACCGTTTTTTCCCTGCGGATTAATCTTGATCCCCTTATTTGTAAAAAAATCTAAAAATGGCAAAAGAAGTTAGTGGAATAATCAAGCTGCAAATTAAAGGTGGAGCTGCGAACCCCTCCCCGCCTGTTGGTCCCGCTTTGGGTGCCAAGGGCGTGAATATCATGGAGTTTTGCAAGCAGTTCAATGCCCGTACGCAGGATAAGGCCGGAAAGGTTATCCCGGTGATCATTACTGTATACAAGGACAAGTCCTTTAATTTCATCATAAAAACCCCCCCCGTTGCCGTGCAACTGCGGGAGGTAGCCAAGATTCAATCTGGTTCTGCTGAACCGAACCGTGCTAAAGTAGCCACTATTACATGGGGTCAGGTAAGGGACATCGCTGAATCCAAAATGCCCGACCTGAATTGCTTTACCGTGGAGTCTGCCATGCAGATGGTCGCGGGTACTGCACGCAGCATGGGAGTCCGGATCAAAGGCCCCGCGCCTTTTTAGACAGCGGTAATCCTGAACGCAATCAATCATTTAAAGCTTAACGGAATCTGAATATGGCTAAATTAACGAAAAACCAAAAAGAAGCTTTAGCAAAGTTTGATCCGAATACGGTTTACTCTTTGCCTGATGCCGCAGAAATCGTAAAGAAGATGACCTTCACCAAGTTTGATGCTTCAGTTGATCTGGATATCCGGCTTGGAGTGGATCCCCGAAAGGCCAATCAAATGGTCAGGGGTGTTGTCGCTTTGCCGCACGGAACAGGGAAAACCATCAGGGTACTTGTACTTTGTACGCCCGATAAGGAAGACGAAGCTAAAGAAGCCGGTGCTGATTACGTTGGCCTGGATGAATATGTTGAAAAGATCAAAGGTGGCTGGACAGACGTTGATGTGGTGATCACCACACCCAATGTGATGCCGAAAGTGGGTGCCCTGGGACGAATCCTTGGTCCCCGCGGACTGATGCCCAACCCAAAGGCCGGAACCGTGACCATGGATGTAGGCAAAGCGGTTACAGACGTGAAGGCCGGTAAGATCGACTTCAAGGTAGATAAATTTGGTATTATCCATGCTTCCATCGGTAAAGTTTCCTTTGACAAGGAAAAACTGGTGGATAATGCCAGAGAACTGATTCAGACCATCATTAAGTTGAAGCCTTCCTCATCCAAGGGAACATATGTGAGAAGCATTTATGTTTCGAGTACCATGAGCCCCGGGATCCAGGTGGAAACAAAATCAGTCGTAGTATAAACCCAAGGTGAGCAATTGCCGAAAGAACCTGGTAACATATGAAAAGAGGAGACAAATATCAGATCATTGAATCGCTGACCGAGAAACTAAAAACCAGTGAATTCTTTTATCTGACTGATACTTCCGAACTGAACGTCGAAACCATTAACAAGCTCAGAAGGCTTTGCTTTAGAAGGAATGTTTCATTGCAGGTTGTAAAGAACACCCTTCTGAAAAAAGCCATGGAACAAAGCGAAAAGGAGTTTGACCCCTTGTATGGGGTGCTGACGGGCGCTACTTCCATCATGTTTGCAGAGGTCGGGAACGTTCCGGCCCGCCTGATTAAAGAGTTTCGCAAAACCAGTCCGAAGCCAATCGTGAAAGGTGCCTACATACAGGAAGCCTTCTACGTTGGTGACGACCAGCTTGATGCATTGAGCCAGATCAAGTCCAAAGAGGAATTACTGGGCGACCTCATTGCACTGCTCCAATCACCGGCCAGAAACGTAATCTCTGCCCTTCAATCGGGCGGGACGACCATTGCCGGTGTGGTGAAAACCCTTTCTGAAAGAGAAAATTAAAAATTATTCCAATTTTAAATCATTAGAAACGTATAACCAATTAAAACAATAATAAAATGGCAGATTTAAAAGCTTTTGCAGAACAATTAGTAAATCTTACTGTTAAAGAGGTTAATGAGTTGGCCCAGATCCTGAAAGACGAGTATGGCATTGAGCCGGCAGCAGCTGCTCCGGTTGCCGTCGCAGCAGCCGAAGCCGGCCCTGAGGCAGTTGAAGAACAGACCCAGTTCGATGTTGTACTGAAAGCCGCAGGTCCTTCAAAACTCGCTGTTGTGAAACTTGTGAAGGAACTGACAAGCCTTGGCCTGAAAGAAGCGAAGGAGCTGGTTGATGCAGCGCCCAAGGCGATCAAGGAAGGTGTTACCAAAGACGAAGCGGAATCTCTCAAAAAACAGCTCGAAGAAGCTGGCGCAGAGGTTGAGGTAAAATAGGCTTCCTGCAAATCATTGAAGATTAGACTTCTGCCGGGTGTGACCATTCGTTGCGGAAGTCTAGTCTTCGTTGCTGTTTATTTGTTTCCTTCATTGTTTTTTTCTAAACACACAAAACCTTCAAACCTTGGCAGCAAAAAATATGACCGGAGAAAGGCTTAGCTTTGCAACCGTAACAAGACATTTTGAATATCCCGATTTTCTTGAGATTCAGGTGAAGTCCTTCCAGGATTTTTTCCAACTGGAAACCACACCCGAAAACCGCAAAAATGAAGGCTTATTCAAGGTGTTTAGTGAAAACTTTCCCATCTCAGATGCACGGAACAATTTCGTTCTTGAATTTCTGGATTATTTTATCGATCCACCCAAGTACTCCATACAAGAGTGTATTGAACGGGGCCTGACCTACAGCGTGCCGCTGAAGGCGAAGCTCAAGCTTTACTGCACCGACCCGGAGCATGAGGATTTTGAGACCATAATACAGGATGTGTATCTGGGCATGATTCCCTATATGACACCCCGTGGTACTTTTGTTATCAACGGGGCTGAGCGGGTTGTGGTGTCTCAGCTTCACCGGTCTCCGGGCGTTTTCTTCGGGACAAGCGTCCATGCCAACGGTACCCAGCTTTACAGTGCCAGGATCATTCCGTTTAAGGGCTCCTGGATCGAATTTGCGACAGACATCAATAATGTGATGTATGCCTATATTGACCGGAAGAAAAAACTTCCCGTCACCACCTTGCTGCGGGCCATCGGTTTTGAAAGCGATAAAGACATTCTGGAGATTTTTGACCTGGCCGATGAGGTGAAGGTAAGCAAAACAGGTTTAAAAAAATATGTGGGCCGGAAGCTGGCTGCCAGGGTCCTTCGGTCGTGGGTGGAGGATTTCGTGGACGAAGATACCGGAGAAGTGGTGTCCATAGAACGAACCGAGGTCATCATCGACCGGGAAACCATTCTGGAGAACGACCACATTGACATGATCATTGATGCAGGGGTCAAAACCGTCATCCTTCATAAGGAAGGCGTTAACCTGAGTGACTTTGCCCTGGTTTACAATACGCTGCAGAAAGACACCACCAATTCCGAGAAGGAAGCGGTAGAGTTCATTTACCGTTTGCTCCGCAATGCCGATCCGCCGGACGATGAAACCGCCCGTGGCATGATCGAAAAATTGTTTTTCTCGGATAAGCGCTACGATCTCGGGGATGTTGGAAGGTACCGGATCAACAGGAAACTCAACCTTGATATTGCTATGGATGTCAGGGTTCTAACCAAGGAGGACATCATCTCTATCATCAAGTACCTGATTGAGCTGGTGAATGCCAAGGCCGATGTGGATGATATTGATCACCTGAGCAACCGGCGCGTACGAACGGTCGGGGAACAACTTTATTCCCAGTTTGGAGTCGGACTGGCCCGCATGGCCCGTACCATCAGGGAGCGTATGAACGTCCGCGACAATGAGGTGTTTGCGCCGACGGATCTGATCAACGCAAAAACCCTTTCGTCCGTGATCAACTCCTTCTTTGGAACCAACCAGTTGTCCCAGTTCATGGATCAGACCAATCCCCTGGCTGAGCTGACACACAAACGAAGGATGTCGGCACTCGGACCGGGTGGACTTTCACGGGAACGCGCCGGGTTTGAGGTTCGTGACGTTCACTTTACCCATTACGGGCGGCTTTGTACCATTGAGACCCCGGAGGGACCAAATATCGGTCTGATCTCTTCACTCTGTGTTTACGCCAAGGTGAACGAACTCGGATTTATAGAAACCCCCTATTTTAAAGTCAATGAAGGCAAGGTCGATTTTGAGAATGACCCGCTTTACCTTTCGGCCGAAGAAGAGGAAACAGAGATTATCAGCCAGGCCAATGTGCCCATTGGGAAAGACGGATCTTTTCTGGAGGATCGCATTAAAGTAAGATTTCAGGCGGACTATCCGATTGTTGAGCCTGAAAAAATCGACCTGATGGACGTGGCCCCCAATCAGATTGCCTCCATTGCCGCCTCCCTGATCCCCTTCCTGGAGCACGATGATGCCAACCGTGCCCTGATGGGAAGTAATATGATGCGCCAGGCAGTGCCCCTGATCAACCCGGAGGCACCCATTGTCGGCACCGGTCTTGAAAAGAGGGTTGCTTCCGATACAAGGGTTTTGCTTCATGCCGAGGGCGATGGGGTGGTTGAGTACGTGGATGCCGACGAAATCCGGATCCGTTATTCAAGGACCGATGAAGAACGCCTGGTAAGTTTCGAGGAAGATTTGAGGGTTTATAAGCTGATCAAATTCGCCAAAACCAACCAGAGTACCTGCATTAACCTGAAGCCCATTGTTCGCAAGGGACAGAAGGTAAAACAGGGCCAGTTGTTATCAGAAGGTTATGCCACCAAAGGCGGAGAGCTTGCCCTGGGACGTAACCTGAAGGTGGCTTTCATGCCCTGGAAGGGATATAACTTCGAGGATGCCATCGTGGTTTCTGAAAAGGTGGTGAGGGACGATGTGTTTACGTCCATTCATATAGAGGAGTTCTCCCTCGATGTAAGGGATACCAAAAGGGGGGCTGAAGAACTTACCAGTGATATTCCCAATGTCAGTGCGGAGGCCATTAAAGACCTGGATGAATACGGCCTGATTCGCATCGGTGCAGAAGTCAACGAAGGAGACATCCTCATCGGGAAGATCACTCCAAAGGGAGAAACTGACCCGACACCGGAAGAGAAGCTGCTCCGGGCCATTTTCGGGGACAAAGCCGGAGATGTTAAAGATGCTTCCCTGAAGGCGCCCCCTTCGACCAAAGGGGTGATTATTGATAAAAAACTCTTTTCAAGGATTATCAAGGACCGCAAGGTCAAAAGCAAGGAGAAGGCCGTCATTGAAAAAATGGACGAGGCGTTCAATAAGGAGATCGCAGATCTTCGCGGAAAACTGGTCGACAAACTGATTGTTCTGGTCAGTGGCAAAACCTCACAGGGAGTGATGAACAGCCTGAAGGAGGTCGTTGTGCCCAAGGGGACGAAGTTTACCCAAAAGATTTTGCATGGGATCGACTTTGCCACCATTAACCCAAACAACTGGACGACCGACAAGGGCAAAAATGACCTGATCAAGGAACTCCTGCACAACCATTCCATCAAATTCAAGGACATTCTGGGTGCCCATAACCGCAAAAAGTTTACATCGACCGTGGGTGATGAGCTTCCTGCCGGCATTGTGCAACTGGCCAAAGTTTATCTTGCCAAGAAACGCAAACTCAAGGTTGGCGACAAAATGGCCGGACGGCACGGAAACAAGGGGATTGTTTCCAGGATCGTCAGGGAAGAGGATATGCCTTTCCTGGAAGACGGAAGTCCCGTTGACATTGTTCTGAACCCGCTTGGTGTTCCATCCCGTATGAACCTGGGACAGATTTATGAGACCGTACTTGGCTGGGCCGGACAAAAACTGGGAATGACTTTTGCCAGTCCCATTTTCGATGGCGCCATGGTCGGGCAGATCAATGAATACCTGACCAAAGCAGGTCTTCCTGAGAACGGGAAGGTTTACCTGTACGATGGTGGTACGGGGGAACGTTTCGACCAGACGGCTACCGTGGGTGTTATTTATATGCTGAAACTCGGCCATATGGTCGATGATAAAATGCACGCCCGTTCCATCGGTCCTTATTCCCTCATTACACAGCAGCCGCTTGGAGGTAAGGCACAGTTCGGCGGGCAACGTTTTGGTGAGATGGAAGTATGGGCACTTGAAGCCTTTGGCGCTGCAAATATCCTGCAGGAAATCCTCACGGTCAAATCTGACGACGTGATGGGACGCGCCAAGGCCTACGAAGCCATTGTGAAGGGCGAGAACATGCCCATTCCCGGTGTGCCCGAATCGTTCAACGTACTGGTTCACGAACTCCGTGGCCTTGGATTGAACATTAAATTTGAATAAGGTTTTCCTTTGACCATTTGCACAAACAACTGACACATATATGGCTTTTAGAAAAGAAACCAACGTAAAAAGCAACTTCTCCAGCATTACGATCAGCCTTGCTTCACCAGAGTCTATCCTGGAACGCTCCCACGGAGAAGTGTTAAAGCCAGAGACCATTAATTACCGGACTTACAAACCTGAGCGCGACGGACTCTTTTGCGAAAGGATTTTCGGGCCGGTAAAGGACTGGGAATGCCATTGCGGAAAATACAAGCGGATTCGTTACAAAGGGATTGTATGTGACCGCTGCGGTGTTGAAGTGACCGAGAAAAAAGTGCGGCGTGAAAGAATGGGGCACATCAAACTTGTCGTTCCCGTTGCCCATATCTGGTTTTTCCGTTCCCTGCCCAACAAAATCGGGTATTTACTTGGCCTTCCTTCAAAGAAGCTGGACCAGGTAATTTATTATGAGCGGTATGTCGTGATCAATGCCGGTATCAAATCGGATGAGCTGAACTACCTTGATTTTTTGACCGAGGAAGAATATTTCAATATCCTCGAGTCGCTCCCCAAGGAGAACCAGTTGCTTGAAGACACCGACCCCAATAAGTTTATTGCCAGCATGGGTGCCGAAGCGCTCAAAGAGCTCTTGTCCCGCCTGGACCTGGATCAGCTCTCCTATGATTTGCGCCATAAAGCCAATACGGAGACCTCCCAGCAGCGTAAGGCAGATGCTTTAAAACGCCTGCAGGTGGTTGAGGCCTTCAGGGACTCTCAGAAGGTGATTGAGAACAATCCGGAGTGGATGATTGTGGATGTGGTTCCGGTGATTCCTCCCGAGTTGCGTCCATTGGTGCCCCTTGACGGGGGAAGGTTTGCCACCAGCGATTTGAATGATTTGTATCGACGGGTGATTATCCGCAACAACAGGCTCAAGCGACTGATTGAGATCAAAGCCCCGGATGTGATTCTCCGGAATGAAAAACGCATGCTGCAGGAGGCCGTTGATTCCCTGTTTGATAATTCCCGGAAGACGAATGCCGTGAAAACGGAATCCAACAGGCCTTTGAAGTCACTCAGTGACAGCCTTAAAGGGAAGCAGGGGCGTTTCAGGCAGAATCTGCTTGGAAAACGTGTCGACTATTCTGCCCGTTCGGTCATTGTGGTTGGCCCTGAATTGAAACTGCACGAATGCGGAATCCCCAAAGAAATGGCCTCGGAGCTGTTTAAGCCGTTTATCATTCGCAAGATGCTTGAACGGGGGATTGTAAAGACCGTTAAATCGGCCAAAAAGATTGTGGATCGAAAGGATCCGGTTGTGTGGGATATTTTGGAGAATGTCCTGAAGGGTCATCCGGTTTTGCTTAACCGTGCACCCACGCTTCACCGCTTAGGGATCCAGGCTTTTCAGCCCAAATTGATTGAGGGGAAGGCCATTCAGCTTCACCCACTGGTTTGTACTGCTTTTAATGCCGACTTTGACGGAGACCAGATGGCCGTTCACCTTCCACTGGGGAATGCCGCCATTCTGGAAGCACAACTTCTGATGCTTGCCTCTCACAATATCCTGAACCCGGCGAACGGGGCCCCCATTGCGGTCCCCTCCCAGGACATGGTTCTTGGATTGTACTACATGACCAAGCCAAGGCAGGGAATTCCCGGACATCCCATGAAGGGAGAGAACCTGACATTTTATGGACCGGAGGAAGTGATTATCGCACATAACGAAGGGGCAGCCGACCTCCATTCCATCATTAAGGTGAAAGTAAAAGTGCGCGAAAACAACGAATTGGTCGACAGGATCGTGGAAACCACAGTCGGCCGTGTGTTGTTCAACCAGGTAATCCCGGAAGAATACGGGTATGTGAATCAGTTGCTTACCAAAAAAGCCCTGCGGGATATCATTGGCGGCATCATGAAGGTAACGGGCATCTCCCGGACCTCCCAATTTCTTGACGATATCAAGGATCTTGGGTTCAATATGGCTTTCCGTGGCGGCCTTTCATTCAACCTTGGCGATATTCTCGTCCCGGAAGAAAAGCAGGTGCTGATCGACCAGGCCGATGAACAGGTTGAGGAGGTTCGCGGAAATTACGCCATGGGCTTTATCACCAATAACGAACGCTACAACCAGATCATTGATATCTGGACGCATACCAATTCCAAACTTACAAAGGTTTTGATTGACCGTACCACGGCCGACAATCAGGGTTTTAACCCGGTATTTATGATGCTTGATTCAGGAGCAAGGGGCTCCAAGGAACAGATCCGTCAGCTTTCGGGTATGAGGGGACTGATGGCCAAACCGCAGAAATCAGGCGCAAAAGGCGGTGAAATTATCGAAAATCCCATCCTTTCAAACTTTAAGGAAGGTCTGTCTGTACTGGAGTACTTTATATCCACCCACGGTGCACGAAAGGGTCTTGCCGATACCGCCCTCAAAACAGCCGATGCCGGTTACCTGACCCGCCGTTTGGTCGATGTGGCCCAGGATGTGATCATCACGGAACCTGACTGCGGTACCCTTAGGGGACTGACAGCCACAGCGCTGAAGAATAACGAAGAAACCGTTGAAACTTTATTCGACCGTATTCTGGGCAGAACGAGCCTGCATGATATTTTCCATCCGACGACAGGAAAATTGATTATCAAGGCGGGAGAGGAACTCACGGAGGAGATTTGCCAGGTGATAGAGGAATCGCCCATAGAAGCCGTTGAGATTCGTTCGGTACTTACCTGTGAATCCAAATACGGGGTCTGCGCGAAATGCTACGGCCGCAACCTGGCTACGGGCCGAATGGTTCAAAAAGGTGAAGCAACCGGGGTCATTGCCGCCCAGTCAATCGGCGAACCCGGTACCCAGCTTACACTTCGAACCTTCCACGTTGGGGGTACGGCATCCAATATTGCCACTGCTTCCAAGATTAACGCCAAATATGGCGGGATCATAGAGATTGATGAACTCCGCGCCGTTCCCTTCACCAATAAGGAAGGAAAGGACTACTTTGTTGTGATCGGCAGGTCGGCCGAAATGCGGATCGTTGACAAGAACACCCGCATGGTTCTTACCAGCCAGAACATCCCTTATGGGGCATTTCTTTATTTCCAGGACGGAGACCAGGTTGAAGGCGGTGAGCTTATCTGTGAGTGGGATCCCTACAATGCAGTGATTATCACGGATGTTGCCGGAAAAGTTGTGTTAAACAATATGGTGGAAGGGGTCACCTTTCGCACGGATTCTGACGAACAGACCGGTTATTACGAAAAAGTCATTGTTGAATCCAAGGACAAGACCCGCAATCCATCCATCAGTATTGTGGATGAGAATGGGGAGGAACTCAGAATCTACGACATGCCGGTTGGCGCCCATATTGTGATCGGGGAAAAAGCCGATGTCAAGCCGGGTTCCATTCTCGCAAAAATTCCCAGAGCGGTCGGCAAGTCGGGTGACATTACGGGCGGACTGCCCAGAATTACGGAGCTGTTCGAGGCAAGGAACCCCTCTGATCCGGCTGTTGTATCAGAGATCGACGGTGTTGTTTCCTTTGGTAAAAAGATCAAGCGCGGAAACAGGGAAGTCATTATTACTTCCAAGACGGGTGATGAAAAACATTACCTGGTTGCGCTGACCAAGCAGATCCTGGCCCAGGAGAATGACTTTGTCAAGGCCGGTACCCCGCTTTCTGACGGTCCCATTACCCCGGCCGATATTCTGGCCATCAAGGGTCCAACCGCGGTTCAGGAGTATATCGTGAACGAGGTGCAGGAGGTCTACCGGATGCAGGGGGTGAAGATCAATGACAAGCACTTCGAGATCATTGTGCGCCAGATGATGCGTAAGGTTACCATTGAAGACCAGGGCGATACCCGCTTTCTTGAAAATGAAATTGTGAATAAGATCGAGTTCATGGAAGAGAACGACAGCCTCTTTGGCAAGAAGGTGGTGGAGGATCCCGGTGATTCGCAGCTGAAACCCGGACAGATCATTACCGCCAGGAAGCTTCGCGACGAGAACTCTTTGTTAAAGCGCAAGGACAAAGCCCTTGTTTCTGCCCGTGATGCCAGGGGGGCCACTGCCCGTCAGCAGTTACAGGGTATTACCAAGGCTTCGCTGCAAACCAAGAGCTTCATTTCCGCGGCTTCCTTCCAGGAGACGACCAAGGTACTTACCGATGCCGCCGTTAACGCCAAGAAGGACACCCTGAGCGGGTTGAAGGAGAATGTGATCGTAGGACATCAGATCCCGGCCGGTACCGGAATCCGGGATTATGAAAACATCATCGTCGGATCCATGGAGGAGTACAACCTGCTTATGGCGTCTAAAGCCGACGCTGTTGAAGCAGACTAACCCAAAAAAAAAAGGAGACCATATGGCTGATAAACCGAAATCAGATAATCAAATCAATATTGAACTGGGAGAAGAAGTGGCCGAAGGGGTATATTCAAACCTGGCCGTCATTACCCATTCCAACACGGAGTTTGTGGTTGATTTTGTAAGGTTGATGCCAGGCATCCCAAAGGCCAAGGTGAAGTCAAGGATCATTCTGACCCCCCAGCATGCCAAGCGCCTGTTGAAAGCTTTGCAGGAAAACATTGGTAAGTTTGAAGGGGTGCATGGCCCGATCAAGGATACCGGGAGCCCCGGACTGCCCATGAACCTGGGCGGTCCTACTGCACAAGCCTGACCGGCAATTTTGCCATTTTCTCAACCCTTAGTGAGGGGAAGCCGAACTCCTGTGTGATGGTTCCCTTCAGCAGGTATACTCCGTTTCCGCGAAAGGGATTGCTTGCTGCAATGTCCGGAAAGTGAACACTGTCAAAGAAGTTTCCGGCACTGTCGAGAAAGCATCCGAAGTACATCAATTCTTTTTTTACCGTCCTGACGTATTTGACGGCGACAAGCTGCCCTGCCATCCGTACACTGCGGTCTACATAATGTATCATCTGGTTTGCCGGGATGTCTCCCCTGAATTTGGTTTGGAGCATGTCGAAGAAACCGGTGGAAACCGGAAATCCAAGCAATTCCATTTCGTCATAGGCGTCCTGTAAGGGGTCTGTTTCCGGTGTGGGAAACGAATCAATTCCTTTTGGCAGGGGAAACAGCGTGCTTTCCGTCCTGGGTTTTTTCCCGGCCAGCAAGTGGACCTCCCACAACAGCCGGGCTTTTGGGGTTTCCGTGAAACGCAGGGCCCCCATGCGTATCAGCAGTATCATTTGTTCGAGTGCGATACCGGTCCGGTTGTAAAAATCCTCCAGTCCCCCGTAAAGACCGTTCTGTTCGCGCTCGTCCACAATGGATCGGACCGTTTTTCTTTCCAGGTTCAGTGCATGTACAAAGCCGATGTAAATGCGGTTTCCGGTCATCGTATTGGTGCTGTGGCTGTGGTTTACGCAGGGCGGTTCGATGATGGCCCCGTACCGGCGGGCTTCGTTAAAGTATACCGGGCTTTGATAGAAACCTCCGAAGTTATTGATTACAGCGGTCATGAACTCCAGGGGGTAGTGCGCCTTCAGGTAGAGGCTCTGATAGCTTTCCACGGCATAGGAGGCGGAATGGGCTTTGGAGAAGGAGTATCCGGCAAAGGATTCAATTTGCCGCCAAACCTCTTTGGCAAGGGCTTCCGGGTGGCCTTTCCTTCGACAGTTCTCAAAGAATCGGTCAATGATGCGCTGCATTTCCTCTTTTGACCGGTGCTTGCCGCTCATGGCCCGCCGCAGCACATCAGCGTCTGCCAGGTCAAGCCCTGCAAAGTGATGACAAACCTTGATCACATCCTCCTGGTACACCATCACTCCGTAAGTTTCCTTCAGTTGTTGTTCCATGACGGGGTGCAGGTACTTAAAGCCATTGGGATGATGGAAGCGCTGGATGTACTCGCGCATCATTCCCGAGCGGGCCACACCCGGGCGGATGATGGAACTGGCGGCCACCAGGCTGGTGTAATTGTCGCAGCGTAATTTTTTCAGCAGGCCGCGCATAGCGGGACTTTCCACATAGAAGCATCCGGTGGTTTCTCCGCTGCGCAACAGCTCCTTCACTTTTTCGTCTTTTTTTAAGACATTCACCTGGTGGATGTCGATGGTGGCACCCCGGTTCTGTTTGATCATCCCGACGCAATCGTTGATGTGGCCGATGCCGCGCTGGCTTAGAATATCGATTTTTTCAAACCCCAGTTCTTCTGCCGTATACATATCCCATTGCACGGTCGGCAGGCCTTTTGGGGGCAGGTCGAGCGCAGAATAGCAACAGATCGGCTTCTCGGATATAAGCACCCCTCCCGCGTGGATGCTGCGAAGATTGGGGAAGCCGGCCAGTTGCTCAGACAGTTTGAATATGTTTTCGGCGATGGCATCGGGAAAGTTTTTCTGTCCCTGCCTCATATAAGCATGCCGCTGACCCGTGAGCGCGTCGATCTCTGCCTTTGGCAGTCCGTATACTTTCCCCAATTCGCGTATCATGGCCCGGTCGCGAAAGGTGGAACAGGTGCCCAGCAGGGCCGTATGCTCATGTCCGTAACGCTTGAAGATGTAGTCGAGTACCTGGTCGCGTTCTTTCCAGGAAAAGTCAATATCGAAGTCGGGCGGGGAGGAGCGTTTGGGGTTGATAAAACGTTCAAAATACAGATCGAGTTCGATGGGGTCCACATCGGTGATGCGCAGGCAGTATGCAACAATACTGTTGGCTCCGCTGCCGCGCCCGACATGGTAAAAGCCGCGCGACATGGAATAGCGGATGATGTCCCAGGTAATCAGGAAGTAGGAAGAGAACCCAAGCCGGTCGATTACCTCCAGTTCGTGTTCCACGCGCCTGAGTGCTTCCCGGTTGTTTTTCCCGTAGCGGTATTCCAATCCGTCCATGGCCAGCTTGGACAACAATGCCCGGTCATCGGCCGGATGGCCGGTAAAACTCCGTTTGTTCTTCAGACCTTTGAAGTCGAAGTCCATTTGGCAGGCCTTCAGAAGGCGGCATGCGTTGCTTACCAGGTAAGGAGCTCCCTCGTACAGCTTTTGCAGCTCATGGGGCGGTGTCATGAGCTGTCCGGGCCGTCCGGTCTGTTCCTCCCGCAGCCGGCTGAGGAGGGTGTTGTGTTCGATGGCCCTCAGGTGGCGGTGAAGTTCGTAGTCCGGGCGTTCACCGAAACTGACCGTGTGCAGGGCCACCAGCTTTTCCTTCTGCCTGAGCAGCCGGACCGGGTGCCCAGTGCCTTGCTGCAGGGGCGGGGCCATCAGCCGTGAAAGTTCCCCGGGACGTACGCCCATGTATTCGTGCGGGTGCAGGGGCTCCCCGCCCTGCCCGGGGAACCGCCCCAGGGGATAAATGGCGAAGGTATTTTCGCATACCGGGAAGCGCTCGGGCAAGGGGGTTTTGTTGAGGTTGTGGTGGCTCAAAAATCGGTTGATCTCCAGGAAGCCTTCGGGGTTTCTGGCCAGGACCACATACAGCAGCTGGTCCCCCCGGCGGAATTCCACGCCTGCCACCGGACTGATTTCGTGTTTGCGGCATTGTTTAACAAATTCCGGCATGGCCGTGGTATTGTTGATGTCCGTCAGGGCAAGCTGTCTGACGCCGTGCTGCCGGGCTTTCAGGACGAGCTGTTCGGGCGACAGGGTGCCGTAACGCAGGCTGTGGTAAGTATGGCAGTTCAGGTACATTGGTTGTTGGCTGTTGGACATTGGCTGTTGGACATTGGATATTGGACATTGGCTGTTGGACATTGGATATTGGACATTGGCTGTTGGACATTGGATATTGGAGATTGGCTATTGGACATTGGACATTAGCTAAAAGCCAACAGCCAACAGCTAACACCCAACAGCCAACAGCTAACACCCAACAGCC
>JAWLHS010000022.1:0-19205 GCA_041690235.1 Bacteroidales bacterium
GCTGGGTCTTTCGTCATTGCTTCGTCCTGCCGCCGGACGCCCCCTGTAGGGACGGTCTCCGCTGGGCCTTTCGTCATTGCTTCGTCCTGCCGCCGGACGGCCCCTGGATGGACGGTCTTCCTCGCTGCGTCCTTGCGTGGGACGGCCCTTGTAGGGACGGTCTCCTCCGCGGTTTTTTGCCGGCTTGCCTTTACTCGCGCCGCCTCCGTCTTTTTTGGACCGGCTTCCCGTGGGGCGTCCGCCTCCGGTTCTGCCGGATGCACCTGAAGGTTTTCGTTTGTCTGTCATTCTGTATGGGATGTTTTGCTCATTAAAAGAGGGTCAGCGTGGGATCTTCCCACGGACGGATCAATCCGGCGTGATTGACCGAAGCCTTGTTCACGCCTGGAGAAACCTTATAAGCCTGCATGCCCGCTGCAGGAAAAGGCTCAAAAAAGGAAGCCATGGCCGCTTCGGGCAATGATTCGGAAATCCATTCCGCTTCCCTTCCTTCCCGGATGATGACAGGCATTCTGTTGTGAACCCCGGCCACCAATTCATTGGCCGCGGTGGTCAGTATGGCAAAGGCTTCCACCTGTTCACCGGCAGGATTCGTGAAACGTCCCACCAATCCCGCGAAAGCAAATACCGATTCGCTTTTTAATAAAAATCGGAAGGGCTGCTTTCTCCTGCCCAGCTTCATCCATTCATAAAAACCGTCTGCAGGAACCAGGCAGCGACCCTCCCTGACCAGGTCGCCGAATAATTTCTTTTTGGTCAGTGTTTCGGACCGCGCATTGATGATCTGCTGCCCGCCGCTTTTTTGCCAGGCCGCGGTCATTCCCCAGTGCATCAAGGCGATTTGCCCCGGTTCCTTTTGGGTAATCACCGGCAGGGATTGGCCCGGGGCTGCGTTGAAAAGAGGGATTCCGGAGTTTTCGGGCAGAATCACCCCGAAATGGTCTGCAACCTCTTTTGGAGTCTTTGATAATGTGAATCGCCCGCACATGGGAAAATGATATGATATAAAAAAAGGCGCAACAGGCGCCTTGGAACAATTTCTGGTGAAAAAAAATTATTCCGTTGAACTGCCTAGTTTTTCAAATGCGCCATTGACTTTCTCCAGTAATTCATCATACAATGAGCGGTAATAAGCCTTCAATTTGCCATCTTTCACCTCGGGGTGGTTGGCTTTGTGAATCAATTGGTCGCGGTATTCGATCATTTCAGTGATCATGCCATCCAGCTCTTCCTGCTTTTCCTTGCCCTGGGTGTATTGATGCAAAAGGCAGGTTCCGATTACCTCGTCGATCAGGTAGTTGATGTCTTTTTTTAATTCTTTTTTGCTTGCCATATTCGTCTGTTATTTCGTATGCAAATTTACAACAAGTTTTTTAATAATAATCGACAAGTTCAATGTCAAACACCAAAATGGAGTTGGCAGGAATTCCCATCTGGGGATATTGGCCATAACCAAGGCCCGATGGGATAATCAGGATGCCCTTGCCGCCTTTTTTAAACAGGGGGATTCCGATCTGCCAACCCTGGATGGTGGAATAAAGGTTCATGGAAGCCCCGTAATTGCTGTCGAAGACATCTCCGTCCAACAATTTTCCGGTATAATTGATTTTCACCCTGGAGTTTGCCGTGGGATGCCCACCTGCCCCTTCGATTTCAATCACATAAAAAATACCAGACTCATGTTCCTGGGCATCCAGTCCTTCTTCTGCGATATACTCCAGTATTTTTTCCCTGTCCTTTTCCGCGATCTTTTCGGGATCATCTTTTCCGCAGCCCGAAAAAATCAGAAGGGAAGAGAAGAAAATGATGCCGGCCATAGTATGTTTCTGCATGTAACCTTGCACTTTAAATTGATTGGGTGCAAAGATACAAAAAAAGCCTTAGCCTTAATCCACATTGTCGTGCAAAAATGAATTGTTGGATTTGATCTGGGCTTTTCTTTCGTCATCCTCATTCAGGGTGAACCTGGATATCTGTGATTCGTTGCTGGCAGGTACCTTGCTCAGTGCGATATTTCGTCTGACAAAAGCTGGCTGCTTTTCCAAATCCTGCAGTCCCTCGGGCGTTTTCAGCTTAACGCTGAGCTCACGAAGCCGTTGTTCGCGATCCTGTATTTTTCGCTGAAGCTCTTCTTCGGAAACCGGATTTGAAACGGGCCCGAAGCCGCTGCCGGAATCGCCTGCCTCCCCCTTTTCTGTATCCCCTTTGCTGTCTGAGGTATTGTTCCCGGGGAATTCAAAAGTAAACGGATTGCTCTTTTTCTGGTCCGTGTTGTTTTCCCTTGTCTGTCGCACCTCTTCCCTTACAACGCGCCTCATTCCATCCACTTCTTCACGTACTTCCTCCTGGCGGCTTGCCGTTTGCTTCCGGGAATGGTCGTTCAGGACATGGGTCTTTTTGATCACTTCCATTTTGTCAATGTCCATGCCGATGCTGTTGCCATCTCCGAACCCAGTGGCCACAAGGGTGATATTTATATTGGTTCCCAGGGATTCATCCCTGCCGAGTCCCCAGATAATTTCGGCTGTTGAGCCTGCCTCAATCTGGATGTAATCCGTAATCTCCGTCACTTCATCCATCAGGATCTCCTCGGTCCCGCTGGTGAGGTTCAACAGTATGTTTTTCGCTCCCTTGATCTGGTTGTCATTCAGCAGGGGAGAGGCCAATGCCATTTCCACCGCTTTGGTGGCCCGGTGTTCCCCTTCGGCACTCCCGCTGCCCATAATGGCAACCCCTGAATCGGACATCACCGTTCTGACGTCGGCAAAGTCAACGTTGATGTTTCCGGTCAGTGTAATGATCTCTGCAATGCCTTTGGCGGCGGTTGTGAGTACATTGTCTGCCTGGCCAAAGGCTTCGCTGACCGAGAGGTTGCCGTATAATTCACGAAGCCTGTCATTGCAGATCAAAAGCAGGGTATCGACGTGTTCTTTAAGGTTCCGGATTCCCTCCTCGGCTTGTTGCCGTCTTTTGCGGCCTTCAAAGGCGAATGGGATGGTAACGATGGCCACGGTAAGGATGCCCAGCTCTCTGGATGCCTTGGCTATTACGGGTGCGGCGCCCGTTCCTGTGCCTCCGCCCATTCCGGCGGTGATGAACAACATCTTGGTGTGCTTTTCCAGGAGTTCCTTGATTTGGTCAATGTCTTCGATGGCCGCATTTTTCCCTACCTCGGGAATGCTTCCGGCTCCCCTGCCTTCGGTAAGGCTGGCACCAAGCTGAAGTTTGTTTGGTACGGGACTCATCTCCAGGGCCTGACTGTCTGTGTTGCAAACAATAAAGTCGACCCCTTCAATGCCCTGCTTGAACATATGGTTTACCGCATTGCTTCCGCCGCCTCCGACGCCTAATACTTTGATGATGGAGGACTGGTTCTTGGGAAGATCGAATTTAATCATATCAGTTGTCATAGGTTTCGGGTTGTGAAGGTACTTAATTGTCTGTTTTTTTATTTTTTTCGGGCTTACTTATTTTTCAACAACGATTTGTTAATAAAATCTTAGCTATTGCCGTCCTTTTCGAAAAATTCTATTCCCTTGTGGAGAATTTTGTCCAAAAAGCTTGATTTGGACCTGGGTGCTTCCGCCACGCCTTTATTTTTGTGCTTTCTGATGTGTTCACTGCGCTGAAAGCCTTTGATTACCAGTCCGATGCCCGTTGCATGCATGGGACTACCCACCTCGCCCGAGGGAGACTTGGCCAGGTGTTCGTTGGGGTATCCGATGCGGGTGTCCATTCCTGTGATAAAGGAGGTTAGCTGGGCTGCATGTTTAAGCTGGCTTCCGCCTCCTGTCAGCACGATGCCGGCGATCAGCTTCTTTTCGAAACCGGAGGTTTTGATCTCATAATAGACATGCTCGATGATCTCCTCCATGCGGGCCTGTATGATGTGTGCCAGGTTTTTCAGGCTGATCTCCTTGGGATCGCGTCCCTTCAGACCGGGAATGGACACAATTTCCTCGTCGCGGTTTTCGCTGGCGAGGGCCGAGCCAAATGCCTTTTTCAGGGCCTCGGCCTGGTTCCGGATAATGGAGCAGCCCTCCTTGATGTCGTCTGTGATCACGTTGCCCCCCAGGGGGATGACCGCCGTATGCCTGATGATGTCGTCCTGGAATATGGCCAGGTCAGTGGTTCCTCCGCCGATATCGACCAGGACCACTCCGGCCTCTTTCTCTTCTGAGCTCAGGACGGACTCTGCCGATGCCAGGGGCTCCAATATCATATCAATGAGCTCCAGGCCGGCTTTGGTCACGCATTTTTCGATGTTTTTTGCGGCAGCTACCTTTCCGGTAATGATGTGGAAGTTGGCTTCCAGACAATTGCCTGACATTCCTATGGGCTGACGGATCCCTTGCTGACCGTCAATGATGTATTCCTGCGGAATCACATGGATGATCTCTTCTCCGGGGGGGAGGGCCAGCTTGTACATGTTTTCCACCAGGTTCTGGATGTCGCTTTCGGAGATTTCCTCGTCCAGGCTGTTTCGCATGATGTTGCCCCGGTGCTGGAGGCTGCGGATGTGCTGACCGGCAATGCCGACATTCACGACCTTGATCTCCACTCCGGAACTCTGGCTCGCTTCATCCACGGCCTTCTGAATGGAATCGACCGTGTGCTGGATGTTTTCGACCACCCCGCGATTCACACCCAGGGAATCTGCCTTTCCCAGGCCAAGGATTTCCACCTTGCCATATTCGTTCTTACTCCCCACAATGCAGGCAATTTTGGTTGAGCCAATATCCAATCCGACAATAATTTCCTTAGATTCCATAACATTCCTTTATTTTGAACACACTATCTGCTTGTTGAATTTAATGTTGATCCGGCTATAATAATTCCAGCCTACCTGGCCGATGCCATTGCGGTAAAAGAACATCAGCTTGTCAAGCTTTTCGTCCAGCTGATCCAGTGAACCGAGCTCTATGGTATGCGCCCCGTTTTTGGGCAGCAATTCGAATTCTCCTTTTCGGGTCACGTAGACCTGATCGATGAACGCCCTCCAGAAGGGATCCTGGTCAAGATGTTTCGCCAGAAGGTAAAGCCCCCTTAGTCTTTGCTCCCCATCCGACAAAGAAAGGGTATCTGCCGTTGGCCCCAGTTGGGTATTGGGTGAATAGCCTGCACCGATGTGTCCGGTGGCCACAACGACCCGGGGTGTATAAGAACGGTTGGCGGGAAGCAATTGTCCGCTATGGTCTATGTAAAAGCTTTGGTTGTTGCCGTTGATGATTCGTATCAATGGTTCCCGCTGGCTTACCCTGATATGCAGTCCGCCGTCGATGGTTCTGTAAACGGCTGCCCGTTCAATATATGGGTTGGTCAGGACAAGCTGCCTGATGCGCGGAAGCATGCCGCGTCCGATCACTTGTCCCTGCAGGCTGTCAAATTGTTGAACGACGGCATCCCTGATCTCCCCTGGCTTCACAAAGGCATGTCCGTCCTCCACCGCGACTTCAAACCGGGTGCACGGGGTTTTCCGGTTGTTTTCCATGGCCGAGCCCGCCAGCAAAAGGGCGCAGGCCGGAAGGACAATGCAGAGGGCGATATGTACTATTTTTCTGATCATTTGTTTTCCCGTCGGATAAGCATTTCAACAATGGGCCCGGCCAGGCGGTCGATGTCGCCTGCCCCCATGGTGATCAATATTTCAATGTCTCTTTTTTTCAATTCGTTGAGTAATTCGTTGCGTGGAACCAGTTTCTTGTTCCTTCCCGGTATTTTGTTCAGCAGCATCCCTGCACTTACCCCCTCTATGGGTGCTTCCCTGGCCGGATAAATATCGAGCAGCAGCACTTCGTCGAGCAATGCCAGGCTCTGCGCAAATTCCCCGGCCAGGTCGCGGGTCCTGGAGAAAAGATGGGGCTGGAATACCCCGGTGATTTTCCGGCCGGGATACAACTCCCTTGCCGTCTGAATGCAGGCATCCAGTTCTCCGGGATGATGGGCATAATCATCGATGTATACGGTGTGGCTGCTTTTGTGCCGGATGTCGAAGCGGCGTTTCACTCCTTCGCAGGTGGCCATGCCGCGACGGATGTCTTCTTCCTTTACTCCGATCATGTGGGCGATGGCCGCAGCCCCCAGTGCGTTTTCAATATTGTGCCTGCCCGGGGTTCCGAAAATGAGCCGGGTCATCCGGAGTGGTCCGCCGAAATCTGCCACAAAGCGGCCGTCAAGTACCTCAATGTTGGTGGCATGGTAATCCGCACCCTCGTCCAATCCGTAGGTAACGCATTGCCCCCGGAATCCCTGCGGGCAGTCCAGGCCTTTTTTTATCAACAGGGTACCGCCGGGTTTGATTTTTCCGGCGAACAGCATAAAGGCCTCGACGAGTTTCCCGGCCGTGCCGTAAATGTCCAGGTGGTCCGCATCCATGGAGGTGATGATGGCCAGTTCGGGTTCCAGGTGCAGGAATGAGCGGTCGAATTCGTCGGCTTCGGTCACCAGCCACCGTGGCTTTTTGTCGCCGATATAATTGGTGTTGTAGTTCACAGATATGCCTCCCAGAAGGGCTTCGGTGGGGATGTTGGCCGTTTTGAGAATATGGGTCAGCATGGTGCAGATGCTGGTCTTTCCATGGGTGCCTGCCACGGCGATGCAGGGTGTTTGTCTTGAGATGGCTCCCAGTATTTCGGCCCGTTTTACCAGGGGGGTTTTCCCTTTCCGGAGGTGTTGCAGCAGCGCGCTGGTGGAGGGAATGGCCGGCGTGTAAACGGCCAGCTGTATGTCTGAAGGCAGCTGCTGGGGGTCTTCGTCAAAATGGATTTTGATCCCCTCCTCCTGCAGTCCAACGGTAATCTCTGACGGGGTCTTGTCGTACCCGCTTACATGCACGCCCCGGTCATGGAAATACCGGGCCATCGCACTCATGCCAATGCCCCCGATTCCCAGGAAGTAGACGCTTTGTATTTGGGTTAGATCCATTTGTTGTGCCTGTATTTAATTGATCCTATTTTGCTGGTTTCTATTCGATTAAAGTAAGGGCCACTCCGGCGATCACATCTGCGGCGTCTCTGTAGGAAAGCCCGGCGAGGCGCTCGACCAGCCGGTGTTTTCTTTCTTCGTCCCTGATCAGATCCACCGCCGTCGGACCCAGTTGCTCCATGGCATCGCTGTCTTTGATCAGTATGGCGGCGTGTTGGTTCACCAATGCCATGGCGTTTTTTGTCTGGTGGTCCTCTGCCACGTTGGGCGAAGGAATCAGTATGGCCGGTTTCTGAACGGCGCAAATCTCCGAAACGGCGATGGCCCCGGCGCGGCTGACGACCAGATCGGCCGCTGCGTATGCGTAGTCCATGCGGTCAATGAATTCCCGAATGCACAACCCGGGTTTTTCTGTTTCGCTGGCCTTGTCCATGGCCTGAGGGTAGTAAATCCGGCCGGTTTGCCAGATCAGCTGTATGTCGCTGTCCAAAAAAAGATCGATGTTTTTCTCCACGCTTTCATTGATCGTTCTGGCTCCCAGGCTGCCTCCCGTGACCAGGAGCACCGGCTTGCCGGGGGTCAGTCCGAAGTACCCGAAGGCGGCCTCCCGTTTTCCTGCAAGGTCCACCACATCCGGTCTTACGGGGTTGCCGGTCAGGTAAAGCTTTGATTTTGGAAAGTAGCGGTCCATTTTTTCATAGGCCACGCAGATCTTATCGGCTTTTTTGGCCAGCATCCGGTTGGTCAGTCCGGGATAGGAATTCTGCTCCTGTATCAGGGTTGGAATCCCCTGCTTTGCCGCTGCCCTGAGAACCGGACCGCTGGCATAGCCGCCTACCCCGATCACCAGGTCGGGTTTGAATCGTTTGACAATATTTCTGGCGCGAACCATGCTGTCAATTAATTTAAACGGAACCATCAGGTTCTTCCAGGTGATGCGCCGCTGGATGCCCATGATATTGAGGCCGATAATATGGAATCCTGCTGCCGGTACTTTTTTCATTTCCAGCTTTCCCCTGGCACCCACAAAGAGCACCCTGGAATCGAAAAGCTTTTTTTTCAGGGCAAGCCCAATGGCAATGGCCGGAAAAACATGTCCCCCGGTACCTCCACCTGCAATGATGACCCTAACCGGCCGTTGTTGCTGCAATCGCTTGTCCATTTTCCAGTTCGTTTTCGTCTTCCTCAATTTTTCTGCTGACACTCAGGATGATTCCGATGGCAAGGCTGGTAAACCAAAGGGAGGTTCCCCCCATGCTTACCATCGGCAGGGGTTGTCCTGTGACGGGAAGCAGGTTTACGGCCACCGCCATATTGATCATGGCCTGAAAGACCAGGCTGAAGCTGAGTCCGGCCGCCAGCAAGGCACCAAATGTGCCCGGACTCTTGTGTGCAATGCGTATCCCCCTATACAACAGCATCATATAAAGCAAAACCACCAATACCCCGCCCATGAGGCCATACTCTTCAATAATAATCGCATAAATAAAATCTGAATAGGCGTGGGGCAGGAAGTTCCGCTGGGTGGAATTTCCGGGTAATTTTCCGAACACCCCCCCGGTGGCGATGGCGATTTTGGATTGATCGGTTTGGTAGGTGTCTCCCGATTCTTTATCCATGAAGCGTTCCATCCTGTTCTGCCAGGTGCCTACCCTCCCGGTATCCGGCATATTGACCACCACGACCACAAAGAGGGTGAGTCCGACCAGGGCGATGCCTGCCATGGCCATCAGGTATTTCATACTGACGCGTCCGACGAACATCAAAACCATGCAGGTTGTGAATAGCACCAGGGCCGTTGATAAATTGGCCGGCATGATGAGTCCGCAAACCAGGATCACCGGTATAATGGCCGGCAGGAAAGCCGAGTGCAGGTCTTTGATGGTCTCCTGTTTTTTGGTCAGCAGTCGCGCCAGGTACATGATGATGGCCAGCTTGGCGAAGTCCGAACTCTGGAAACTGATGTTGATAATGGGCAGGGTGAGCCAGCGGCTGGCCTCGTTGATCGTGGTACCCCTGATCAGTGTGACCAGGAGCAATGGCAGGGCGATAAACAGGGCCAGCTGTGAGATCCTGGAGTAATAGGTGTATTTGATCTTATGCGCCACGAACATGAGTCCGAGGCCGAATAAAATGATAATCAGATGCTTGAAAAGGTAGTACTCGGTATTCCCTGAGCGAAAGCGGTAGGCCAGGCTGCCCGTCGAGCTGTAAACCGCCAGCAGGGAAAATACCGACAGGATGATCACGATCATCCAGATGGGCCGGTCACCTTTTATTTTACTCAGGATTTGCTTCATTCATTTGTTGGTTTGGGCGCTTTGTTTTTTTTATGGGAGCCGGGCGGGATCCGGCTGTCTATAAATCGTACACTGCCTTCTTGAACTGCTCCCCCCTGTCCTCGAAGTTTTCAAACAAGTCGAAACTGGCGCAGGCAGGCGACAGCAGTACGACGTCGCCGGGACTCCCCAAAAGGAAGGCCGCATTGACGGCGTCTTTTGCACTCCGGGTCTCGGCCATGGGCACCCCGATGTCCTTGAAGGCTTTGATGATCCGCTGGTTGTTTTTCCCCAGGCAGACAATGGCTTTTACCTTTTCCCTGGCAAGTCCGTGAATCAGGCCATAGTCGTTGCCCTTGTCCTGGCCCCCTACGATCCAGACCACTGGCCTGTTCATGGTTTCCAATGCAAACCAGGCGGCATTGATATTGGTGGCTTTGCTGTCGTTGATGAATTCAATCCCTCTGATGAAGCCGATCGATTCCAGCCGGTGGTCCACATTCTGAAAGTCGCTGAGGCTTTCCTTGATGACCTCCTTCCGAAGATCCAGCAGGCGGGCTGCGATCCCGCTTGCCATGCTGTTGTAAATATTGTGTTTCCCTACAATGGAAAGCTCCCTGGTATCCATGTCAAACTCCTCAGTATTCGTTTTTATTTTCATGTAATTGTCGTTTTCCATCCATGCCCCTTCCGTTAATTTTTCTTTGATGGAGAAGGGCAGCAGCCGGGGCCCGGCCGGGGCTTCCTCCATGCATTCCCTGGTGGTCAGATCATCCATGCCATAAATGCATGCATCATCGGGTCCCTGGTTTTGTATGATGCGCATCTTTGAGCGTACATAGTTTTCAAATTTGTTCCCGTATCTGTCGAGGTGATCCGGGGTAATGTTCAGCAGCACCGAGATGTCGGCTTTGAATTTAAACATGCCGTCCAGCTGAAAACTGGATATTTCCAGCACATAGATGTCGTGATCTGCTGTGGCGACTTTCCATGCAAAACTATTGCCCACATTACCCGCCGTTGCGGCATTGAGCCCCGCTTTCCTCAGCATATGTCCCAACAGCAGGGTCGTCGTTGTTTTTCCGTTACTGCCCGTAATGCATATCTTTTTTGCTTTGGTATGCCGGCCGGCAAATTCAATTTCCGAGATCACCGGAACCTTGATGCCATGCAGCGCCTTGATGATGGGGGCAGAATCGGGTATTCCCGGACTTTTCACCACCTCCGACGCTTTCAGGATCTTCGATGCGGTATGTCCTCCTTCTTCCCAGGAAATGCCATGATGTTTAAGAACGTTTTTGTAACTGCTTTTTATCCCTTTGCTGTCGCTCACGAACACCTTGTATCCCTTTACTGCCGCCAGTACCGCTGCTCCAGTCCCGCTTTCCCCGGCTCCCAGTACCACAAGGGGTCTTTCCATCCGATTCTCTTTACCTTAGTTTCAACGTAATGACCGCAAACACCGCCAATATGATTCCGACGATAAAAAACCGCTGAACGATCTTTGCTTCATGCATCCCCTTTAACTGATAATGATGGTGCAGCGGGGCCATTTTAAAGATCCTTCTTCCCTGCCCGAAACGCTTGCGGGTGTATTTAAACCAGGACACCTGCAGGATGACCGAAAGGTTTTCCACGAGGAAGATCCCGCAGAGCAAAGGGATCAGCAATTCTTTCCGGATTACAATGGCAAATACCGCGATGATACCGCCCAGGGAAAGACTGCCGGTGTCGCCCATAAAGACCTGTGCCGGATAAGAGTTGTACCATAAAAACCCAATACAGGCCCCAACGAAGGCGGCCATAAACACCACCAGCTCTCCCGTATTTGGTATATACATAATATTCAGATAGTTGGCAAATACCGTATTCCCGGATACATAGGCCAGTATCCCCAGGGTAACCCCGATGATGGCCGAGGTCCCCGTAGCCAGCCCATCCAGTCCGTCGGTTATATTGGCACCGTTCGACACCGCGCTGACAATCAGGATCACAATGGGAATAAAAATCAGAAAGGCCCATTTTTGATAATCCTTTCCGACGAATTTCAGCAAGACGGCGTAATCAAATTCGTTGTTTTTGAAAAACGGGATGGTTGTTTTGGTTGATTTGACCGACTCCACGGCAAAGGGGGTGGCGGCCAGGGATTCGACATCCATTTCAAGGATCTCGCTGGTGGTTTGAAAGGCCAGGTTGGCGTCTGCTTTTTGACGGATAACCACGCCTTCGTGGAAGTAGAGGGTGGTGCCCACAAGAATCCCCAGGGTGATCTGTCCGAGAATCTTGAATTTGCCGTGCAGGCCTTTCTTCTCTTTGCGGAACACCTTGATGTAATCGTCAATAAACCCCACCACGCCCAGCCAGATGGTGGAGACGATCATCAGGATCACATAGAGGTTGTCCAGCCGGGCAAAGAGGATGGTCGGGATAATAATGGCGGCGATGATCATGATGCCTCCCATGGTGGGTGTTCCCTGCTTGTTTATTTGTCCCTCGAGCCCGAGGTCTCGCACCGATTCACCGACCTGCTTTCTCTGTAGCAACCCGATGATCCGCCTGCCCGAGATCATGGTCACGAACAGCGAAAGGATCAACGCCATGCCGGCCCTGAACGAGATGTATTGGAACACCCCGGTTCCGGGTATGTCGAAGGCCTTGTCTATGTATTCGAACAAATGGTACAGCATGGTCCTCTAGCTAAATGCCTCTTTGATAATCAATTTGTCGTCGAAAGGGTGTCGGATCCCGTTTATTTCCTGGTATTTTTCATGGCCTTTTCCTGCCACAAGGATGATGTCATTTTTTCCGGCGATGGCACAGGCTGCATGGATGGCTTCCTTTCTGTTCAGAATGGACAGGGCCTTGCTTCTTGTCTGTGCATCCAGGCCTGCTTTCATGTCCTCCACAATTTTTTCCGGTTCTTCCGTTCTGGGGTTGTCGCTGGTCAAAATCAGCCGGTCGCTGTAGCTGGCTGCAATGGCTGTCATTACCGGCCGTTTGCCCGCATCCCTGTCGCCCCCGCAGCCAATGACCGTGATCAGCTGTTCGTTCCCTCCCCTGAGCTCCTGGATGGTTTTGAGCACATTTTCTATGGCATCTGGCGTATGGGCATAATCGACAATGGCCGTCGCACCGCTGGGAAGGGGGAAATGGTCGAAACGACCCTCCGCCGGGGAGATCTTGCTGAGCGCCTGCAGGGCCTCTTCGGGCGGTACATCCAGCAATGCCGCCACTCCATAGGCCGCCAGCAGGTTGTACACGTTGAAGGCGCCGACGAGTTTGCACCAGACTTCCCTTCCATCGATCAGTAAATGGGTTCCCTGGAAGCTGCTTTCCAGTATTTTGGCGTTGAAATCTGCCATAGACCGGAGGCTGTAGGTCTTTTTTGTGGCCGAACTGTTTTGCAGCATGACCCGCCCGTTTTTGTCATCGATATTGGTCAGGGCAAATGCCCCCTTGTGCAGGCCGTCGAAAAAGACTTTTTTTGCCTGCAGGTAATCCCTGAAGGTCTTATGGTAATCCAGGTGATCTCTCGTCAGGTTGGTAAAAACACCCCCCGAAAAATGAACGCCTTCAATGCGTTTTTGCACGATGGCGTGGGAGCTCACCTCCATAAAGGCATATTGGCAGCCATCCGCCACCATTTCATGTAAAAGCCCATTGAGAATAACCGGGTCCGGAGTTGTATGGGATGCGTCAGACTTCCGTGTCCCTACCATATTCCCTACCGTGGAGATAAGGCCGGAAGGATATCCCATTGTTTGAAACAAATTGAAAAGGAGGTTTGCAATTGTTGTTTTTCCGTTGGTACCGGTTATCCCAATGAGCTTGATTTTTTTCCCGGGCTCTCCATAGAAATTGGAGGCTGCCACTCCCAGGGCTGTTGCTGAATCTTTTACCCTGACATAGGTGACCCGATCGGCGGTGGATGCGGGGATGCTTTCACAAATAACGGCTGTGGCACCCGCCTCAATGGCCTTGTCTATAAATAGGTGTCCGTCGGTAGTCAACCCCCTGACGGCTGCAAACAGGCAGTTTCGGGAGACCTTGCGTGAGTCGAATGCAATGCCCGACACCATTTTTTTTGTGTCGCCCCTTACCTCGGCCAGGTCCATCCTGTTCAATATGTCACGCAGGCTTTTTCCCATTTTTTTATTTATGACTCATTTCCAGATAGATCGTATGGCCCCTCTGTATCCTTAATCCCGGAGCAATGCTTTGCCGCCTTACGGTGCCGCGGCCCGTGAACCGGACATTCAGGCCTGCATTTTCCAGCAGGTAAAGGGCATCCCTGAGGCCCATTCCGACTACGTCGGGCACCAGGTTTTCAATATGGGGTTTGTCGTTCAGGCTGACTGTGTCGCTTCTGACAATGGCGCCTCCCCACTCGGATTCAGATTCGTCGATGAGGCGGCAATCGAAGGTGGAATAAATGTCTCTCAAATCATCCAGGTTGCCGTTTCTGAACGATGGGAGGGAGGCCAGCAGGGGCGCCTGGGATTCGGAATCGGGGAAATTCATTTGTGTGGCAAAGATTTTGTCGGCAATTTCCCTGAAAACCGGGGCGGCCACATGGCTGCCTGTATATATATATCCCCTGGGGTTATGAACAACAACGATACAGCTGTAAAGAGGGGCCTCGGCCGGGAAATAACCTGCAAAAGAGGCCTGATACGTGATCCCGGATTCCGACCTGTACCCATGGCGGGTCTGGGCTACCTGCGCGGTCCCTGTTTTTCCTGCAATCTGGTAAACGGGGGTGTTGATGTTGCTGGCCGTTCCGGACTCCACCACCTCGATGAGCATGGCCCTGACCATGTTTAAGGTCGAGGCGCTTGCAACGGAGCGGTTGAGTATGGCCGGAGTAAAGCGTTTAACCGTTTTCCCTGTATGGCGAATTTCTTCGACGAACATGGGCCGCATCATCTTGCCGTTGTTTGCAACGGCATTATAGAGCGATAAAATCTGCAGGGGGGTCAGGGTCACTTCATACCCGATGGAAATCCAGGGGAGGGAGACCTTTGACCAGGTGGGACTGTCCACACTCTTGATCTGGGGAAGGCCTTCCCCGGTAATCTCAAGGCCGAGCGGCTTGTCCAGTCCCATGCTCTTCAGGCGCCCGATAAAGCGTTCGGGACTGTCTTTATAGGCATCGTAAATGGTTTTCGAAATGCCCACATTGGATGAAAGGGCAAAGGCTTCGTGCAGGGTAATGGTTCCGTGTCCGCCCTGGCGGGCATCGCGCATGATACGGTCCGCGTACCTGATTGTCCCGTTTCCTGCATCGACGATCTGGTCGGGCTTGGCCAGTCCGTCTTCCAGCACGGCCATCATGGAGGCCAGCTTGAATGTGGATCCAGGCTCGGTGCTTTCGCCAACGGCAAAATTGAAGGACTCTTCATACACGCCCCGCTCGTTGACAGAAAGGTTTGAGATGGCCTTTATCTTTCCCGTGGCCACTTCCATCACCACTGCGGTGCCGTAGTCTGCCCCGTATTTTTTCAATTGTTTTTTCAGGGCCGTCTCGGTAAAATCCTGCATTCTTACATTGATCGTTGTAATGAGATCCATGCCGTTTTTCGGCCGGATTTCATTCTCATCATTGATGGGCATCCAGTTTCCCCCGCTGGTTCGCTGCATGAGGCGTTTTCCCTCCGAGCCTTCAAGGAACTGCCGGTAAGCCCCTTCCAGTCCGACGTAAACCCCTTCCCTTTCATAGCCAATGGTTCTGGCAGCCAATGTTTTATAGGGCATTTCCCGCCTGGTTCGGGCACTCACCACGAGTCCGCCGGCATACCTCCCCCGTCTGAAAATGGGAAATTGCCTGACCTGGGTCAGCTGGTTGTAAGACACATTTCTTTTGACCAGGAAAAACCGCTCCTGTTCCTTTCTTGCCTGCAACAGTTCGGTGCGGTAACGGGCGGCGCTTCGGTCGCGGAACAAGCTGGAAAGGGACCACGCCAGCGAATCGAGTCCGCCGAAAAACACCTCATCGGGTACCACCTTCGCGCTCAGGTCCATGCGGATTTCGTACACGGGGATGCTGGTTGCCAGCAGGCGGCCGTCATCGGCACGAATGTCGCCACGCGCCGCATCAATGTTGGCATAGCGGATGGTGGCGTTGTGGGCAACCTCCCGCCATTGATCCCCTTCGACAACCTGGATATAGATTACCTTACCCACAATCAATAGGGCGAAGATTGCTGTAACGAAATACACCAGGTATATCCTCCACAATATGTCTTTTTTCGTTTCGCCCATTGCGTTTACTGATCCTTTGTTCCCGAAAAGACCCTGGTCAGGATCCCGTTGTTTTTGTGTTGATCAACGACCGGTCTCGGCGGCACCGTAGATTCCACGAATCCATAACTGCTCAGTCGCCTGGCCACCTCCGACTGGTTGCTGATGTACATCAGCTCCGACTTGATGGTAATGTATCTGACCCGCAGCTCGACGATTTCACTGCGAATGGCCTCCACCTGCCGGGCTTTTTTCTCTGCGTAATAGGTGTTAAAGATGAGGACGACGGCCAGCAGGGTGAGAAACAGGAAGAAGGGAAGCAAGGCCTCGGCCTTTTCCCTGGTCAGAATGGTTCCGTCGAGAACGCCTGAAAAGATGCGGGAAGAAGTCCCTTTCTTTTTCGGTTCCTTTGTTTTCTCCGGTTTCTTTAAATGATTTTCTCCCATTGTTCCTGCTCTGTTTCTCTTTTGTGCCGTTTTTTGGGTCTCACCGGCCAGGTCTTTGAGTTCCCGGCCCAATCATTGCCGTGCTATGTTTTTTCCGCCACCCGCAGCCTTGCGCTCCGGGCCCTTGGATTGCCTTGAATTTCTGTAGGATCCGGGGTTTGAGATTTCCCAATTGTCCGAAACGGCGCCAACGGGCGGCCATAAAAATCCTTTTCAATCTCGCCGCTGAAGTTGCCTGCCCGCATATAATTTTTCACCAGCCTGTCTTCCAGCGAGTGATATGAAATGACCACCAGCCTGGCGCCGGATTTCAGCACCGATTCGCTTTGTTGAAGCAGCTCCTTCAAAGCCTCCAGCTCCTGGTTGACCTCAATGCGGATGGCCTGGAAGACCCTGGCCAGAAACTGGTTCTCCTTGCCGCGCGGGGCGGCTTTTCCAATGACCTCCACCAGCTGGTCCGTCGTTTCAATGACCGATGTTTTTCTTTGACTGGCGATCAGGCCGGCCAGCTTCCTGGAATTGCGCAATTCTCCGTACTGATACAATACATCCGCCAGGCGGTCGGTGTCGTATTCATTGACCACTTCCCTGGCCGTTAGTCCGGCACCCGTATCCATCCGCATGTCCAGCGGGCCCTGGAAACGGGTTGAAAATCCCCTGCCTGCCTCGTCAAACTGATGGGAAGAAACCCCGAGATCGGCCAGAATGCCATCCACCGGAACGGCCTGGTGCAACCTCAGGAAATTCTGCATATACCTGAAGTTTTGACCCAGGAAAAGAATCCGGGGATCTTCCGGCACATTCTGCGCGGCGGCAGGGTCCTGATCAAAAGCAATCAGCCTTCCCTTGTCAAGGGCGCCCAGTATGGCCTCTGAGTGGCCCCCGCCGCCGAAGGTGGCGTCGACGTATGTGCCATCGGGATGGATGGATAACCCTTCAAGGGATGCTTTCAGCAGAACGGGACTATGGTACATTTTCCCCTCCGGACTCATTGTTGATTTTTCCCATTACTTCCTCGGCAAGGGCTGAAAAATCTTCCGGTTCGTTTCGCATCATTTCTTCGTAAAGGTCCCTTGCCCAGATCTCAATTCGTTGACCGTATGCAAAAAGAACGACCTCCTTGTCTATCCCGGCATATTCCATCAGCGACTTCGGCACCAACAGTCGGTTTGTTGAATCGGCGGTAAGTTCCGAGGCTCCCCTGAAAAAATACCGCACAAACTCGCGGTTTTTTTTGTTGTAAAGGTTCAGGGCATTAATTTCACGGGAGATTTTCTGCCATTCGCTGTCGGGATATAACGTCAGGTTTTTTTCAAACCCCCGGTTCATGACAAAACGTTCCTGGTCGTCGGGCATGAGTTGCTTCTTCAGGCCTGAAGGCAGAACGAAACGGCCCTTGGCGTCAAGCTTGCAGTCATATTCCCCGATCAGGTGTGCCATTATTCCACTTTTTATGGGTTTTGATGGTAAATATACATTCTTTTTTACCACAATTTACCACAATTTACCACTTTGTTCATAACTTTTTCTGTTCATTCCAATGGCCTTCCGTTGGCCCAAAATGTTAAAAAACTCAAAATCAATTACTTAATATGATTTGGGTGCTTGCTTGATTTTTCCGCACAATGGAACTTCCCGCCGGCCTGGATTGGGTATTGTATATTGAAATAATGGTTAATTTTGGAAGATCAAGCCCCATTCACGGGGTTTGCGGTGTCGGACAGAAAGAAGCTTTGTCGGGTTATGGTTGAGAACAAGCAGTTCGCTGTTAAGGAGGATGATCTTCACGTGGACGTGGATGCGGTATTTCGCAAGAAGGGGAAAAAGCTCTATCCCTTTATCCCAAAATTTGTGATCCGTTACCTTGAGCGTGTCGTTCACCAGGATGAGATCAATGAAGCCCTGCCCAAATACAGGGAATTTATGGGCCTGGACTTTGTGGACAGGGTTCTCTCCGAGCAGTTTACGGTGGACATCGAGGTGGTTCATCCTGAAAATGTGCCCGGGCCGGGTCGGTTTATTGTAGCGTCCAACCATCCGCTCGGCGGACTGGATGGGTTGGCGCTGATGCATATTGTCGGCAAGAAGCGGCCTGATTTGAAGTTTGTGGCCAATGACATTTTAATGGAGCTGAAAAACCTCCAACCCCTTTTTGTTGCCGTGAACAAGCATGGAAGAAACACCAAAGAATCGGTGGCCATTCTGGATTCCCTTTATTCGTCGGATCAGGTTGTGCTGATCTTTCCGGCCGGACTCGTTTCGCGAAGGCAAAAGGGGGGCATATCCGACCTGGAATGGAAGAAGAGTTTTGTGACCAAGGCCGTTCAATACAAACGGGATATTGTTCCTGTGCATATTGACGGACGGAATTCCGATTTTTTCTATAATTTAGCTATGTGGAGAAAGCGGTTGAGGATCCGGTCGAACATTGAAATGCTTTACCTGGCCGATGAGATGTTCCGGCAACGGGAGAAACGGATGCGGATTACTTTTGGCAAGCCGATTTCGCATACCGTTTTTACCAGGGAACTGACCCATCTTGAGTGGGCACAAAGGATCAGGGCACATGTTTACCGGCTGCCGGGCGGCGAACCGGATTTTTTAAAAGAACTGGACTAAAAGCTGATTTAATATGGGAATGCATGAAATGGAGATAGCGCCCCCGGTGGATCGGGAGTTGTTGAGGGCCGAGCTTACCCGGGAAAAATTCATGCGTAAGACGAATAATGCGCACAACGAGATATTTGTGATCGACGCCCACGATTCCCCCGCCCTGATGAGGGAAGTCGGACGACTCCGGGAGGTCTCATTTCGCACGGCCGGAGGCGGCACGGGTAAAGCCATTGATGTGGACCCCTTCGATTCGGCCCATCCCCCTTATAAGCAATTGATTGTGTGGGATCCTGCGGCCCTGGAAATCGTCGGGGGGTACCGCTTCATTCTTTGTGCCGAAGCCGGTCTGGATGCGGGTGGCATTCCAAATCTGGCCACTGCGGAATTGTTCAGGTTTTCCCCGGAATTCATGCGCTCTTACCTGCCCCATACCATTGAACTGGGAAGGTCTTTTGTGCAGCCGGCCTATCAACCCTCCCGCGAAAACCGCAAAAGCATCTATTCTCTGGACAATCTATGGGATGGGTTGGGCGCCCTGGTGGTGGACCACCCGCAAATCAGGTATTTTTTTGGTAAGGTGACCATGTATACGCATTTCAACCTGTACGCCAGGGACCTGATCCTTTATTTTCTCGACCGGTTTTTCCCGGACCCCGACAAGCTGGTAACGCCCATCGAACCCCTTCTCCTGAAAACCCCGGTG
>JAWLHS010000023.1:0-18925 GCA_041690235.1 Bacteroidales bacterium
CGTCATTGCCCTCTTGGTTCTCGCCATGGCCGACCTGATCGTCGGGGTTGGCAATGATGCAGTGAACTTTCTGAATTCTGCCATCGGGGCCAGGGTGGCTCCATTCTATTTCATTCTTTCCGTCGCGGCCCTGGGCGTTTTGATCGGGGCCACCTTCTCGAGCGGAATGATGGAGATAGCCCGTAGCGGGATCTTTCATCCCGACCAATTCTACTTTTCAGAGATCATGGTCATTTTCCTGGCGGTAATGATCACGGACATGATCCTGCTGGATGTATTCAATACATTCGGGATGCCCACATCAACAACGGTTTCCATTATCTTCGAGATACTGGGAGCCGCCGTGGCGGTCTCCCTCTTCAAAATTATGGGGTCCACAGACTCATTGTCAGACATCGGGAACTACATCAATTCCGGGCGTGCACTGGCGATCATATCAGGGATCCTGCTCTCAGTGGTCGTTGCCTTTTCAGTCGGTGCGTTCGTGCAATTTTTGACCAGGATACTTTTCACCTTCAACTATGAGCGGAAAATCCCTTACCTGGGGGCGATCTGGGGAAGCATTGCCGTAACCTCCATCATTTACTTCATCATGGTCAAAGGGGCCAGCGGGGCTTCGTTCATGACCCCTGAAATAAACGCCTGGATCACCGGCAATACCATGAAGATTCTGACTTTCAGTTTCGTCGGACTGGCCCTCTTTTTCCAGTTTCTTATCCTGGTTTTCAGGACCAATATACTAAGGATCATTGTATTGATCGGAACTTTCTCCCTGGCCATGGCCTTTGCAGGCAACGACCTGGTAAACTTTATCGGGGTACCGCTGGCCGGATTGGAGTCCTACAGATTATTTATTAACGATCCGACGATTAACCCGGAATCCTTTACGATGGAGTCCCTGCTCCAGCCCGTGCAAACCCCGACCTCCTTTCTTTTGCTCGCCGGACTTGTCATGGTCCTGGCCCTGTTCTTTTCAAAGAAATCCCGCTCTGTGACGAAAACGGAGGTGGATCTGGCCAGGCAGTCGGATGGGGATGAGCGGTTTTCTTCGAGTTTGCTCGCACGAAACATTGTAAGGATGGGGATTGAGGCCAATAAATTCCTTACCCGCTTTCTGCCCAAACCCATAACCCGGTTTATTCAACAAAGGTTTGACCTGGCTTTATATAAACGCAAAAAGCGAATGCGGCGCGACACCGCCTCCTTTGATCAGCTCAGGGCCTCTGTAAACCTTTTCGTGGCCAGCATTTTGATAGCCCTCGCCACCTCCCTCAAACTCCCTTTGTCGACCACCTATGTGACCTTCATGGTGGCCATGGGAACCTCATTTTCTGACAAGGCCTGGGGCAGGGAAAGCGCGGTATTCAGGGTCACAGGGGTCATCGCCGTAATTGGCGGTTGGTTCTTCACTGCTTTTGCTGCCTTCACTGCCGCGTTCCTCATGGCCCTGTTCATTAGCTGGGGAGGCATTACAGCGGTCATCATCTCCCTTGGCGCGGCATTCCTGGTGATTATCCGAACCTACTTCTATCATAAAAAACGGACAAAAAAGCAACCTGACTCAGAATCCGATCGGTCTCCATGGCAGGGAGACACCGTGCTTGCCCAATGCAAATCCAATATTCTGCTTGTCCTGGAGGCTTCATCCAAACACTACCAGGCGGTGATCAATGCCCTCATTGAGGAGAAACGCAAATCCCTGCGAAAGACAATAAAGCACATCGAAGTCCTCAATCTGAAAACCAAAGACCTGAAACGGGAAGCTTACATCACCCTGAAAAAACTTGAAGAAGACTCGGTTGACAGCGGGCATTATTATGTACAGATTCTGGACTACCTGAGGGAAATCGCGCATTGCCTGACCTATATAGCCGAACCATCCTACGAATACATTGACAACAACCATCCGCCCCTTCACCAGGAACAGGCCGATGACTTAAAGGCGCTGAACCAACTGATTGGCAACCTCTTTCATAAAAGTGTGACCATGATTCAAAGGGGTGATTGCGAAGCCATTTCCGCATTGATCAAAGATCAGCAAGAGGCCCTGGAATTGATTCACAGGATGAAAAAGAAGCAAATAAAATTGATCAAGGCAGAAATGGTTGGTACGCGCAACAGCATGGTATATTTCAACTTGCTTTCAGAGAGCAAGAACCTCTTGCTTTTTACCATCAATATGCTGAAATCTCACCGTGACTTCCTGCTTTTTAACAGGCTGAGTCCTTCCGAGTAAGGCACCGTCCATCCCCGACACAACCGCCAATGGGTGGTCTGACCAAAACGGGTCCGGTTAAAACATGATCAGTTTCCTGGAAACGCCTGACTGTCCGGGCCCTTTAATGCTCAACAAATAGATCCCCCCGGGCAGAAAGGAAACATCGTAAGAAAAGGGCTGACCCGACCAGTCAAGGCTTGCCTCCCGCCGAAAGACCCTGTCGCCATTGATGGAATACAAGCTTACCTCGTACACACCGGGTCCCATATCAAGACGAAACGCCAGTATGCCCCTTGAAGGGTTGACCAGGCTGATATTCATTTCTTTCTCATCCGGTAAGCTGGTCAAGTGGCTGGCGAAATCGGGAGAAACCTCAATGTCAATGAGAACCGGAAGGTGGTCCGACATATTGTACAGGGCATAGATCACCTCTTCGGGTTCGCTGTTGTTCGGCGGACTGACCAGGGATTGGTTATAGCGAAGGCCATCCTGACCAAGGGTCGCATAGGACCCATCGATATATTGCATCCCCCGCTGGCCTTCCATGATGCCTGCTGAAGCAAGTATCTGGTCGTACCTGTCATCCAGTCCGCCCGACACAAAGCATGAATGATTGGCAGTGCGCGGACTTTGCGTGTGGTACGGAGCCATGTCCGGGTTGTTGTACCAAAGGCCGGGTTTGTCAATCGGATCAATGAGGCGTATCTCTTCATTGCTGTGATAGGTAATCAGTCCGTAGGCCTGCTCAAACGAAGAATTCATGTTGAAATCCCCCATAAACAGTAAATTGCCCTTGATATTGTTCTGGTCGATGTACCCCATGGCGGCCTGGGCCTCCACCAAGCGCCGCTGCTGATCGGAGGAACTGCTGCCTGCTTTAAAATGCACCACGATGCAGCTCAGAAAGATGGTGTCCTGTCCAAAGGCCAGGTCGGGCGACCGGTAATACAGGGTATAGAGGTTGATATCCCTGACTTCGTTGGCGATCACGGCCTCGCTGTGCATTCCGAACTTTTCCTTATTGTAAAACAGCATATTCACGATGGAAGAATTGGCTGTATTGGTATGCGTGGCATGGGCATATTTTTCCCCCTCCCCCGCGTTCAACACGTTCTCAAGGATGCGCGTCACATTCGCCGGGTTGCGGCCCAACTCATTGACGGCAAAAATATCCGGCTGCGTATGAGAAACGATGGTGCGGAGGTAGCCATCCTTAAAATTCACATTGTTGTTCTGATCCGTACAAAAGGAAGTGGTTTGTCCATAGAAGAGTAGATTATAGGCCATTACGGTAATGGTGTCCTTCCCGGCTGCAAATAAGTGCTGGGAGGAGAACAGCACCAACAGTGCCAGGATCAGTCGCATCTTTTTCATTGGATAAAGGAAAGGGGACAAAGAAATAAGGGGGCCGGGGCCCCCTTATCGTCAGTATTTAAATTATTTTTTCAGGAATCGGAAGTCCTTGCCGGGATAACGGGCTGTTTCACCCAGCATTTCTTCGATCCGCAAAAGTTGGTTGTACTTGGCAATGCGTTCAGAACGACAAGCCGATCCGGTCTTGATCTGTCCTGTTCCCAGGGCAACCGCCAGGTCAGCAATGGTTGTGTCTTCAGTCTCACCTGAACGATGACTCATCACCGCCGTATATTTGTTCCGGTAGGCCAGGGTAACGGCATCAATGGTCTCGGTAAGCGTTCCAATCTGGTTTACCTTCACCAGGATGGAGTTGGCTACCTGCTTGTCAATGCCCTTCTGCAAACGTTCCACATTGGTGACAAAGAGGTCGTCACCAACAATCTGGATCTGTTCTCCAAGTTTCCTGGTCATCATGGACCAGCCATCCCAGTCATCCTCCGCCATGCCGTCCTCAATGGAAATGATGGGATATTTCCTCACCCAATCGGCCCAGTAATCAACCATTTGCGCGGGAGTGAGCTTGTCTCCGGATGATTTGTGAAGGTGGTAAACATTCTCTTCAGGGAGATAGAATTCGCTGGCGGCGGGGTCAAGGGTCAGAAAGATATCATCGCCTGCCTTGTATCCGGCTTGTTCTATGGCGACGAGAATCAGTTGAATGGCCTCTTCGTTCGATTGAAGGTTTGGGGCAAAGCCGCCTTCGTCACCCACATTGGTGGAATACCCCTTCTTCTTCAATACTGCTTTGAGGTGATGAAATACTTCGGCCCCCATTTTGATGGCGTGACTGAATGAAGATGCCCCAATAGGCATAATCATAAATTCTTGAAAATCAACTGAATTATCGGCATGTGAGCCTCCATTCAGGATGTTCATCATGGTCATGGGGAGCACATTGGCATTCACCCCGCCAATATACCGGAACAATGGCTGTCCGGTTTCCTGGGCAGCCGCATTGGCCACCGCCAGGGAAACGCCCAAAATGGCATTCGCACCCAAATTCCCTTTGTTGGGCGTGCCGTCGATTTCCAGCATGGTTTTGTCAATCAGGGCCTGGTCGGTGACAAAAAAACCTTTTAATTCGTTGTTAAGGGTGGTGTTCACATTGCCCACAGCCTTCAGAACACCCTTACCAAGGTAGTTGGATTTGTCTCCGTCGCGAAGCTCAACCGCCTCATGAACCCCGGTCGAGGCGCCGGAAGGTACCGCAGCACGGCCCATAATGCCATTTTCAGTGATCACCTCTACCTCCACTGTGGGGTTTCCCCTGGAGTCCAGTATTTGTCTTGCATGAATATTAATAATTGCACTCATAGATATGGTTTTTTATATTGGAATTAATGTCAGATGCAAACAAGCAAAGATACGCCAAAGCACCAATAAAAAAAAGGGATAAAGCAATGGATTCACTTTATCCCCTGGTGGGTTGAACCCGGTATGGGTTATTTTTTTTCGTCGGATGGGCTGTCTGTCTCCTGATCGGATTCTGGCTTTTTATCATCCTTACGGGGGGGGTCTTCAGCTTTTGGACTTTCCTCGACATCCTCCCCTTTCATTTCCTTTTTTTCGGTGGATTCTTTGGTGTCCTTTGTATCTGCAGTATCTTCCGCAACGGGTGATTCAGAGGGCTCTACGCCCGACCGGGAGGGCTTTTCATCATTGACCGCAGTCTCATCAGTGGGTTGTTCGGGGATCGTCTGGGTTTCGGTGGCCGGCTGGGCTTCAGGGGCCTTCGGACTTTCGGTGGCCGGCTGGGCTTCCTTGTCGGCGGTCTCAGTCTTGGCAGCAGCTTTCTGTGCAACAGGCTTTTCACCCTCTCCCGATTTCTTTCCCCTGCGGCTTCTTCGGGTGCGCTTCTGCTGTGTTTCTTCGTCTGTTTTCAGCATATTGGTGTTGTAGTCAACCAATTCGATGAAACACATTTCGGCGGCGTCCCCTTTTCTGAAACCCGTCTTCAAAATGCGGGTATACCCACCGGGACGGTCTGCGATTTTTTGTGCCACATCGCGGAACAATTCACTCACTGCATTTTTATTTTCAAGGTAGCCAAACACCACACGGCGCGAATGGGTGGAATCCACCTTGGATTTGGTAATCAGGGGTTCAACATACACACGAAGTGCTTTGGCCTTGGCAACGGTCGTATTGATGCGTTTATTCAGGATCAGGGCAGTGGCCATGCTCGATAAGGTTTCCCGACGATGCGCCGACTTCCTGCTCAGATGATTAAATTTCTTTCTATGTCTCATTTCAATTAATCCTTATCTAATTTATATTTCGAAAGGTTCATTCCAAAGCTGAGGTTCTTTGATTTGATCAGTTCTTCAAGCTCTGTGAGGGATTTTTTTCCAAAATTTCTGAATTTCAGCAAGTCGTGCTTATTCAGGGAGACCAGGTCGGCCAGGGTCTCCACGTCGGCGGCTTTCAAACAGTTCAGGGCCCTGACGGACAAGTCCAGATCAACCAGCTTGGTCTTCAGTAATTGCCTCATGTGTAGGGAAGTCTCATCAAACTCTTCGCTGGCGGCTTTCTCCTCTGTGTCGAGGGTGATTTTCTCATCCGAGAACAGCATGAAATGAAGAATCAAAATCCTTGCGGCTTCCTTTAAGGCTTCTTTAGGTGAAATCGATCCGTCGGTCAGAATCTCCAAAACCAATTTCTCGTAGTCGGTCTTTTGCTCCACACGATAATCTTCAACGAAAAACTTCACGTTTTGTATGGGGGTAAAAATGGAGTCCACAGCCACCATTCCAATTACCGGGTTCAGGCCTTTGTTCTCTTCTGCCGGGACATAACCCCTGCCCTTTTCGATGGTAAATTCAATGTTCAGGGTCACCGAGGGCTCCATGTTACAGATCACCACTTCGGGGTTTAACACCTGAAAATTGCTCAGTGCGCTGTTCAGGTCTCCGGCGGTGAACTGCTCTTTACCGCTAACCTTAATGGAGAATTTTTCAGACTCCACGTCCTCGACCTGCCGCTTGAAACAGATCTTCTTAATGCTCAGAATGATTTCGGTAACATCTTCTACGACACCCTTGATGGTGGAAAACTCGTGATCAACCCCTTCAATCTTAACGGAGGTAATGGCAAATCCCTCCAGGGAGGAAAGCAGGATTCGTCTGAGTGCATTGCCAATAGTAATACCATATCCAGGTTCCAACGGCCGGAACTCAAATTTTCCCGAGCGCTCGTCGGATTCAAGCATGATAACCTTGTCCGGTTTTTGAAAAGCTAAAATTGCCATTATGTTTGGTTTTTGTATGAAAAAAGGTTGGGTCGGTTACTTGGAATAAAGTTCCACGATCAGCTGCTCTTTAATCGCTTCGGGGATGGCATCCCGTTCCGGGAGGTTCAGGAATTTTCCAATCAACTTCTCCTGGTCCCACTCCAACCAGGAATAAGCACTCGATCGGGAAGCCAGGGAATCAACGATTATTTCCAGGTTCTTGGATTTTTCACGAACACCAACGATATCGCCGGGTTTCAGGGTATAGGATGGAATATTGGTAACTTTTCCATTTACGGTGACATGGCGGTGCCCGACCAGCTGCCGTGCAGCACGCCGGGTCGGGGCAATGCCCAGACGGAAAACCGTGTTGTCAAGCCTGGCCTCCAGCAACTGGAGCAGGAGTTCACCAGTAATCCCCTTTTTCCTCACCGCCTTCTTGAAGGTGTTTGAAAACTGCCTTTCAAGAAGCCCGTAGGTGTACTTTGCCTTCTGCTTCTCGAGCAACTGCACACCGTATTCCGACATCTTTCGTCTTTTCTTGACCTGCCCGTGTTGTCCGGGTGGGTATTTCTTCTTTTCGAATGCTTTATCAGCGCCGAAGATGGGTTCACCAAACTTTCGGGCGATTTTGGTTGTTGGACCTAAATATCTTGCCATGGGATTAACTATTCAATTTTTTCGAACACAATAAATAACCGGGTTTACACCCTTCTTCTTTTGGGGGGGCGGCACCCGTTATGGGGCAACGGCGTCACGTCCATGATCTCCACCACTTCGATGCCCGAGGCATGAAGGGTGCGAATGGCTGACTCTCTTCCTGAACCGGGGCCCTTCACAAATACTTTGACCTTCCGAAGGCCCAGGTCGTGAGCGATCTTGGCGGCATCACCAGCGGCCATCTGGCCGGCATAAGGGGTGTTTTTCTTTGAACCCCTGAAGCCCATTTTCCCGGCGGAAGACCAGGAAATAACCTGGCCGATCTGGTTGGTCAGCGTGACATTGATATTATTAAAGGAGGCAAAAATATGGGCCTGTCCTACAGGCTCAACTTTTACAACTCTTTTCTTGGTGCTTCTGGCACCTTTGGTGGTTTTTGCCATATTTCAATTGGTTTTTCTGATCAAGTGGTGAACTGCTCACCAACTTCAAATGATTCCGGGTTTACTTGGTTGCTTTTTTCTTATTGGCAACGGTCTTCTTCTTCCCTTTGCGTGTTCGGGCGTTGTTCTTGGTTTTTTGGCCACGGAGCGGCAGACCAATACGATGCCGGATGCCCCTGTAACAGCCAATATCCATCAAACGCTTGATATTCATCTGCGTTTCGGAGCGCAGGGATCCCTCCACTTTATAATGCTCATTGATGAGGTTACGAACGGTGGTCAATTGCTCATCGTTCCACTCCTCAACCTTCATACTAAGATCAATACCAGCATTTTGTAAAATCTCCTGGGCAGTGCTCCGTCCGATACCATAAATGTATGTCAGACTGATCTCGCCCCTTTTGTTCCTTGGAATGTCAACTCCAGCTATACGTGCCATATGTAATTCACTTTGTTATTATCTAAACGATTATCCCTGACGCTGTTTAAACTTGGGGTTCTTCTTGTTAATGACGTAAATCCGTCCCTTTCTCCGCACAATTTTGCACTCAGGGCTCCTCTTTTTTACCGATGCTCTGACTTTCATTACTTCCTGTTTTATAAACATTTAACCTATTTATACCTGAAAGAGATGCGCCCCTTGGACAAATCATAGGGAGACATTTCTACCTTCACTTTATCACCGGGAAGGATCTTAATGTAATGCATGCGCATCTTTCCCGAAATATGCGCTGTAATAACATGGCCATTCTCCAGTTCCACCCGGAACATGGCATTGCCCAGTGATTCAATTACGGTCCCGTCCTGCTGTATTGATGCTTGCTTAGCCATATTCTTTACCGGATGATGATTGAATTATGTTGATTATTCATTAATGCCTCTTCGATAAACGAAAACGATGACAACTCCTGACCGCCCGATTTGCCAACGGCAATTGTATGCTCATAATGGGCGGAGGGTTTCCGGTCCGCCGTGCGTATGGTCCATCCATCCTTTTCCTGAACAACAAACCGCTTTCCAAGGTTGATCATGGGCTCAATCGCTATAACCATTCCTTCCCTTAATTTGGGGCCCTTGTTTTTAACCCCAAAATTCGGAACCTCGGGTGCTTCGTGCAGGTTCCGGCCCACTCCATGTCCGACCAATTCCCTCACCACCGAATAACCGGCACCTTCAGCATGTTCCTGTATGGCAGAAGATATATCACCCACGCAATTTCCTTCAGCAGCCATTTCAACCCCAATCTTCAGACAGCGATAAGTTGTTTTCATCAGCCGCCTGACCGATTCATGAATTTCTCCGACCGCAAAGGTGTAAGCAGAATCACCATAAAAACCATTTTTCAGCACCCCGCAATCGATAGAGATGATATCCCCTTCCTTCAGCTCTTTATCAGCTGGAAAACCGTGTACAACCACTTCGTTCGGAGATATGCACAGCGTAAACGGAAATCCGTGATACCCCTTAAAGCCAGGCACGGCACCATGATCCCGGATAAAAGTCTCAGCAACCCGATCCAGCTCAAGGGTGGTGACCCCCGGTCGGATAAGGGTGGCCACCTCGGCCAATGTTTTCGCAACAAGCAAAGAACTCTCTCTGATTAACTCAATCTCTTCGATGGTCTTATATTGAATCATTTATTTGGCTATTAGCCCGTCATTCCCATCTGTGAGGACCGCCCTTTGATCCTGCCGGATTTGGTCAAACCATCGTAATGACGCATCAGCAAATGGCTTTCAATCTGTTGCAGGGTATCCAATACAACCCCTACCATAATCAGCAGGGAAGTGCCTCCAAAGAACTGGGCAAACTGTCCGGTTACGCCCATCAAACTGACCAGGGCCGGCATAATGGCAACAAAGGCCAGAAAAATGGAACCAGGCAGGGTGATCTTTGACATCACATTATCTATAAACTCAGCCGTTTTCTTTCCGGGTTTCACCCCGGGAATAAAACCACCATTCTTTTTCATATCCTCAGCCATCTGATTGGGGTTCACGGTAATTGCCGTATAAAAGTAGGTGAACAGTATAATCAGTGTGGCAAATGTAAAGTTATACCAAAATCCGGTAAAGTCAGAAAAGGTGGCGGCAAAACCACTTAAGGCCTCAGAGAACCCGGCAAGGGTAATGGGGATAAACATAATGGCCTGGGCAAAAATGATCGGCATCACGCCGGCCGCATTCACCTTCAGGGGAATGTACTGCCTGACCCCACCGTATTGTTTGTTGCCGACAATCCGCTTGGCAAACTGCACCGGGATTCTTCTTGTTCCCTGCACCAGCAAAATCGTCAGCACCACAACCCCCATCAGAATAACCAATTCGGCAAGGAATACCACCAGGCCTCCTCCCTGTTCTTCCATGCGTGCAATGAATTCAGCGAACAAAGCAAAAGGCAGGTTGGCTATGATACCGATCATGATGATCAGCGAAATACCGTTACCAATTCCTTTCTCCGTAATCCGCTCCCCGAGCCACATAACAAACATGGTACCTGAAATCAGAATGACCACCGAGGAAATCATAAAAAAGGTGGTGGGCGAAGTGGCGCCGGGGTCAAACGGGGAAATGGCCTCCGGAGGAAGCTGACCGACAAGATTCGCAAGGTATGCAGGGGCCTGCGCAGCGGTGATAAACACCGTAAGATACCTGGTAATCTGATTGATCTTTTTCCGACCGCTTTCTCCTTCCTTCTGTAAGCGCTGGAAATACGGGACCGCAACCCCAAGCAGCTGAATCACAATGGAAGCACTGATATAAGGCATGATTCCCAGGGCAAAAATAGATGCGTTGGAAAAAGCACCACCCGAGAACATATTCAGCAAACCCAACAATCCGTCTTGAGTCTGTGCCTGCAACTGCTCCAGCTGACTTGGGTCTACGCCGGGAAGAACGACAAAAGAGCCCAGGCGATAAATCAGGATAAAACCAAGGGTATTGATAATCCTGATTCTCAAATCCTCAATGCGGTAAATATTCTTGAGTGTTTGGATAAATCGTTTCATTCTTCCTAGCTCTTAAATCTTATTTACTTTACCGCCACTGGCTTCAATGGCTTTAATGGCGGAGGCTGAAAAAGCATGGGCACTCACATCAAGTTTGGCCGATAGTTTTCCTCTTCCCAATACCTTGACCAACTCCCTGCGCGAAACCAGTCCGTTCTCTACAAAAACCTGATGATCGAACACTTCAAGCCCTTTTTCTTCAGAAAGCCTTTGCAACACATCAAGATTGACGGCATTGTATTCAACACGGTTCATGTTGTTAAACCCGAACTTGGGAAGTCTTCTGGCAAGGGGCATCTGCCCGCCTTCGAAGCCTGCTTTGCGCTTATACCCGGCCCGGGATTGAGCGCCCTTATGGCCTTTGGTGGCAGTACCACCCCGGGTAGAGCCCTCTCCCCTTCCGATGCGTTTATTTTTCTTCACAGCGCCTTTGGCCGGTTTAAGATTGCTTAATTCCATCTTATCGTGCAAATTTTAATTGTTGAACATTTCCAGTTTACTCTTTGACCTCTTCCACGCGGACCAAATGTTGAACCTTTTGGATCATTCCCTCAATCTGTGGGGAGGCATTGACGATCACAGAGGAATTCATCCGTCTGATACCCAAGGCATCCAGAGTCCTTTTTTGCTTTTCAGGCTTTCTAATCCTGCTTTTGATCTGAACGATTTTATATTTCTTCATCATTTTTCTTTTTTTCCGGCACCCCTCGGCTTGGACATGGTCCAGTCCGACAAAGACCCGGCAAGGGTTCAATTGATTACCCGTTAAAAACTTTTTCCAGACTCACACCACGCTGCTGGGCAACGGCAAAAGGATCCCTGAGTTTGAGAAGGGCGTCAATCGTGGCCTTTACAACGCTATGCGGGTTGGATGAACCTTTGGATTTAGCCAAAACATCGGTAATGCCCACACTTTCCAGAACGGCGCGCATGGCACCACCGGCGATCACTCCTGCACCATGGGCGGCAGGCTTGACCAGAACGAGCGCACCACTGTATTTGCCTTCCTGGGTGTGTGGAATGGTTCCTCTAAAGACAGGAACCTGGATCAAATGTTTTTTTGCATCATCGATGCCTTTGCTGATAGCGGTTGTTACCTCCTTGGCCTTGCCAAGCCCATAACCAACCACTCCATTTTCATTCCCAACGACCACAATGGCAGAAAAGCTGAAAGTCCGGCCCCCTTTTGTTACCTTGGTAACCCGCTGGATGCTGACCAACCTGTCTTTAAACTCAATCTCGCTGGATTTAACTTTCTTGATATTTACGTTTGCCATAACTTTAGAATTTTAAGCCTCCTTCTCTGGCGCCTTCTGCCAATGATTTAACTCGTCCGTGATAAAGGTAACCGTTGCGATCAAATACAATGGTTTCGATCCCAGCTCCCTTGGCTTTCTCAGCAACCAATTTGCCAACCTCCCTGGCGGCCTGGGTCTTGGTCAGGGGTTTTTGGTCCAGCTCCTTACTAAAAGAAGAAGCCGATACAAGGGTTTTTCCATCCTGATCGTTGATCACCTGGGCATAAATGGCCTTATTGCTTCGGAATACCGAGAGCCTGGGCTTTTCTGAACTACCCTTGATTTTTTTTCTGACGCGGTATTTGATTTTGGTCCGCCTGTCCAATTTATTTTTCGTTGCCATCCTGATAATGGATTAAAAATGAACTAAATATTACTTGGCCGCTGCAGCTTTCCCGGCCTTCCTGCGAATGACCTCGCCCTGGAAGCGAACACCTTTCCCCTTATAGGGTTCAGGTTTACGCAACGAGCGGATCTTGGCGGCAACTTGTCCAATCAACTGTTTATCGTACGATTCCAGAATAATAATGGGGTTTTTCCCCCTTTCAGTCAGGGTATCCAGTTTGATTTCCTTGGGAACTTCAAAAAAGATTCCGTGTGAATATCCCAGGGAGAGCTCCAGAAGCTGTCCGTTGTGAGAGGCTTTATAGCCAACTCCGACAAGTTCCTGAACAATCTTATAACCCTCTGATACACCAGTAATCATATTGTTGACCAATGACCGGTAGAGGCCATGAAGGGATTTATGCCGCTTCTGCTCTGACGGCCGCTCAAGGGTCACTACATCATCCTCCACCTTCAGTGTGATTTCCTTATCAATGGCCTGCTTCAACTCGCCTTTCGGTCCTTTTACAGTAACAATATTATTGTCGGATACTGAAACGGCTACCCCGGCGGGAATATTTATCGGTTGTTTTCCAATTCTTGACATGGTTCCTTTCCTTTAGCTAACGTAACAAATTACTTCTCCTCCCACACCGAGATTGCGGGCTTCTTTATCGGTAATGAGTCCCTTGGAAGTGGAAATAATGGCAATCCCCAGCCCGTTCAAAACCCTGGGAAGATTGTCACCCCTGCAATACTGCCTGAGACCAGGCTTGCTTATCCTGGTAATCTCATTGATGGCAGAAAGCTTTGTTACCGGGTGATACTTCAGGGCAATCTTAATCATTGCCGGTTTCTTGTCCTCTTCAAATTTATAATTGAGAATATACCCCTTTTCAAAAAGAATCTGAGTGATCCCCTTCTTGAGACTTGATGCAGGAATTTCTACAATCCTGTGATTGGCCTTTACGGCATTCCTTATTCTTGTTAAATAATCTGCAATTGGATCGGTTATCATCGGAATAAATGTATGTATTTGTTACTCAAAATTACCAGCTGGATTTTGTCACACCGGGAATCAATCCGGCATTGGCCATTTCACGAAAATTGATTCGGGAAACCCCGAACTGACGCATATAACCCTTTGGCCGGCCGGTAAGTTTGCAGCGATTGTGCAATCGGACAGGAGAGGCGTTCTTTGGAAGCTTCTGAAGCCCTTCCCAATCACCATTGGCCTTTAATTCAGCCCTTTTGGCGGCATATTTGGCAACCAGCTTTTCTCTTTTAAGCCCTCTGGCTTTCATTGATTCTTTTGCCATTATTCTGTCTTATTTTTTAGGTTTTTGAATGGTACACCAAATTCGCGTAAAAGGGCAAACGCTTCCTTGTCCGTATTGGCCGTCGTAACAAAGGTGATATCGAGGCCGCCAATACGGGTCACTTTGTCAATATTGATCTCCGGGAAGATAATCTGCTCGGACACGCCAAGGGTAAAATTTCCCCTTCCGTCAAAGCCTTTCTCATTGATGCCTTTAAAGTCACGAATCCGTGGCAGTGAAACGGCAACCAAACGGTCGAGGAATTCGTACATCTTATCCCCACGAAGGGTAACTCGAACCCCAATGGGCATTCCCCTTCTCAGTTTAAAGTTGGAGATGTCCTTTTTCGATTTGGTGGGAACCGCTTTCTGGCCGGCAACCTGGGTCATTTCCTCAATGGCCGACTCAATGATTTTCTTATCGGTAATGGCGGCGCCAACCCCTTGATTCAGGCAGATCTTCGTCAATTTCGGAACCTGCATCCTGCTTTTGAACTTGAACTCCTCCATCAAAGAAGGAATGATCTCGTCCGTATACCTTTTCTTTATTCTTGGAATATAGCTCATTACTTAATTACCTCCCCTGACTTTTTGGAATAACGAACCATTTTATTGTTTTCATCGGCTTTTCTCCCAATACGGCTTGCATTTCCCTTGGAGTCCACAAGCATCAGATTGGAAACATGAATGGTTGCCTCTTTCTTTACGATCCCTCCCTGGGGGTTGGACGCATTTGGCTTGGTGTGCTTACTGACCATATTTACCCCTTCAACCAGGGCACGGCGTTTTTCTTTGTTTACCAGCAAAACCTTGCCTTCAGCACCTTTCTCGTTGCCGGCAATGATCTTTACGGTATCCCCTTTTTTTATATGAAATTTGGCTTGCATAATTGCTTGTTTTTATCGCATTAAAGCACTTCGGGTGCCAACGAGACGATTTTCATAAATTGTTTTTCGCGCAATTCCCGGGCCACCGGCCCAAAAATCCGGGTGCCCCGCATTTCTTCATTGGCAGTGAGCAGCACCACGGCATTGTCGTCAAAGCGAATGTAGCTGCCATCAGGCCTGCGAACGTGCTTTTTGGTGCGCACCACAACCGCTTTGGACACGGTTCCTTTTTTTACGTTACCAGAAGGCAGGGCATCTTTGACCGTAACAATGATCTTATCCCCAATGCCTGCATACCTACGCCGGGTTCCCCCCAAAACACGGATGCAAAGAACTTCTTTGGCTCCGCTGTTGTCTGCGACCGAAAGTCGTGATTCTTGCTGTATCATAATTACTTCGCTCTTTCAAGTATTTCAACCAATCTCCAACATTTGTTCTTGCTCAGGGGCCGTGTTTCCATAATGCGAACCGTATCACCCGGATTGCATTCGTTCTTTTCGTCATGGGCCATGAAGCGGGACGTGCGTTTCACGAATTTCCCGTACATGGTGTGCTTTACCCGGCGCTGAACCTCAACCACGATGGACTTTTCCATTTTATTGCTAACTACGAGGCCAACTCGTTCTTTTCTTTGGGTTCTGGTTTCCATTTCAGATATTTCCTTTATGATTGTTTTTCATTTTCCCGCTTGTGAATCTCGGTCAGGATCCTGGCCACGGTTTTCCGATAGACCTGGATCTTCATGGGATTTTCAAGGGGGGAAACAGCGTGGTTCATTTTCAGTTTCCGCAGCTGTTTTTTTTCCTCATCCAAGCGCTCCCTGAGCTCACTGGTTGACATTTCACGAATTACGTTCTGCTTCATTTTGGCGTGAATTTAATTTTTGTCAGCCGGATAACCCCCGGCGAACCGGTTGGCATTAAGAGGAAAATCCAGACAGGTAACGGCTGCGTTGGTCCTATATCCCCTGCAAAAAGGCTGCAAAGTTACAAATTTTATTCCGATTAAAAAATCATTATTATTCAACAAAGTCCCTTCTAACCACAAACCTGGTAAGGATCGGAAGCTTCTGTGCCCCGAGGCGCATGGCTTCCTTGGCAACATCCAGTGTAACACCTTCTGCCTCAAAAAGAACCCTTCCGGGGGTCACCCTGGCAACGAAATATTCCGGCGCACCTTTACCCTTACCCATCCGTACCTCGGCAGGCTTTTTGGTTACTGGCTTATCCGGGAAAATGCGGATCCACAATTGTCCTTCACGTTTCATAAAACGGGTGATGGCCTGACGGGCAGCTTCAATTTGTCGGCCGGTCAGCCAGCAACTATCGAGGGCTTTGATCCCGAATGACCCGAATGACAGCTCGGCTCCACGTTTGGTATTACCCTTCATGCGGCCTTTCTGCTGCTTCCTGAATTTGGTTTTCTTTGGCTGTAACATGATTCTTATCCTTTTCTATTCAAAATGAACAATCGCGCTTATTTCTTCCGCCTTCCCTTGAAACGGCCACTGCCTCCTCCCGGGGCAGGCCTTCCTTTGGTGGGCTCCTCAATAAATGGGGTCAGATCTTTCTTCCCAAAAACCTCCCCTTTGCAGATCCAGACCTTCACCCCGATACGCCCGTAAGTGGTATGGGCTTCGCACAGGGCGTAGTCGATATCCGCACGCAAGGTATGAAGCGGAATTCGTCCTTCCTTGTATGTCTCGCTTCTGGCCATCTCGGCACCGCCAACACGGCCACTGACCGTCACCTTGATTCCTTCAGCACCCAGTCGCATGGTGGAAGAAATGGCGGTTTTTACAGCCCGGCGAAAAGAAATGCGGCCTTCAATCTGTTTGGCCACATTCTGAGCAACAAGAAAAGCATCCAATTCAGGGCGTTTGATCTCACTGATGTTGATCTGAACATCCTTATTGGTCAGTTTCTTTAATTCTTCCTTCAGTTTGTCAACCTCCTGGCCGCCTTTCCCGATAATGATACCAGGTCGGGCGGTATTGATGGTAACGGTAACCAACTTAAGGGTCCGCTCAATGATTATTTTGGAAATACCGGCCTTTGCCAAACGGGCATTCAGGTACTGGCGGATCTTCTGATCTTCCACAAGTTTGCCTTCATATTTATTGCCACCATACCAGTTGGAGTCCCAACCCTTGATGATACCCAGCCTCAGGCCAATTGGATTTGTCTTTTGTCCCATTATAAACTATTTAATCGTTTTTAACTTTACTGTCAACAAAAAGGGTCACATGGTTGGAACGTTTTCTGATCCGGTATGCACGGCCCTGAGGGGCGGGACGAAGCCGTTTCAAAACACGGCCACTGTCAACGAAGATCGTTTTGACAAACAGATTGCTCTCTTCCAAACGCACTCCCTCATTCTTGCTTTGCCAGTTAGCAATGGCCGACAACAAGAGTTTCTCCAAACGTTGCGCAGCTTCTTTCTTGGTGTATCTCAGGATACCGAGGGCCTGGTTCACTTCTTTCCCCCGGATCAGGTCAGCGACGAGGCGCATTTTCCTGGGGGAGGTCGGACAGTTGTTCAGTTTGGCGCAATACTGCGTCTTTCTCTCCTCTTTGAGTTTTTCAGCCCTTAAATGTTTTCTTAATCCCATTTTTCTAAGGTTATTTTATTTTTTGCCTTTGTCTTTTTTCCCTGCATGACCCCGGAATATGCGCGTAGGAGCAAATTCCCCCAACTTATGGCCTACCATGTTCTCGGTTACATAAACCGGAATGAACTTGTTGCCATTGTGAACGGCTATGGTCTGACCCACAAACTCGGGAGAGATCATAGAAGCCCTTGACCAGGTCTTGATCACGGACTTTTTCGTGCCACCCGCCATGGCCAGCACTTTCCGCTCGAGCTTGTAATTGATATAAGGTCCTTTTTTTAATGAACGGCTCATATGATTTGTTTTTTTCCTGTGAACAATCGCTTATTTTTTCCTTCTTTCAACAATAAGCCTGTTGGATGCCTTTTTCTTGTTACGGGTCTTAAAGCCTTTTGCCGGAAGGCCTTTACGGCTTCTTGGGTGGCCACCCGAGGCGCGTCCTTCTCCACCTCCCATGGGATGGTCCACAGGATTCATGGCTACACCACGGGTGCGTGGCCGTATTCCGAGCCATCGGCTGCGGCCGGCCTTACCTGAAACCTCGTGCATATGGTCCGGATTCGAAGTACTGCCAATGGTTGCCTTGCAGGTAACAAGCACCTGCCTGATTTCACCGGAAGGAAGTTTCAAAGCGGCGTATTTGCCCTCGCGTGAAGTCAGCTGGGCATAAGAACCGGCACTTCGTGCCATCCGCCCGCCCTGGCCCGGATTCAACTCAATGTTGTGAACCACTGTACCCAGGGGTACATCCGACAAAAAGAGGGTGTTGCCAATATCAGGGCTTGAATTGGCACCTGAAACAATCGTCTGGCCAACCTTCAATCCGTTGGGGGCAATGATGTACCGTTTTTCGCCATCCGAATAAAAGATCAGGGCGATTCGGGCCGACCGGTTCGGATCATATTCTATGGTTTTGACCACACCAGGAATGCCATCCTTATCACGTTTAAAATCAATGATGCGGTACCGCCTTTTATGGCCACCGCCCAGATAACGCATGGTCATTTTACCCTTGTTATTCCTGCCCCCTGATTTGTGTATCCCAACCACCAGACTCTTCTCTGGTTTGGAGGCGGTTATTTCTTCGAACGCACTAATCACCTTGTTGCGCTGTCCGGGTGTGGTTGGTTTGAATTTTCTTAAAGCCATTTATACTTAGATATTGCTGTAAAAATCAATGTTTTGGCCTTCATTCACAGTAACGATGGCCTTTTTAAAACTATTTTTTCTACCGCTCTGCAAGCCCGTACGGGTAAACCGCGATTTGCGTTTTCCGAGAAAAACCATGGTATTGACAGATGCAACAGAAACACCGTACATCTCTTCAACGGCTTGTTTGATCTGACCTTTGGTTGCCCGCTTGTCAACAACGAAGCCGTAACGGTTGGGGAACTTTTCGGTAACCGCCGTCATCTTTTCGGTTATCAGGGGCTTAATTAAAACTTCCATGTTGTACTTGTTTGTGGACCGGTCAGTTTCCGGCCCGTTAGAGAATTCTATTGTAACAATGTGTC
>JAWLHS010000024.1:0-18895 GCA_041690235.1 Bacteroidales bacterium
GTTCTTTATGAGGACGACCTGGTGATTGCCATCAGCCAGTCGGGCGAAACGGCAGACACCCTTGCAGCCGTCGAACTGGCCCGCTCCAAAGGGGCCACCATTATTGGAATCTGCAATGTGGTTGGTTCTTCCATTGCCCGGGCAACCCATGCCGGATCTTACACCCATGCCGGACCCGAAATCGGGGTGGCCTCCACCAAGGCCTTTACCGCACAGGTAACGGTTCTCGCTTTAATGGCCCTCAGCATCGCCCATAAAAAGGGCTCCATCTCCAACCCACGCTTCCACCAATTGATCAATGAGCTGGAGCTCATTCCGCAGATGGCCGAACAGGTTCTGGGTACGGATACGGTGGTACAGGAAATTGCCGCGGTTTTCAAGGATGTGAGAAACTTTCTTTACCTGGGACGGGGATACAACTTCCCTGTTGCCCTGGAGGGGGCGTTAAAGCTGAAGGAAATTTCCTACATCCACGCCGAAGGCTATCCCGCGGCTGAAATGAAACACGGGCCCATCGCCCTGATCGATGAAAACATGCCTGTCGTGGTGATTGCCACGAAAAAAGGGAGCTACGACAAGCTGGTGAGCAACATACAGGAACTGAGGGCCAGAAAAGCAATTGTTATTGCCCTGATTACCAAAGGAGATAAGGTGGTTCGGGAACTGGCCGATTACATCATTGAAATCCCCGAAACCGACGAAATATTCGTTCCCCTGATTGCCACCATCCCCTTGCAATTGTTGTCATATCATATGGCTGTCCTACGCGGATGCAATGTGGATCAACCGAGAAATCTGGCCAAATCAGTTACCGTTGAGTAGTTTATTAAAACCGATTCCATTATGAAGCCCGCTTACTTCCTCATGTTGACCTTGATGATCATGGGTTGGTGCCTGAATGCCCCTTGCCAGACCCGGATTCTAATTTCGTATTATAGTGAAACCGGCAACACCCGGGCCATGGCTGAGGCCGTCGCTGAAGGGGCCATGGATGCGGAAGGCGTCGTTGTTTCCCTGAAGACAGTGGATCAGACCACCATCCTTGATTTGGTGGATGCCGATGCGATCATCGTCGGAAGTCCCGTACATAACGCCAATGTCGCCCCCCAGGTACAACAGTTTATTGCTTCATGGCCTTTTGAAGGCATGCCGCTAAAAGACAAAATTGGCGCTGCATTTGTCACGGCCGGTGGCATTTCAGCAGGGGAAGAGTTAACCCAGATGAACATCCTTCAATCCATGCTTATTTTTGGGATGATCGTGGCCGGAGGTCCGGATTGGACGTCTCCGTTTGGTGCATCCGGCATCGTAGGGGAGCCCCCTTTCCTCCCCGATGGGGGCTTGTCGGATGCCTTCCTGGAAAAAGGGCGGAAACTTGGCAGGCGGATCGCCGAATTGTCGGTCCGGCTCAACCATTAATCCTTTTGAATTTATGAGTTTGTTAATTATCGGAACAGTTGCCTTTGACGAGGTGGAAAGTCCTTTTGGGAAAACAGGCCGAATTCTTGGCGGGGCGGGTACCTATATTGGATTGGCCGCCAGCCTGCTTACCCGAGACATTAAACTGGCCTCGGTGGTAGGGGGGGATTTCCCCCGCGAATACCTTCAGTTGTTCAAAGACCGACATATTGATATTCAGGGTATTAAGGTGATCCCTGAAGGAAAGACCTTTTTCTGGTCAGGGAAATACCATACGAATATGAATCGGCGGGATACGCTGGTTACGGAGCTGAATGTTCTTGCCGGTTTTGATCCCGTTTTACCCCCTTCATACAGCAACAGCCCCTACCTGATGCTGGGCAACCTGACCCCCGGCATTCAGAAAAGGGTGATCGAACAGATGAGCCCCAAACCGGCACTGATCTGTATGGATACCATGAATTTCTGGATGGATACCGCCTGGGATGACCTCATTGATGTTCTTCGGCTGGTTGATGTGCTGGCCATCAATGATGAGGAGGCCCGGCAGCTTTCGGGGGAATACTCCCTGACAAGGGCTGCAAAAAAGATCCGGGCCATGGGACCAAAATACCTGATCGTAAAAAAGGGGGAGCACGGGGCCATGTTGTTTTCCGAAAAGGAAGTATTTCTGGCACCTGCCATGCCCCTGGATGAAGTGATTGACCCCACGGGAGCCGGTGATTCCTTTGCAGGAGGTTTCATGGGATACATTGCAAGAGCCGGGGACACCTCATTTGAAACCCTCAAGAGTGCCCTTGCATACGGATCCGTGATCGCCAGTTTTTCGGTGGAAAAATTCGGAACAGAGCGACTGCAGGAGATCACCTTTGATGACATCCAGACAAGGATGGATACCTTTGTGAAGCTGATCCGGTTTTCCCTGTAAAAGTTTCTGCGGGAATAAAAATTGGGACGCTTTTTATCGTTCCTTCGCAGTTTTTTTTTAACTTTAGCCACTTTTTTGGGGGGCTTTTGCTGCCCTGCATCAGGTTTCGGAAAAGTTCCCGACCTGGTGCAAAAAATGGTATTTCCTGCTGAAATTTCGCAATCGTCAATCATATTAAACATACACACATGAAAATCTATCAAACGAATGAAATAAAAAATATCGCCCTGATCGGTGGGGCCAAGGCTGGGAAAACAACCCTGGCTGAAGCCATGCTGTTCGAGGGGGGCGTCATTAACCGAAGGGGGTCAGTCGATGACAAGAATTCTGTTTCTGATTACAGGGAAATTGAACTCGAACGCCAGGCCTCGGTTTTTTCAACGGTTTTATATGCTGAGTACGGCGGAAAAAAAATAAACATCATTGATGCGCCTGGCTTTGATGACTTCATAGGGGAAGTGGTTGCAGGATTGAAAGTTGCGGATACAGCCATTATGGTGATCAACGCCCAGAACGGGGTTGAGGTGGGGACCGAGATTACCTGGCGCCAGGTTACACGTCTTGAAAAACCCGTGGTCTTTCTGGTGAACCAACTGGAGCACGAAAAGGCCAATTTTGAAGAAAGCCTCAGGCAGTTGAAGACCCAGTTCGGGGACCGTGCCATTGTTGCCCAATATCCGGTGAATCAGGGCCATGGATTCGACAGCATCATCGATGTACTGAAAATGAAAATGTATAAATTTCCAGCCGGTGGCGGAAACCCTGAAATCCTTGACATTCCTGAGGGAGAAAAGGGAAAGGCCGAAGGCTTTCGCAATGCCATTATTGAAGCAGCGGCCGAAAGTGAAGAGGCCCTGATGGAAGTCTTTTTTGAAAACGGTACCCTGAGCGATGAGGAGTTGGCAAAAGGGATCAACCAGGGCATTGCTACCCGGACGATGTTTCCTGTATTGTGCACTTCGGCCAAAAACAACCAGGGGGTTTCCCGTTTCATGGAGTTTGTGCTTGAGAACCTTCCTTCCCCGCTTCAGGTGCCACCAACCAAAACCACTGATGGGGCAGAGCTGAAGCATGATCCTGCCAATCCGCCGATTGCCCTTGTGTTCAAAACCGCCGTTGAACCTCATTTGGGTGAGCTGTCTTTTTTCAGGGTTTTTGACGGGACCCTGTCTGAAGCCATTGATATGATCAACGCCAACACCGATTCCAAGGAAAGACTTTCCCAACTCTTTTTAGTTGCCGGGAAGAACCGCCAGAAGGTCGAGAAGGTGTTCCCCGGCGATATTGCCGCCACCATCAAACTGAAAGACACCAACACCAACAATACCCTGACCTCTCCCAAGAATCAGGGGGTAATGGTCTCTCCGATTGAATACCCGGATCCCAAGTTCCGTACCGCAGTGAAGGCACAAAATACAGCCGACGAAGAAAAGCTGGCGACCATTTTGAAGGAACTGAACAATATAGACCCCACCCTGGTTTTTGAACATTCAAAAGAGTTGAAGCAAATCATTTTCTCAGGCCAGGGCGAAATGCACCTGAATGTGGCCAAGTGGATGATCGAAAACCAATACAAGGTTCCCATAGAGTATTACGCGCCGAAAATCCCCTATCGTGAAACCATTACCAAGCCGGCCAAGGCTACCTATCGCCACAAAAAGCAATCGGGTGGTGCCGGCCAGTTCGGGGAAGTGCATATAATGATCGAGCCATACACTGAAGGGAAGCCCGATCAAACCGAGTTTCCGATTCGTGGAAGGGACGAACATAATTTGCCCTGGGGCGGTAAGCTGATGTTCCATAATTGTATTGTCGGTGGTGCCATTGATGCCAGGTTTTTGCCTGCCATACTCAAAGGGGTGATGGAGAAGATCGAGGAGGGACCGCTCACGGGTTCGTACGCCAGGGATATTATTGTTAATGTTTATGATGGAAAGATGCACCCGGTTGATTCGAATGAAATATCCTTTAAGTTGGCCGGACGGAATGCCTTTAGGGAAGCCTTTAAAAATGCAGCACCCAAGATCATGGAACCCATTTACGATGTGGAAGTGATGGTGCCGGAGGAGAAAATGGGCGATGTGATGACCGACCTTCAGGGAAGGCGTGCCCTGATCATGGGGATGGACAGTGAGGGCGGGTACCAGAAGATTCGCGCCAGGGTGCCTCTGGCAGAGATGAACCGGTATTCGACCACCCTTAGTTCGCTTACAAGCGGCCGGGCCACCTACGGGATGAAGTTTGCCGAATACCAGCAGGTACCCGGGGATGTGCAGGATCAACTACTGAAAGCTTACGAAGAGGAAGAAAAGGAAGAAGCATAGGTTTTTGCCACGCCAAAAAACCCGGCCTGATTTTCAGGCCGGGTTTTTTTTGTGTTGCCGAATCTTCCGATGGGGCAGATGTTTCCTTCGCAATAAAAAAATTGTATTTTTGTCGCCTTGGTCGGACCATTTAAACTTAACCCTATGACAAATGGAAGTGATGCCCCTGCCAGGGGTGAAGGATCTCAGTCCGCGGATAATGGCGGGCAGGCTGATACCGGTTCAAAAGGTTTTTTGCGCTGGGTGGAGCAAATGGGCAATAAGTTGCCCCATCCGTTTTGGATGTTCGTTTGGATATGCATCTTCATTGTTCTGGTTAGTGCCATTTCTGCATTTTTTGGGGTCAGTGCCGTTCACCCCGACACGGGTAGCCTTGTAGAGGCCCAGAACCTGATTTCGGGCGAGGGCCTGAGGCGGTTTCTGGAGGAAATGGTTACCAACTTTGCGCATTTTGCGCCCTTTGGATTGGTCCTCGTCATGTTGATGGGTGTGTCGATTGCAGAGCGCAGCGGCCTTTTGGCCGTGGCCATGCGTACCGTGGCCTTTGCCGTTCCCAAAAAGATTGTCTTGCCCGTGATCTTTATCATCGGTGCCTGTGGGAACATTGGATCGGACGCCGGCATTGTTATTGTTCCCCCCATTGCCGCGCTGATCTTTGCACAAATGGGCCTGCACCCCATAGCCGGATTAATTGCGGGTTATGCCGGGGCTACGGCCGGATTCACCGCCAACTTCTTTATTGCCGGAACGGATGTTTTATTGGCCGGCATCAGCACCCAGATTACCTCCCAGATGCCCAATGCCACGGAAGTCAGCGCCACCGCCAATTGGTATTTTATGATTGCCTCGACATTTCTTCTTGGTTTGGGCGGTGCCTTCATTGCCCGAAGGTTCACGATTCCCAGTTGCCAAAAGTTTTCCATCACGGGGGAAGTTGATTTGCAAGTGAGCGACGGCAGCCTGACCCCGCTTGAGAAGAAGGGTTTAAAGAGGGCCGGACTTGCTTTGCTGATCTATTCTGTCATCATTATTATTCTGGTGGCCCCCGTGGGGGCACCACTGCGAAACCAGGTTACAGGAGGCATTGTTCCGTCGCCTTTTTTGCGGGGATTGATTCCCATTCTGTTCTTTTTCTTTGCCATCCCAGGCTACTTTTACGGGAAAGTGACCGGATCCATCAAAGTACCGAACGACATTCTGAAACACATGGAGCACGGGATGAAAGAACTATCAGGCTACATTGTCCTGATGCTTGTGGTTGCTCAGTTCATTAATCTTTTCAGCTGGTCCAACCTCGATACCATTCTTGCCATAGGTGGAGCCGGGGTGCTGGAGTCGACCGGGCTCACCGGACCGGTGATGTTTACCCTTTTTATGATCCTGATTGCTTTGCTGAATATTTTTCTGGGCAGTGGATCGGCCAAGTGGGCCATTTTTGCCCCGATATTTATTCCCATGCTTGCACAGCTGAACTATAGCCCGGCTTTTGTCCAGCTCATGTACAGGGTGGGAGATTCGATCACCAATTGCGTTACACCCCTGTACGTTTATTTTCCCCTCCTGCTGGGCTGGATCCACAAATACAATAAAAACATCGGAATCGGGACCATCGTTTCCCTGTTGATTCCCTATGCAGTCATTCTGTTTGTGATGTGGGTCATCATGTTGTTCGTTTGGTATGGGCTTGGATTGCCGATCGGGGTCGGAGAGGGTATTTACATTCAGTAGTGATTACCCGCATTTGCTTTCTCCACAGCTTGTACAGGTCAGGCAGCCTTCCTGGTAGATTACAGACTCTTCCTTGCAGTTGTTGCAAGTGCGGCCATGGGCCTTGGTGCCGTCGGGAATGAATTTTTTCAATGCCCTGACCACCCCGTTTTTCCAGGTATGCAGGCGGTCGCTGTCGAGATTCAGGTCTTCAATGACGTCAATGACTGAAGGAAGGGGCATTCCGTGCCGGAGCACCCCGGAGATGAGCTTGGCGTAATTCCAGTATTCCTTGTGGAAAGAGCGGGAAAGGCCCTCTATGGTCACTTTGTACCCGTCGCGGTCCAGGAATTGGAAGTCGTAGCGTTTATCCCCGTTGTCCAATTTATTTTTAATGACCCATCCCTTTTCAACGTGGGTTGGAAGGTAAAACCCTTCTGATTTACCGGTAAAAACCTCATAGGGGCGGTCGTGCAATATGCCAACCACCGCCAGCCATTTTTCGGAGTCGTTATTGAACCGGACAATGACTGCCTCCAGTTCTTTGGGCCTTTTGGGAGCCGTTGTTTCCTTGAATTCATTGTCTTCGGCACTCTTGGAGGGATCCTTGACCAGTACACCCGACCTTGAACCATCCCTGTATACGGTAATTCCCTTGCAACCGCTTTTCCACCCGGTTTCATAGATCTTTCCGACAAGCTCTTCACTGACATTTTCGGGAACGTTCACTGTTACGCTGATTGAGTGGTCGACCCATTTTTGCACCGCGCCCTGCATATGAACTTTAGACACCCAGTCAACATCGTTCGCCGTGGCTTTGTGGAAAGGCGATTTCTCAATTATGGCGCTCAGGGCGTTGTCTTTCAAATGCCTTACCTCTTCCACGTCATATCCATTCACCCGGAGCCAATCGACGAAGCGGTGGTGGAACACATTGAACTCTTCCCAGTGGTCGCCCACCTCGTCCACGAAATCGACCCGTACATTTTTGTCGTTCGGGTTCACTTTTTTTCTCCGTTTATAGGCGACCATAAAGACGGGTTCAATGCCGGATGTTGTTTGTGTGAGCAGGGAGACGCTTCCTGTTGGGGCAATGGTGAGCAGGGCGATATTTCTGCGCCCGTTCTTTTTCATTTCTTCGTACAGTGTCGGATCGGCATCTCTGAGCCTCTGAATGAACGGATTGGACTCTTCCCGGGCTGCGTCATACAGGGGGAAGGCCCCTCTTTCACCAGCCAGCCTGGTGGAGGAACGATAGGCCTCGAGGGCCAGGGCCTTGTGGATATTGACCGAAAATTCGTTGGATTCTTCTGTGCCATAACGAAAACCAAGGGCGGCAAGCATATCCCCCTCCGCGGTAATTCCTATTCCGGTTCGCCTCCCCTCTATGCATTTGGCGCGAATCTTTTCCCACAGATCGATCTCCACGCTTTTAACCCGCAGATCTTCGGGATCGGACTTGATTTTGTTTAAAATGACATCGATTTTTTCCAATTCCAGGTCGATGATGTCATCCATGATTTTTTGGGCATGGGCCACGTGCTCCCTGAACAAACCCATATTGAAGGTGGCGGAGGGGGTAAAAGGATTGTCCACATAACTGAACAGATTAATGGCCAACAACCTGCAGCTGTCGTAAGGGCAAAGGGGTATTTCACCGCATGGATTGGTGGAAACCGTTGTAAAGCCCATGTCAGCATAGCAGTCGGGGATTGATTCCCCGATGATGGTATCCCAGAAAAGGATGCCTGGTTCAGCTGATTTCCAGGCATTGTGAACAATTTTTTTCCATAGCTCCCTGGCCCGGATGCGCTTTATATATGTGGGGTTTTCTGCGTTAATCGGGTATTGCTGGGTAAACTCTTTGTCGCTGAGTACCGCTTGCATGAATGCATCTGTAATCTTTACCGAAACATTCGCCCCGGTTACCTTGCCCTGTTCCAGCTTGGCATCAATAAAACCTTCCGCATCAGGATGCTTTACAGACACCGTTAGCATCAGTGCACCGCGGCGCCCATCCTGGGCCACTTCGCGGGTGGAATTGGAATATCGTTCCATAAAGGGGACAAGCCCCGTAGAGGTCAGGGCGCTGTTTTTAACCGGGCTGCCCTTGGGGCGGATGTGTGACAGGTCGTGACCAACCCCACCCCGGCGTTTCATCAGCTGGACCTGCTCCTCATCGATTTTCATTATGCCCCCGTAAGAGTCGGCTTCGCCCTTGTTTCCGATAACAAAACAATTGGATAGTGACCCGATTTGATAAGGGTTGCCTATCCCGGCCATCGGACTGCCCTGGGGAACGATGTATTTGAAGTTTTTCAAAAGTTGAAAGACGTCCTCCTCCGCCATGGGATTCGGGTATCTTTTTTCAATGCGGGCGATTTCACGGGCAATGCGCCGGTGCATATGATCCGGGGTGAGCTCAAAAAGTTTACCACTGGAATCCTTTAAGGCATATTTGTTGATCCAAACTCCGGCGGCCAGGCTATCCCCTCCAAAATACTCGGTTGTCTTTTTTAAGGCTTCATTGAAGTCGTATGCCTTTTTTTCCGTGGCCGTATCCTGAATGCTTAACTGTTGTTCTTCCATCAATTCCTCTCTGGCTGGTTCCGGCCTGGTTCGCTGGCCCAGCACTTCTTTATATAAATTTTTCGTATCACCTGTCTGTTTGGTGTTGTCTGACGTATTCTTCAATACCGGCTTTTCGTCCATTGCGCATTGTTTTTAAACCTTTTTCAGGAAAAACACGTCCGGGGTAACAAAACCCAAATGTGAAATTTTGTTAAAATGACGTATTGAATAGCGAAGATAAAGAACAAAATGCTGGGAAAAAAAGCTAGTTTATTAACAAAGCCTGAAAGTTATTAACCAAGGGACGGTAAGTGGCTGAGAAAAAACAGACTATGAATTTTGTTGGAAGCTTCTCATGAATCAAAAAAACAACAGTCTGTAAATCAGCAATATGGGTCGTCCTGCCGCCTTAATGGGCTGATGTTGAGAGATCGGGTCTGCCTGCGTTCAGGCGAATTCGATCAAATAGGCTTTGATAAAGTCGTCGATGTCCCCATCCATTACATTTTGTACATTGGAAGTCTCCTCCCCGGTTCTTAGATCCTTCACCATTTTGTACGGATGGAACACATAGTTCCGTATTTGAGACCCCCATTCGATTCGCTTCTTTGTGCTTTCCATTTCCTGAAGTTTCTCCCGCTTTTTTCTCAGTTCTATTTCGTAGAGTTGAGATTTAAGCATGGTCAGGGCTTTTTCCCTGTTTTGACCCTGGGACCGGGTCTCCTGGCACTCAACCACCAGTCCGCTGGGAGCGTGCCTCACCCTTACGGCGCTTTCCACTTTGTTCACATTTTGTCCGCCCGGACCGCTTGACCGGAATGTGTCCCAACTCAGATCAGCGGGATTGATATCAATCTGTATGTTATCGTCGATCACCGGGTAGGTATAAACCGATGCAAAGGAAGTATGCCGTTTGTGGTTGGCATCGAAAGGGGAGAGACGAACAAGCCGGTGGACCCCGTTTTCTCCTTTCAGATAACCGAAGGCGTTTTCACCTTCTATTTCGACAGAGGTGCTTTTTATCCCTGCCCCATCGCCTTCCTGCAAATCCAGGACCCTGGTCTTGTAATTGTTACGCTCCGCCCATCTGAGGTACATACGCATCAGCATTTCAGCCCAGTCCTGGCTCTCCGTGCCCCCGGCTCCGGAGTTGATATTTACGATGGCATTGAAACGATCCTCTTCCTTGCTGAGCATTTTGCGAAATTCCAGCTTGTCGAGGGCTTTTTTGGCCAGCAGGTAATTTTTCATTACCTCTTTCTCGCTTCCTTCACCCGCTTCAAAGAACTCAAGAAGCACCTTCAGGTCCTCGGTTTTTTGACGGGCTTCATCATATTCTTCGGTCCATTTCCTGGTTTCGCTGATTTGCTTCAGGGTCTTTTCGGCTTCCTTTGGATCATCCCAAAAGTCCGGAGCCTCTGTCAGCTTCTCTTCTTCCTTGATGTATTCTTCTTTCCCGTCAATGTCAAAGAAACCTCCTCAGGGCTTCCAGCCTCTTCTCCAATTCTTTCAGATCGTCTGTAGTTATCATGGGTGTTGAATTTGTTTAATCCGGTTATTTGATGGTCTCCTTTACACTTTGCCAGACAAGGTCACCTTCATAACCCTTCTGGGTGCAGAATGATGCGACTTTTTCCTTGATATGACTGGCGTTTTTTGCCTTCAGGGTTTCATATTTCTTTTCCACAAGTTGTTGGATGACTCCCAGGTATTCATTCGCATCGATGGCATCAAGGGCCTGCTGGATGGTTTGGAAGGGAATGCCCCGGCTGTTTAACTCAAGGCGGATTTTCACCTTGCCCCACTGGTTGTTGCTGAATTTTCCATGGGCGTAAAAGTGTGCAAAACGGGCATCATCCAAAAACCCTTCTTTTTGAAGGGTTTCGATTACTTGTTCCCGCTGTGTTTCGCTGGCACCCAAAATGACCAGTTTTCGCTGCACTTCCTTGGTGCAACGTTCCTGGTAACTGCAGAAATGTTTTGTTTTCTCCAGCAACTCTTTGATCTCGGGAGTGTCCATTGGTTTACCTTTCTTGGCTTTGGTCAAAGATACGCGAAACCCGTTAAAAACAAAAACCGCGGGAAAATCAGGCATTCTTGATCAGAACGCCCGGCATGCCCGCGGTTTTTTTTCAAGCGATTAAAGCTTGATTTCGTCCTCCAGTTTGTTGAAAAACCGGTATTCGAGGAAGTGATACGAATTGGATGGCCTTATTTTTATCCACTTTTTGTACTTAAAGAACCATTTCCACTTGATGGAGACAAGGCCTTTGGTCAGAAAGGCATAAATGAACGGATGGACAACGAGGGTAAGGGATTGCTCGTTTTGATCCTGAATCAGGTAGCGAAGGTTCCCCTCGATTTCATCGAGCAGGATAATACTCGGCTTGATTTTGCCCGATCCATCGCAAGCAGGGCATTTTTCAAGGATCTCCACATTGGTTTCGGACCGCACCCGTTGCCGGGTTATTTGCACAAGGCCGAATTTGCTTGGAGGCAAAATATTGTGTTTGGCCCTGTCCTTTTTCATCTCATCCTTCATCCTTTCGTAGAGTTTCCGGCGATTTGCCGGATTGACCATGTCGATGAAGTCCACCACAATAATACCCCCCATGTCTCTGAGTCTCAGCTGGCGGGCAATCTCTGCCGCTGCCTCCAGGTTGACCTCAAGGGCATTGATTTCCTGACTGTTTTCATTGCTCATACGGTGCCCGCTGTTCACGTCTATGACGTGCAGGGCTTCTGTATGTTCAATGATGACGTAAGCGCCGCTTTTAATGGAAACGATTTTTCCGAAAGAACCTTTGATTTGTTTTTCAACCCCAAAATGATCAAACACAGGGAGCCTTCCCTTATAAAGCTTGAGTATGTCGATTTTTTCAGGGGCGATTGTTTTGATGTAGTCTTTCAGCTCTTCGTAAACAATCGAATCGTTTACATAAATATTGTTGAATGACTCATTGAGCATGTCACGCAACATGGCAGACGAACGGTTGAGTTCACCCAGGATTATTTTCGGGGGTTTGGCATTTGAGAGTTTCTCTGCGATACTGTACCATTTTGAAACCAGGTTGTTCAGGTCAGCGTCCAGGTCGGCCACCATTTTGCCTTCGGCAACGGTGCGTATGATCACACCAAAATTCTTCGGTTTGATACTAAGAACCAGCCTTTTCAGGCGGCTCTTTTCTTCGGCGCTCTGAATTTTCTGTGACACGGAGATCCGGTCGGAAAAGGGGACCAGAACCAGGTACCTTCCCGCCAGCGACATTTCGCTGGTGATACGGGGTCCCTTGGTGGAAATGGGTTCTTTGGCAATCTGAACAAGTACGGGCTGGTTGGCCGTCAATACCGAGGTGATCTTGCCGGTTTTCTCGATCTCCTTTTCAAGGATAAAATTTTCCATGGGAAGAACACGGGTTTTTCCCGCCATGGCCAGCTTTGTGTATTTGTTCAGTGAGTTGACCTGGCTGCCCAGGTCCAGATAGTGTAAAAAGGCATCTTTTTCGTATCCTACATCAACAAAGGCAGCATTCAGCCCGGAGATGATCTTTTTCACCTTGCCGAGGTAAATGTCGCCCACGGAGAAGCTGTTGTTTCTTCGCTCTTTGTGCAACTCCACCAGGAGTTTGTCCTCAAGCAAAGCCATCACAACCTCCGAAGGGTTGGAATCAATAATTAGCTCTTTGTTCACAATTGAGATACTTTAATAGGTTCATCATCCATTATTGGTTTAAAAATGAATGGGGGAAGGATACATACACCGGGTTTCGGTGTGTTTAAACAAAATCACATAACGCCGGAATCGGCGTTATGTCATTTAGAATAAGAAAGGGGTGGTTGCAACGTACTTACTATAAGCGCATTATTTTTTCTTGTGCCTGTTTTTTCTCAGGCGTTTTTTGCGCTTATGGGTTGCCATCTTGTGACGTTTTCTTTTTTTTCCGCTTGGCATGTTCGTTTCTTTAAACTTTTACTGATTCTTTTACTTCACCGACAAACTCTTTGGCAGGTTTGAAGGCTGGAATACTGTGGGCCGGAATGATAATGGTGGTATTCTTTGAGATGTTTCTTCCGGTTTTTTCGGCTCTTTCCTTAATGATAAAACTTCCAAAACCCCTTAAATAGACATTTTCGCCTTTTACGAGGGAGTTTTTAACGGTGTTCATAAAGGCTTCCACGGTTGCCTGGACCGCAACCTTTTCAATTCCTGTTTTGTTGGCAATTTCCGTTACAATTTCAGCTTTAGTCATGAGATTTGCATTTTAATGTATAAGAAATGGTGGTTATTTTGAACAAATTATCCTTGGATTTGGCTTGCAAAGATAACTTTTTTATCATTACAAGGAAACAAAAACCGTAATTTTACCAGAATTAATTAAATGGTTTCTAACTGATAACGACGTTTTAGTCACTGTTCGATGGACTTTTCTTCCCGGCTTCTTTCATGGTTTTCCCAAAACAAACGCCAGCTTCCCTGGAGGCATTCCACCGATCCCTATTTGATATGGATTTCTGAAGTGATTCTTCAGCAAACGCGTATCGATCAAGGTGTTGCTTATTTTCTGCGGTTTATGGATTCCTTCCCCGATGTGCGGACTCTTGCTGCCGCGACAGAGGGAGAGGTGCTTAGGCAATGGCAGGGACTGGGGTATTACTCACGGGCGCGGAACCTGCACCAGGCAGCCCGGGAAATGGTTTGCCAGGGGGGCGGGCTGCTTCCCGGGTCATACGGGGAGTGGTTGGCGGTAAAAGGTGTTGGGCCATACACCGCCGCGGCCATTGCTTCAATGGCTTTCCAGGAGCCCGTTGTCGCCATTGACGGCAACGGATACCGGGTGCTTTCGCGGATTTTCGCCCTGGGGGAAAACATCGATTCCGCCAGGGGCAAAAGGGCCTTTCATGAACTGGCCTCTGCCTTGTTGGATCCCCAAAATCCGGGCGATTTCAACCAGGCCCTGATGGATTTTGGGTCCCTGATGTGCAAGCCGGTCGGCCCCCTCTGCGTTCAATGCCTGTTTAACAGGGAGTGTCTGGCCTTTTTGAAAGGTTCGGTTGGGTCATACCCTGTCAGAAAACCAAAAATGGAATCAAGGGCCAGGTACTTTCATTACTTCTTGTTTTTCGTTACGGATCCATCCCGTTTTTTTATTCAGAAACGGACCGGAAACGATATCTGGAAAAACCTTTATGAACTGCCCCTTTTGGAAACCGGCGGACCTTTGCAGGGAGAGGATTTGTTGAGCCTTTCCTGGTGGAAAACCCTCTTTCCGGAACCGGGGGATTTTGTTTTCACGAATGCACCGGTTTATCTGAAGCATCAGTTGACGCACCAGACCATACATGCAAACTTTTACCGTGTCCGGGTCTCTTCCGAAAAATCCGGGGAACTGGCCAGGGTTTTTACCCCATCCGACGAACATGCTTTTGAGGGTCTTGCCAAACCAAGGTTGATTGAGCTTTTTATGAACAGGCCCGGCTGAGTTTTCTTTCGGATGCGGCCGCCGAATAATTCCGATTCAGACAAACATTCCTTACCTTTGTATCCGGATCAGCCAGGGCCCGCAGTCAAGGTTCCCATTATCGGGCACCGAACCCCGGGGCCGTTCATCGAAAAAGCCCACCGGCGTTTTTCAAATGGTGAATTTTGGGCGTAACTTGGGCGGGAATCTCATTTATTAACTGAAAAAATAAGGTATTATGGCAGGAGTAAACAAAGTGATCTTATTGGGCAACCTGGGAAAAGACCCCGAAATTCGAAACCTGGAAAGGGGGGCCAAGGTAGCCAATTTTCCGCTGGCGACCAATCGTGTTTATAAGGGTCAGGACGGACAAAAAGTAGAAGAAACCGAATGGCATAATGTGGTGCTTTGGGGCGGTCTGGCCGATCTGGCCGAGAAATTTCTTTCCAAGGGCCGGCAGGTTTTTATTGAGGGAAGAATCCGGACCCGTAACTGGGACGATAAAGACGGTGTGAAGCGCTATATTACCGAAGTGGTTGGTGAGAACATGACCTTTGTCGGAGGCCGTGATCAGGGCGGCTCGATGCCCCCATCTGACGGGGACTATCCCAAAGGTGCTTCAGAGGCGGAACAATCGGCAGAGGAAGACGATCTTCCCTTTTAGACAAGGGCTGAAAAAACATCCCGGCAGGCGGGCCTCACAGGGTCCGCCTGTTTATTTTCCCCTGACCACCTGTTTATACAGCTGCCACGGCTGGCAGACCTTCTGATCACGCAATGGAAAAATGGACAGGGAGGGACAAAGGGCTCAGGGCCTGGAAAAGGAGTTGATGTAGTTTAAAACCAAGGCATTGAATGCCTTGCGGTCTTTTTCCTGAAAGTGCACCTCAACGGGTATGTAAAAGACGGGAAGCCCTTGCAGTATCTTCAATAATGCCGGATTCTGCATGCGCATGGTGTCTTTTTCGGTGGTTAGGAGTATTTTTTCCCGGCTGAGGCTTTCCTCGTATTGTTTTCTGATCTTTTCCAGGTCCCTGGTTTTGAACTGGTGGTGGTCGGGAAATTTGATCACCACCAACTCCTTGCAGAATGTTTTCAGGTATTCCTCCAGGGCAGAGGCATTTGCAATTCCGGTGAAAAGGAAAATGGTCTTGACGTTTTCCTGCTGTACAGCCGGCTTATCCGGTTTAAGAGGGACCCAGGCCGGGTAAGTCAGACGGGAGAACAACACCTTGCTGAGTCGGTAAGGCCGCAGGGCCTGAAGGATGATCCGGCGGTCGAGTGGAGAAAAAACCGGAGGGGTCTTGGTAACAATCAGGACATCTGCCCTTCGGGCACCGGATTTGGGTTCCCTCAGGGTGCCGCAGGGAAGCAAGAAGTTCTTGTAAAAAGGGTGGTAATATTCTGTGAGTAAGATGTTTAATCCCGGCCTTACAAAGCGGTGCTGAAAGGCGTCATCCAGCAGTATGATACTGACTTCCGGGTGCAATTTGAGGATTCTCCGGATCCCCCTGCGCCTGCTTTCGTGCACCGCAACCACCACCCCGGGGAATTTTTTTTTGATCTGAAGGGGTTCGTCACCCACTTGTGAAACAGTTGCCTGCTGACCGGCCTCAACAAAGCCCCTGGACTTCCTTTTGTAACCCCTGCTTAAAACCGCCAGGTGATAATCGCTATGCAACAGCCGGATCAGGTACTCGACATGCGGGGTTTTCCCGGTTCCTCCTGTGCTGAGATTTCCAACGCTGATTACCGGAACGGGGAAAGAGGCGGAGGGGAGGATGCCCCAGTCGAAACACTTGTGGCGGACCTGGACGATCAGTCCGTAAAGCAAAGCAAAAGGGTAAAAAAGGAAACGAGCCCAGCCCATGGTTCAAATATAATCAATAGTTTGACAGCTTCTTTTTTTATCTTTGGGAAACCAAACCCCATCGGTATGCGAATAGACGAACTGATAGGCATCCTGAACCGGGCAGCCCCCTTTTCATTGCAGGAAGATTATGACAATTCCGGCCTACAGATCGGGGATCCAGGCAGGGAAATCAAGCGTGCACTGGTTTGCCTGGATGTTACCCGGGAAGTCATCAGGGAGGCGATTGACAAGCAATGCGATCTCATTATTTCCCATCACCCCCTGATTTTTAAGGGAATAAAACAAATCAGCGGGAACCATCCGACGGGAAAAATCATCATCGATGCCGTAAAAAACGACATCGGCATTGTTGCAGTCCATACCAACCTGGACAACGCAAGCCGCGGTGTGAATCACATTCTTGCAGAAAAACTGGGCCTTTCTGAGGTGCAGGTTCTGCAAGCTTCTGCGGGATTGCTGAAAAAGTTGGTGACCTTTTGTCCGGATAACCACGCGGCGGCAGTCAGGGATGCTTTGTTCGAGGCCGGAGCCGGCAAAATTGGAAACTATGACTGCTGTTCTTATAACCTTGAGGGGAAAGGAACCTTTCGGGCGGGTGAAACCACCAGGCCTTTTGTCGGAGAAAAGGGTGTGGTGCATTCGGAGCCGGAAACCCGTATCGAAACGGTTTTTCCCGCTTACCTGCAGAATGAAGTGGTGGCCGCCTTGCAAGGGAGTCACCCCTACGAAGAAGTTGCCTACGACATTTATTCCCTGGATAATTCCTTTGATCAGGCCGGATCGGGCGTTTACGGATATTTGGGGGAGGCGCTCCCGGAGGAGGCCTTTCTGGCCATGGTCAAAACAAGCCTGGGCATTCCTGTGGTCAGGCATTCGGGGTTTTTGGGCCGGCCGGTCAGAAAAGTGGCTTTGTGTGGCGGATCAGGAAGTTTTTTGCTGGAGCGCGCACGCTCGGTGGAGGCGGATGCTTTTGTTACTGCCGATGTGAAATACCATCAATTCTTTGATGCCTGCGGGCGGATTTTGATGGTTGATGCCGGACATTATGAAACCGAGCAGTTTAGCAAAGAATTGCTGCTTGAAATTATTAACAAAAAAATGATTAAATTTGCACTCCTCATTTCGGAGGTCAATACGAACCCGATTCATTACTATTAAACAACCCCATTCACCAAGGAAAGACAACATGATGGCCAAAAGTGCAAAACCCGCCAAGGGAAAAGCCAAAAAAATTGATCCCAGTACCGGAACCCAGGGCTCACCCATAGCCCAGACCGAATCCGGGGCTGATGAAAACATTGAAAAAACCGTCAGAAAAAAGCTGATTGCTTTGTATTCTCTGCAAACCATTGATAGCCAAATTGACAAAATCCGTATTGTCAGGGGTGAGCTGCCCCTTGAAGTGCAGGATCTGGAAGATGAGATCGAAGGCCTGGTTACCCGTGTTGAAAAATACAACCAGGAAATCAAAGAACTGGAAACGAGCATCACGGCCAAGAAAAACGCCATTACGGACGGTTTGGAGCTGATTAAAAAATACGAAGCCCAGCAAATGAACGTGAGGAATAACAGGGAATATGACTCACTCTCCAAGGAAATTGAGTTTCAATCGCTGGAGGCCCAGCTTGCGGAGAAGAAGATTAAGGAGTTTGGGGCCGCCATGGAATTGAAAGTTGAAGCCGTTAAGGAGGTTCAGGCGGAGCTGGAGGAGCGGTCAAAAGACCTTGAGGCAAAAAAGGCCGAATTGAATGACATCATTGCTGAAACCCAAAAAGAGGAAGAGCAATTACTGGAGCGTTCGGAGGTTCAGAAAACAAAAATTGAGGACAGGTTGCTGAATGCGTATGAACGCATCAGGGCCAACGTCAGGAATGGTCTGGCGGTTGTTCCCGTAGAGCGGGATGCCTGCGGTGGCTGCTTTAACAAGATCCCGCCCCAACGGCATCTGGACATCAGGCTGCATAAAAAGATCATTGTTTGCGAATACTGCGGACGGGTTCTGGTGGACGAGGACATCATCAACCATGTAGAAAATTAAAAAAAAACCGGGGCTGACCCCGGTTTTTTTTTGAATTCATTTCTTTTTTCAGAACCGCCACCCAAGGGTAATCCTGAAGGAACTTGCCGTAAAGTCCCGGTCCGCGATGGGGGCCATGATGTTCTGTGCCTCGATCATATAGAGCTCGTAGGCTTCCTGGTAAAAGCTGTAGGAATAGCCAAAATCCAAATAGTAAGACCGGTCACGAATGCCGAACCCCGCCGACAGGACGGACCGCTGGGCATTGTCTATCCCCTCCCTGTATGGATTGGAGTAATATCCGTAACCAGCCCTCAGTGAAACCGGGTTTAGCCTGACTTCACCACCCAGGCGGACATTGTGCTGTGCCTGAAAATGATTGCTGATGTTGCTGTTCTCATCCGAGAACATATAATCGCTGCTGCGCAGCCTGGCTTTGGTAAAATCGGCGTATTCATAATCGAGGCTCAGAATGCCGAAGTCGCCAAGGACAATTCCCACGCTGCCGATGGCCTTCAGCGGGGTGTTTAATTCGTATTCAAATCGTCCGGTGGGAGAGGCGGAATATTTGGTGTCATAGTCCAGATTGAGATCGGA
>JAWLHS010000025.1:0-18838 GCA_041690235.1 Bacteroidales bacterium
CATCGATGTGTTTCCAGCCGGACCCCGGTCATATATGAGGAAAGCATTCCCCTACCCGCCGGAAAGCAGCACTGGGAAACAACCCTCACCCCAGTTATTGAGGACGACAGGGTGGTTTTTATTGTGGGCTCATCCATCAATATTACCCAATACAAGAATATGGAGGAAGAGATAAAGGCCTGCAGAGAGCAGGCCGGGGCGAAAAAAAGCCCCTCCAAAGGGAGGGGTTGATGGGTGGCTAATGGGATTCGAACCCACGACCCTCAGAACCACAATCTGATGCTCTAACCGGCTGAGCTATAGCCACCATGTTTTTTGGGTGTGCAAATATACATATTTTTCCAAATCCCGTCAACCGAAATTTTAAAAATAACAGCTTATTATTTGCAGCAAGGCCGGGGGCATGCCTGATCGTCCCATGTTCCGGAAAAGGCCTTTAAGGTATTGCATGGCGCAAGCCCCGGGAATTTTCCGGGACTACTTGATATTTTTTACGTAATTTGCCCGAAAGGAATCACAGAATGTCCCGTCAATAAACAAACCAGGAACAACCTATGCCTGCCTTAACCGACCTGATCCGGACGGAAGCCATCCGAAACTTCTTCAAGGTTTTTTTCAGTTCGCTGGTTGCTCAGGCCATTTCCTTTGCCCTTTCCCCCGTACTCTCCAGATTGTTCACACCGGAGGATTTCGGATTGGTTGCCTTATACCTGGGCATCCTCAGCCTGTTATCGGTTTTATCCACAGGCAAGTACGAACAGGCCATCATGCTGCCCAAAGAAGACCGGGATGCGGTGCAGCTCGTCTGGCTCGTTTTACTGATCACCGGTGCGGCAGCCATGCTTACGGGCCTCGTGGTCACTTTATTCAAGGTTCCGCTCACCAATCTTTCAGGCAACCAATCCCTTGGCCCCTGGCTTTACGCCCTGCCATTCAGTGTCCTTCTGCACGGGATATATCAAAGCGCCGTCTTTTATGCCAACCGCAAGAAACGATTCGGACTGATGGGGAAGGGAACCCTCGTGCAGTACGGCGTGCTAAACCTGGTCCGCATCCTCTCCGGCTGGATTAAGACCAGTTTCAACGGACTCATTGCCGGACATCTTGCCGCCCAGCTTGCCGCAGCAGCTTTTGTCCTGAGGGGCGTAATCAAAGACCTTCTGGCATTCCAAAAGGGGTCCAACATCAGAACCATCCTGAAACAGGGAGGGATATATGATCAATACCCCAAATACAACCTGGTGTTGAGCTTTACAAACAATTTATCGGGGAGCCTGCCGGTATTTTTGTTCACCTGGGGTTTCTCTCCGGCAATAGCGGGTTTATATGCGTTCGGCTACGCATTTGTTTTCAGGCCATTGAGCCTGTTTGCGCAGTCAACCACCCAGGTTCTGTCCCAAAAGATCATTGAAGACCACCACGGGGGGCTGGATGTTTATCCCACCCTTAAGAAGCTGGCAACCCGGTTTCTGTTGTTCGGACTCCCTGCTTTTATCGTATTGGCCATCGCAGCCCCGGCCATCTTTGGATTTGTTTTTTCGGTTGAGTATGCCAGGGCGGGAAGTTTTCTCCAGATTCTCTCCCCTTACCTGCTCATGGTATTCATCACCAGTCCGCTCTCCTTTGTTCCTGAGTTGTATTTTCGCCAAAGGAAGGCCATGACCATTGATATTATATACCTGTGCCTGCGGTTTCTTGCGCTTTGGACGGGCATCCGTATCGGAGATGTGCAACTGGCCCTGGGCCTGTTCTCGGCCATCAGTACACTTGTTGTGTCGTACAATCTTTTTTGGTACCTTTCAATGGCCCGTCACGGCGGACAGGGAAAACCGGGGCGAAGGAGGACATCTGTAAAGGGTGCTGCCTTGGGTCCGAAAAACAGCAGATAACTATGAAATCAAGTTCAGCAATCAGGGTGATGGTTCTTCCTTCCTGGTACCCGCCCAGGGGAGGGCAATTCTTCCGGGAGCACAGCCAGGCCATTGCGCAAGCAGGAGCCAGGGTAAATGTCCTTGCCCTGAACCCAAAGGGGCTGAAATCCATGTTTTCTCAAAAGGAAAAGACCGGGAATGATTTTGCATGGGTCAGGGATTTTAAAGAAGAGATCCGCCCCTATCCGGTGATTCCTTTCTCTGCAAGGGCCAACGCCAAAAGCTGGACCCGGCAACTGACAAGGATGACCAAAATCCATTTGGCCTCCCAGGGCGAACCTGACCTGATACAGGTGCACAGCAGCATGTGGGCAGGCCTGGTTGCTGCCAGGATCAAAAGGGACTTCGGCATTCCCTATGTCCTCACTGAACACAGGGGACGCTTCATCTCAGACAGCCTTACCGCATCCGCTTTGTTCAGGAAATGGCATATCCCCCTCCTTAGAGAGGCCTTTGAAGGGGCAGACATTGTTGTAACGGTCAGCCAGGCCCTGCAAGCCAAAATCCTGGAAATCTCACCGGCATGCCGCGATAAGATGGTGACCATCCCCAATATGGTCGACACCCGGTTTTTTTCCACCCCCCTGAATAAAAAGCCACCCCCGCCCTTTGTGTTTTTTTGCCTGGCCCACCTGGATCCCCTGAAAGGAGTTGACACCCTGATCCGCGCTGCCGACCTGCTGATAAAAAAAGGGGAAGTCCCAATCAGGCTGTTGATTGGCGGGGAGGGCAGCCAAAAGGCGCAATTGCGGGAAATGGTAAGAAAGTCCGGGAACGAATCATTCATCTCTTTTTCCGGCCACCTGGAGCGTGAAGGGGTCAGACATTGCCTGCACAGGGCCCATGCATTTGTGCTGCCAAGCCGGTTTGAAGCTTTCGGGGTCGTCTTTATCGAAGCCATGGCATGCGGATTGCCCGTCATCGCTTCCAATGCGGGCGGGGCCAGTGATTTTGTGGGCCGGGAAACGGGCTTGCTGGTTCCTCCCGATGACCCCGTCAGGCTGGCAAGGGCCATGGAACTGATCACGAAAACCTTGCCGCAGTACAATCCAGAGTCGGTGCGAAACCACGTTCAGTCCAATTTCAGCAAAGGGGTGGTTGCAGAGAAATACCTGGAATTGTACAAAAGTATCATCCCGAAATAACCCCCGAACCATGCATCAACTGTTTCTTGAGCAAAACGACGCATACCCCTGGACCAATGAAAACCATGTATATTTCAAGGGATATGTCTTTGACCAAACGGAGCGTTTTCTTGAAGGGGATTCGGCACTTAAGCTATTCAGGGGGGCGGGCCTTCCAGAACTCAAAACGATTCTAAGCGGTTCAGAAGGGGTCTTTTCATTGATCATCCGGAGCGACCAGGGTATGATTCTGGGTTCCGACCCCATGGGGTTTTTCCCTGTATTTTACGGGAAAACCGAGAAAGGGTGGTGGGTTTCAGACAAGCCTTCCGGTTTCCCGGCTGCAACCCCCGAACGCACACCAAATACGGATGCATTCGACGAATTCCTTTCGGCAGGCCATGTTCTGGGTAATGAGACATTGCTCAAAGGGGTTTACAGGGTAAGGCCTGGAGAACTGGTTCGTTTAAACAATGACCATAGTTTGGATGCATTTCCTTTGTTTGAATTTCTGCCTTCAGCCCCTTCCGGGGATAATCAAAGCGAGCTTAAAGATCAGCTTCTTGGGATTTTGGATCGGGCCTCACGCCGGCTTGTGCGTTCATTGAACGGAAAAACGGCGGTCGTCCCCCTAAGCGGCGGATACGACTCCCGCCTGATTGCCTGTATGCTGAAAAAAGCAGGATATGAAAAGGTGGTGTGTTTCACTTATGGGCGCCGAACCCATGAAACAGACCTCAGTGAACGCGTGGCCGGGATCCTGGGCTATCCCTGGGTGTTCGTCAACTATGAAAGCCTCGAGGCAGCCGGTTTCTTGACAGACCCGGTTTTTCTTTCTTACTGTGATTATGCAGGAAACCTGACATCCATGCCCTTCCTGCAGGAATACTTCGGAGTGAAGCACCTTCAGGAGAACCAGTTGATTCCCGGTGAAAGCATATTCCTGCCCGGTCATCCCGGGGACAACCTTGGAGGCAGTTTCATCGCCAGGGGGGTAAAGGGCAATCATCGCCCGGAACAATTATCATCCCTTATCTCCCGGGTTTTTTTCCACTTTATCCCCCTGAACAGGACAAGAAAAAACATGATCGGCCAACGGATATCCGCATGGCTTGATCAAAAACCGGAGTGGAAGGATTTGAAGGTGGAGGGCTACAGTCCCCAGATTGAGGGATGGAACTTCAGTGAGCGATTGCCCAAGTTTATTTTCAACTCGGCCAGGGTGTTTCCCTTTTTTCAATACGGCATTCGCTTTCCGCTGTGGAGCAGGGAGCTGGCTGTTTTTTTCAGTCAGGTGCCCTATGGGCTCAGGGAGAACAAGTACCTTTACAACAAAGCACTGGAGGAGGGGTATTTCAAACCCCTGAATCTGTTTTTTAAAGAAGAGGAAGTGCGTCCGCACAGAAGCATCCGACTCCCTTTCTGGATCAAAAGCCTTGGGTGGAAATGGCTGCCTGCCCCCCTTCTGCAAAAAAAGGCAGTTCAAAACGATTGGATCTGCTATGACCGCTTCACCAAAGAAATGCGAAACGAAATGATCCGCGAGGGCACGAAACCCCTGACCCGCTATCGCAGTTTGAACGCACTGATCTGCCAGTGGTACCTGAGCAGGCGAATTAATTACGGGAAAAAACTATTTAACTGACCCCTCAAAGCCACTGATGAATCCATCCAGGTCCGAGCTCTCCTTAAACACGTCCTCACTGAAGAACACCAAAAGGGGTTCCATTTTTTCGGGTGGACGGTAGCCCGATATGGCGGTAATCAGGTTGAGGTTCTCATCGAAGAATGCCACGCTTGGATAACCCATCTTTCCCCTCAGCAACGCAATGGCGAAATCGTGGGCCGAACGGCGCTGACCGGCATTCTGATTTATAAATTCGGTGCCCCTGAAGGTAATGGGGTCGCTTTGTTCTGCATTGAGTTTTACCGGATAAAAGTTCTCATTGATATACCGGATAATCACCGGATGCGTATAGGTAGTGGATGACATTCTGCGGCACCAGCTGCACCAGTCGGTGTAAACATCAACAAAAATTTTTTTTGGATTGGCCCGGCTCAGGGCCTCGGCCTCTTCAATGGTAAGCCAGTTGATCTGATCCTCCTGGGCACGGCCTTCACGTGGCAGGCCAAACAACAAAACACCGAAAAGAACCAGGGTGAATAAGGGTTTCATATGTGTCATAATGGGTACGTTAACGATAATGCAAAATTAAACCTTCCAGTCCAATTAACAGCAAAGAATGGAATTTGTTTTATACTTTTGGTTTTTTGGCCATGAAGCATCCCATACAATCCGGACGGGCAAGGGGATCATTGAGCAGTTTGGCATGGAGGCGGTTTGTAAAAAACCCTACGGCCATGGCTGGACTGCTATGGATACTCCTGGCTGCATGCATGGCCATTGCAGGTTACCTGATCACCCCTGACGCCTCTCCCTTTGCCAATCACCAGCAACTGGAAATTGCCACCGAACCACCAGGATTCAGCATCGATATGCTTCACATCCGGAAAAATGTCCCCACCCGGGAAACGTCCCTTTTTGCCCGGATGATCTCCGGGGAACCCTTTCCCTATACAACCATCCCCGTGCAATCGTTTGAAATGGTGAACGACAGCCTCTGGTTTGAAACATGGTCAGGGGCCCCCGGGTTTCCTGGTCTGAGCGGAGCGATCAGCCTGTGGGATGTGGTTTATCCCCTGCCAGAGGAATGGGAGCCTCCCGACACACAAAATGAGACCATCTTATTGACTGATCTCGACGGGAATACCCATGCCATGGGCATAACAGAACTACAAAAGATCGCCGTGGAGAACCATATCCGGCAACGCAGCTATTTTTTGGGCACCGATCGTTTTGGCAGGGATATGCTCAGTCAGTTGATCATTGGAACGAGGGTGTCTCTTTCCGTGGGTTTCATTGCCGTGATTATTTCACTGGTGATAGGGGTAAGCCTGGGAAGCCTGGCCGGGTTTTTCAGGGGACGCCTGGACGACCTGATCGTTTGGTTTATCAACGTTGTCTGGTCCATTCCAACCTTGTTGCTGGTGATTGCCATTACCTTCGCACTTGGAAAGGGGTTTTGGCAGGTTTTTGTGGCGGTGGGACTAACCATGTGGGTGGAGGTGGCCAGGGTGGTCAGGGGCCAGTTTATCAGCATGCGCGAGAAAGAGTTTGTCGAATCCGCACGGGCGCTGGGACTGCGTAGTTTTCGAATCATCAGGCGTCACATCCTGCCAAACATCATGGGACCGGTCATTGTGATATCAGCGGCCAATTTTGCATCGGCGATTCTGATTGAGGCCGGTCTCAGTTTCCTGGGAATCGGGGTGCAGCCACCAATGCCCTCATGGGGAACCATGATCAGAGAGCATTATGGATACATCATTCTTGACAAGGCCTACCTCGCCATCTTTCCAGGCTTGCTGATCATGGGAACGGTATTGTCATTTATGCTTGTAGGCAATGGCTTGCGCGATGCCCTGGACCGCACGGCCCAGGCCTGAAATCAATCCGACGAAAATGATTGTAACCCGCCCCTTATCCAATGGCATTCGGTGGCCTGGGACTGGGATCCCTAGCGGGTTTTATCTTCCAACAAGGGAACAAAGCGAAAAAACCCGAATTCTTCCTTTTTGACTTCGTCGTCGGATATTTTGGTCATTCTGGTCATGATCTGGGTTTGTCCGTCACCCAGTGGAATCACTATTGACCCACCGGTTTTCAGTTGTTGCATCAAAGCCCCGGGAACAAAAGGTGCCGCAGCGGTAACAAGGATCTTATCAAATGGTGCAAATGCGGGCAAACCCTTATACCCATCCCCGTAAAACAACCTGGGGCGATACGACATTTTCTCCAGAAGCTGTTTGGTTTTTAAATACAGGGAATGATGGCGTTCAATACTGTATACCCTGGCGCCCATTTCAATGAGGACACAAGCCTGGTAGCCACTTCCGGTCCCAATCTCCAAGACTTTTTCCCCTTTTTTCACCCCGAGCAATTCCGTTTGACGGGCCACCGTATAAGGCTGACTAATGGTTTGTCCGGCACCGATGGGAAAAGGCTTGTCCTGGTAGGCGAATTCCACAAACGAAGAATCCAGAAAAAAATGCCTGGGAACGGCCTCAATGGCCTGCAGGACCCTTTCATCACGGATCCCTTTGGAACGAACTTCCTCCACGAGTTTTTTCCTCAGCCCCTTATGCCTGTAAGTATCCTCCATAAGCTGTGTTTACTGGATCCCGGCCCTTCCTGTCCTGCCCATTGAATGAACCAGGCCTGTAAGCGCATGAATAAAATACGAAAATAAACATTTCGGGGACTTCAAAAAATTTTACTTTTGCCTAGCCGAAGAAAATCTACTTTTTAATCAAAGCATGCACACCATGGAAAAAATCGGGGTATTGGGGGCAGGACATCTTGGAAAAATTCATATTAAATGCATACAGGCCTCGGATCGGTTCCATCTTGTCGGATTTTTCGATCCCAACCCGGAAATCAGCAGAGAGGTAGAAAAGCAGTACGGGATCAAACGCTTTGACTCCGCAGAAGCCCTTATTGATGCCTGCCATATGGTAGACATTGTTACTCCGACGGTTTCACATTTCGATTGCGCTTCCATGGCCCTGAAGCAGTCAAAACACGTTTTCATTGAAAAGCCACTGACCACCACCCTTTATGAGGCCCGCAAGCTCATTGACCTGGCGGGAGAAGCAGGCGTAAAAGTTCAGGTTGGCCATGTGGAGCGCTTCAATCCGGCCTTTTTGGCTGCTCAGCCCTATTTCTCGAATGTGATGTTCATTGAGACGCACCGGTTGTCTCAGTTCAACCCCAGGGGCACTGACGTTCCGGTTATTCTGGATCTGATGATTCACGACATAGACATCGTTTTGAACGTGGTGAATTCGACGGTTAAAAAAATTTCCGCCAGCGGAGTCCCCGTGGTATCCCAGACACCTGATATAGCCAACGCCAGGGTTGAATTTCACAATGGTTGTGTGGCCAACCTTACCGCCAGCCGGATTTCCATGAAGAACATGAGAAAATCCAGGTTCTTCCAAAAGGACGGCTATATTGCCGTGGATTTTCTTAAAAAGGAAACCGACCTGATTCGCATGAAAGACGCGGACAAAAACCCGGATCCATTTGCCATGCTGATCGATCTCGGAGACGGGGTAACCAAAAAGCAAATCTGGATCGACAAACCTGAGATATTGCCCATTAATGCCATACAAACCGAGCTGGAGACTTTTCTCGACTCCATTGCACAAAACACCGAACCCCTGGTTTCCATCATGGACGGATATCGCTCCCTTGAGCTGGCTTACCAGGTGATGGAGAAGATTGACTCAGGCATGAAAATGAATTAACGGGCTCCTCCCCCGGACCAACTGAACGGGCTTTTTATCAGGCCTCAGATTTTATTATTCCCTAAAGCAAATCCATGTACAATATGGATTGCGGCAAAGCGTTCTTTATTTAAATCCAGCCCCGTTTTACTTTATTGGAACCAATCAACACAAAAGTCAAGGATTTCCTTGCCAATATATTTTTTCTGAAACCAAGCCAACTGGATGGATAAAAAGTTACAGAACAAGCAATTAGTAAAATATATTGCATTCGATTTTCTCGCCGCCGCCCTGGCCTGGTTTTTCTTTATCACTTTCAGAAAGACCAACAGTGATTTTGGGTTCAGCGTGCTGAAAGAACAGATTTTTATTGACAACAATCTGTTGCTCGGACTCTTCCTGATACCGGTTTTCTGGCTGTTGCTTTATTATCTGAGCGGAACCTATAAAGCCATTTTCCGCGGCTCCCGCCTGGGCCTGTTCGGTCAGACCATCTTTACATCCATATTCGGTGTGCTTGTCATTTTCTTCGTGGTCCTTCTCGACCAGGAGGTGACCACCAGCAAAGATTACTACCAATCCTTCCTTGTATTACTTCTTTTTCATGTTTCCTTTACAGCCACTTTCCGGCTGATCCTGGCAACCATCATCGCCCACAAAATCCATAACCGGGTCATCGGGTTTAAAACCATCATCATCGGAAGCCAGAAGAAAGCACTGGATATCTACAATGAATTGGAAACCCAGCCCAAATCGGCAGGAAACAAGATCATCGGCTTTGTCAATGTAAACCATTTTGAACATTGCCCGATCGAAAAACACATCCCCAGGCTCGGTGGGTATAAGGACCTAAAAAAAATCGTGGAGTCACATGAGGTGGAAGAGGCCATTATTGCCATTGAACCGCGTGAACACAAAAACCTGAACCAGATCCTCACCAACCTGCACCAGTCAGACGTGATCGTTAAGGTGATCCCGGAATTACACGATATTTTGCTGGGCGCGGTAAAAATGACCTCCATTTTCGGGACGCCCCTTATTCAGATTCAGCCCGGACTGATGCCAGCCTGGCAACAGTCCATCAAACGCCTGATTGACATTGTGGCCTCACTCATTAGCCTGGTATTGCTATCGCCTGTTTTTCTGGCCACCGCCATTGCCGTACGTGCCACGTCCAAAGGACCGGTTTTCTATTCGCACGAGCGGATTGGAAGGGGAGGGAAGGCCTTTCAGATGCATAAATTCAGGTCTATGTACGTCGATGCCGAAAAGGACGGACCGCAGCTTTCCTGCCAGGATGACCCCCGCATTACCCCTTTTGGCCGATTCATGCGGAAGGTGCGGCTGGACGAGATCCCACAGTTTTACAATGTGTTGCTTGGCAATATGTCGCTGGTCGGTCCGCGGCCTGAGCGCCAGTATTACATCAACCTGATCGAAAAGAAAGCCCCGCACTACACCCTGCTGCAAAAAATCAAGCCTGGCATCACCAGCTGGGGACAGGTGAAGTATGGCTATGCAGAGAATGTGGACGAAATGATTGAACGGCTTAGGTATGATCTGATTTATCTGGAGAATATGTCCCTCGCCGTGGACTTCAAAATCATGATCTATACGGCCCTGATCATTTTACAGGGCAGGGGAAAATAATAAAACCCTATATGGCTCCCGCCTCGATCATTATTACGATCTGTTCAATCAGATGGTCCTCGCCCTGGGGGTCGTACCGGGTTTTCAGGTTGTAACCGAATAACCGGGCAAGCGACTGCCAGAAAACAGCAGAAACCATCCCCCTGAAATCGCGCAACAAATCGTAAGACGTTTGACTGGTCTCCCGGTCAACCAGCTTGATAAGGATCAGGCCCTGGGTTCGTGTCAGTCGCTTCAGATCCTCTTCAAACTGTTCCCGGATTTCTGTCTCAATCTTTCGGATGGCTTTCCTCCTGTCGGCCTCTGAATCCATGGCCGCCAACTGGTCCTCATACTCACGTAGTTTAACGCCCGCAAGGTAGGCATATGGGTAGGCACGCTTAACGTTGTGGACCAGACGGTAGTAACGCATCTCTTCGGACCTGCTGGTAAAAACCCTCGGGGCAAAAAACAACACCGGTTGCAGGTCGATGATCGGAAGGGTATCGCCACCCACCACATGGGCACGATGCGTGCTCCCCGTGACTTCCTGCCCTACGCCATTGGATGGCAGAACCATTGCGGAAAACAAAAAACCTGCGACAACGAAGAGGGTTCTCATGTTCGGGAAAAATACATTCAAAGGCCGGGAGATCAGTTGCCCCTTGCTTAAGAACGATTAAAGTGACGAAAAATTTTAAAAATGCGCCACCACGGGCACAGGGAATAGGAAATTTCAGGCAACCTTTAAGCGTTCCTGACTTGCCTTTTCAATCCGGGCCCGGGCATAGGCAAGATCCAGTTTAAATACGGTTTTTTTCGCTTTATCTGAAGGGAGTTCAAACATGGCGTCCAGCATGACCAGTTCACAAATGGAACGAAGACCACGGGCACCAAGTTTAAATTCTATGGCCTTATCCACAATGTACTCCAGCACCTCTTCTTCAATTTCAAGACGAATGTTGTCCATTTCGAAAAGCCTGATGTATTGTTTAATCAGGGAGTTCTTCGGTTCGGTCAGAATGGCCCTCAGTGTGCTCCGGTCGAGGGGATTCAGGTAAGTCAACACCGGCAATCGGCCAACCAGTTCAGGAATCAATCCGAAGCTTTTCAGATCCTGGGGCGCAATATACTGAAGCAGGTTATCCCTGTCCAACCGGCCCGATTTGCTTGCTCCGTAGCCTATGGCATTGGCCTGCAGACGGGAGATAATCCTCTTCTCAATCCCGTCAAAGGCCCCCCCGCAGATAAACAAAATATTCTGGGTGTTGACCTGGATCATTTTTTGCTCCGGATGTTTGCGGCCACCCTGGGGGGGAACGTTCACAACGGCACCTTCCAGAAGTTTTAGCAGGGCCTGCTGGACGCCCTCTCCCGAAACGTCACGGGTTATGGAAGGGTTGTCGCTCTTTCGGGCAATCTTATCCACCTCATCAATGAAAACAATCCCCCGCTCAGCAGAAGCCACGTCATATTCTGCCACCTGAAGCAACCTGGCAAGGATACTTTCGACATCTTCCCCCACATATCCTGCTTCGGTCAGCACCGTAGCATCTGCGATACAAAAAGGGACCTGCATCATCCGCGCAATGGTTCGGGCCAGCAAGGTCTTGCCCGTGCCGGTCTCCCCGACCAGTATGATGTTCGACTTTTCAATCTCCACATCCTCACCTTCCCCGCCGGTGGCCGGGCCCAGGTAGTTGATGCGTTTGTAATGATTGTATACGGCCACGGAGAGCACCCTTTTGGCATCATCCTGACCAATCACGTACTTATCAAGGTGTTTCTTGATCTCCACGGGCCTGAAAAGATGAAAGGACGGGAGCTGTTTTTTGTCCTTGCGGACTTTTTCTTCGGATACAATGAGGTTTGCCTGCTCAATACATCGTTCGCAGATATGGGCACCCACACCCGAAATAAGCAAGTCGGTATTTTTGCCTTCACGACCGCAAAAAGAGCATTTTCGGTTGTCTTTTGTCATAAAAAACAGGCTTTACTCAAGGTTTAATCAGGGTTTTTCCCCGGGCTTTTTGTTGGATACCAGGACCTCATCAATCATCCCGTAATCCTTTGCCTCATCAGAAGTCATCCAGAAATCACGGTCCGAATCTTTCCAGATGGTATCGTAATCCTTCTTGGAATGCCTGGCAATGATTTCGTACAATTCTTTCTTGATCTTTTGAATTTCCCTGGCGGTAATCTCAATATCTGAGGCCTGTCCTTCTGCTCCCCCCATGGGTTGGTGAATCAATATCCGACTATGCTTCAATGCAGTTCGCTTACCCTGGGTACCGGCACAAAGCAGAACCGCTCCCATGGAGGCGGCAATGCCGGTGCATATGGTGGCCACATCGGGAGATATGTATTGCATGGTATCATATATTCCAAGTCCGGCATAAACAGAACCTCCCGGTGTATTCAGATAGATCTGAATGTCTTTCTTGGGATCAACCGACTCCATGTACAACAACTGGGCCTGAATAATATTGGCCACATAATCATTGATGGGAACACCCAGGAAAATAATGCGGTCCATCATCAGCCGGCTGAACACATCCATGGTGGCAACGTTTAGCTGCCTTTCCTCGATAATCGTCGGACTGATGTAATTTCCGTAAACAGAAGTGTATTTATGCAGGCTCATGCTATTCACGCCCAGATGCCGTGTGGCATAGCGGGTAAAATCGTCGTTGGAACTCATATCGGTCTATTTTTTGGTTTCCTTGTCAGTCTCTCCAGCGGTTTGGCCGGTTTGATACTTTTCAGTGACTAATTTAACAAATTCATCAAAGCCAAGTTCGGTTTCCTTCAGGTTTAATTTTTCCCTGAACAGGGCCATCAGCTTTTCTTCATTCAGGTGGTCGTACACCTTTTTAATCTCTTCCTCTTTGGACTTGATGTTTTTGATGAACTCATCAATCATGTCCTGCCCGACGTCCTCCTGCCCATACTGCCGCAGCTGATTCCTGAAATAGGTTTCAAGGTGGGCGTTGATGTCTTCCTGGGTCACCTGCAGCCCGTGGGTTTTAATCAGGTGGTTCTCAATTAACTGCCAGCGGAAGGTATCGGCAAACTGGTCAAATTCCTTTTCCACCTGTTCCACATCGACTTCCTCTTTATTGGCATCGACGAGCCATTTTTTCAGGAAAGCTTCGGGAAGCTGAAGAGAGGTATGGTCAAGCAACTTCTTCATCACATCGTTTTTGAAGTGCTTATCCACATCGGCCTGGTATTGAATGGAAATCTGCTCACGCACAAACTCCCTGAAAGCTTCTTCGGTTTTTATCCCCTTGCCCGGAGCCAACTTTTCATACAGGGTCTCATCCATTTCAGCAGGTTCAACACGGCTGATGCTTTCAATGGTAAACCGGAACAAGGGTCCAATACCACCAAGTTCCTCCTTTTTTACTCCGATCATCGCAGCCGTTTCAGCCTCAGACTCCACCGCCTTCATTACATCCATCACAACGCTTTCACCCGGCTTGGCACCAATCAGACGGGCTTTCAGGTTTTCATCGGTCAGAAACTGAATGTACAGGTTGCTTTTGTTTACTTTTCCACCGGGTTTTTCATTTTCCTCCGTTTCCATTTCAACAAACGTCCCGTTCAGGACATCTTCCGCTTCGGAAATTTCGGGATTGGACATTTTTCCATACCTGCGACGAATGTCATTTATGTAATTATCTACAATGTCATCCCCCACCTTGATGCGATAATAATCGACCGCAATGGAATCATTTAAATCCAGGTTCACTTCGGGGGCCAGGCCAATGTGATAATGAAAGGTGAAATCAGATTGGGTGTCCCAGTCCGTTTGCCCGGCCAGCTCGTGATCCGGAACGGGATGACCCAGGATGTTCATCTCGTTTTCTTTAATATACTGGTATACAGCATCCACCAACACTTTGTTCACTTCTTCCACCAAAACGCTTTTCCCGTAAAGCTTCCTGACCATTCCAAAAGGAACCTTGCCCGGCCTGAACCCAGGCATCTGGGCTTTTTTCTGAAGTGTTTTTAGCTCGTTTTCAACTTGTTCCCGGTAATCTTCAGCTTGAAGCTCCACCTTGATTATCGCCTCCAGGGCGTCTGTTTTCTGCTGATGAATATGCATGTAGTACTAATTGGTTTATGAGTTGAACATGATGCAAAAAAACAACCCCGCCGGATCTCATCCAACCATGTTTCTGCCGGAGGGATGCAATGAACCTTTGATTGGTTGCATTTTGTGGTGCGGATGAAGGGACTCGAACCCCCACGCCTTTCGGCACCAGATCCTAAGTCTGGCGCGGCTACCAATTACGCCACATCCGCGTATTTTCAAAACGGAGTGCAAATTTACAAATAATTTTCTAAACCACCGGTATAATCGGCGCCAGTCCCTATCCGGCCTGGGAGGGATCAGGGGGTTTTTTGCGGGGAATTGTAAATGTAAACCGGGAACCCCTTCCAGGCTCACTGTCAAACCCGATCTGTCCGGCAAGCCTTTCAACAAACTCCTTGCAAAGCAAAAGTCCGAGCCCGCTCCCTTTTTCATCGCGGGTTCCATAGGTGGAATGAAGGGCTTCTCCCCTGAAAACCTTTGATTGTTCACTCTTGCCAATCCCGACACCTGTATCCGAAACGGAAACAGAAACCATCTGTCCGGATTTTTCAGCATCCAGACGCACCGCTCCTCCCGGGTGGGTGTATTTCAGGGCGTTTGACAACAGGTTACGGACGACCGTGTCGATCATATTGCGATCGGCCCAGACAGAAATGTCTTTTCCAATATTATTGGAGATACTTACCTCTTTTTCACGGGCTGTGGCAGAAAACAGGGTGATGTTTTCCATGACCACTTCCGAAAGGGAAATGGATTCAGGAAGGTATTTGATTTTCCCGGATTGGGTGCGCGACCATTGGAGCAGGTTTTCCAGCAGGTTATTGATTTTTAAAATGGACTTATCCAATTCCTCAACCAGTTCGTTCAGTTCAGTCTTGCTCAGGTTATTGATGTCCCGCTTTAATATCCGGGAAAAGCTGACAATGGAGGCGAAAGGGTTTCTTAAATCGTGGGATATAATCGAAAAGAATTTGTCTTTGGTCACATTCGTGGCGATCAAATGCTTCTCAGACAGGGACAATTTTTCATTGGCGGCATTTAATTTCATATTGAGGTCTTCCACCTTTTTTTTCTGATCCCTCAGGTGTCTGTTCAGTTCCTGAAGCTTCTGATTCGTGGAAAAAATTTCTTCTTTTTGTACCCGGAGCAACTTATTGGCCCTGATAATATACCTGTAGCGGTTATAAAGCAATCCCATCAGGCCCACCACCAGGGCAATGACAAATAAGAGGTACTTTTTCAAACGGTTTTGCTGATCCAGGCTAACCTGAATCATTTCGTTGTTCCTTTTCAACAACTCGATTTCCCTTTCCTTCTGTTCACGGTTGTACATGAATTGCAATTCAATGAAACGCCGCTGGGCTTCCTCATCATAAATGCTATCGCGAAGGGCAAGATACCTGTTCTGGTAGTTGTAGGCCGACCTGAAATCATTTGCTTCTGCCATGGCGACAGACAAGTCAAGTAAATTTTCAGAAATTAAAGCAGGCAGTCCGACGGTTTGGGCGTACTCCAGGCTGGTACGGAAACGGGAAACCGCATCCATGGTCCTGCCTGAAGCAAAGTAGGCTTTTCCGAAGTGGCTGTGGATCCGTGCCAGGCCACTCGCATCATCAATGCCGGAATAGATTCTCATGGCCCTGGAGAAATGATCCAGGGCAGGCCGGACATCCCCTTTCAGCAAAAAGAGATAACCAATATTGTCGATGGTTGCCGCCATTTCACGAGAGTCGAGCAGGGTCTCGCGGATGGCCAGGGCCTGGTTAAAATAGGCCAGGGCCTGGTCCAGATCCCCCATTCCCTGCCTGACCAATCCAAGGCTATTGTACGAAAACGCGATTCCCTTCAGGTCTTCAAGGCTTTCCTTGATGGCCAGCGAACGAAGGTGGTAGGTTTCCGCCTCTTCATAATTCCCCTGCTCCTGGTAAACCAAACCGATATTGTTCAGTACAGGACCCAGTCCGCGGAGATAATCGGCCTTTTCATAAATGGCATAGGCATCCAGGTAATATTCCAGGGCCTTATCGTAATGGCCCTGTTCATAAAAGATCATGCCAATATTCACATGGGCACGGGCAATTCCGAGAGAGTCATTTTCCCGGCTGAACAATTGGTAAGATCCAAAGAAATGATCCAGGGCCTGGGAAAAATTTCCCTTTTGCCAGAAAATGATCCCTATGTTATTCATGGCCTGCCCTGCCCTGGCAAAATATCCGCGATCCTCAGCCAGGCTGAGGGCTTCCCTGGCATACCCCATCGCCCGGTCCGGATCGGTGGATTTCAATCGCCAGGACAAGCCGGTCAGGGCCCTCACTTTCAGGCTGTCCTCCACCCCCGGAAGAAGGACAATCTCCTGAAGGCTGTCAATCTCCGCTTGTCCCGCCCGAAGGCTGTCTTCTTCGGTGTACGGAAGGAGCCCCGTAAACAGCACCAGGGGAACCATGAGCCATAAAGCCCGTTTTATTGCATAGAGTGGGTACATTCGTTACAGGGTATGAAAAACATCACAGGAGACCAGGCCGGATCTGGTGAGACATCGATGATTACAGCAAATATAACAAATTGGGTTCAAAACCAATGAGAACCCGGTCAATATTGAATAATAAAGGGGTGGAACCGCCCCAAAACCCAGGGGGTGTTTCCTTTCTGTTTTAATTTAATCCAAACAAAAATACCGGGCATTCATCGCCAATCCAGCGGATCTGTTGGTTTTTTTGGTATATTTCGGTACTTATAAGCTTCAAACAGATATCCCGGCATTTATGAAGGCGTTTTCCCGGACATTCCATTTTTTGGTCCCCCCGGAAAAATGGCGGTTTACGGTCATTATCCTCGGGGGCATACTGACGGGCATATTTTTGCTGGTCGTCCACATTTCCAAAGCTGCTTCGTATTTGTCGGACGAACCGGAGACTTGTATTAACTGCCATGTAATGTACCCCCAATATGCTTCCTGGTCAAAAAGCAGCCACAGCCAGGCGGCCACTTGCAGTGAGTGCCACGTGCCCCAGGATAATGTTTTCCGCAAATATTATGTGAAGGGGACGGACGGGATGAAACACAGCACCTATTTTACGTTCAGGTGGGAACCACAGGTTATTTCCATTAAAAGCCGCGGCATTGGCGTGGTTCAGGAGAACTGTATCCGATGCCACCTGGACATGGTGGATATGATCCGTGCCGTTGAAGTGACAGGGCAAACCGCTGAAAGGGAAGGAGAAACCTTATGCTGGGATTGCCACCGGGAGACACCCCACGGCAGTGTGAGAAGTCTCTCTGCTGCACCCCACGCACTGGTTGAACGACTGCCATCTGTTTTACCGGAATGGCTGGAAAAAATCATACGGCCAGACCGGTCCGAAAGCAAAAGCATCCAATCAGATGATCAATAAAACCCCGGAATAATAAATCCATTTATTCACCCTAACCACCCCCATCATGAAAAGCATCAGAGAGATAACCAACAGCAGGCCCTGGTTAAACTGGGTACTGTTCTTTCTGACCGTAGTCATCGTTTTTATCATCGGCCTTTTCGCAGCTTCCATTGTGGAACGGCGCAGTGAGGCCCAGCTTTATTTCCAGATGGTTAACCCGATTCCGGATTGGGAACCCCGCAACGAGGTGTGGGGAGAAAACTTTCCCAGACAATACGAATCTTATATGCGCACAGCAGATACAAGTTTTGCCAGCCTGTACGGAGGTTCGGCCATGATCGATTACCTGGAAAAATACCCGGAGATGGTCGTGATGTGGTCAGGCTACGCCTTTTCCAGGGATTACAACCAGGGAAGGGGCCATTATTACGCGATTGATGATGTGCACAACACATTGCGCACGGGCGTTCCCCAGCCGGCTACCTGCTGGACATGCAAAAGCACCGATGTCCCACGCCTCATCAATGAAATGGGCGCCGCAGCGTTTTATGCCGGAACCTGGGCGGGGACCGGCCCGGAGATCAACAACCACATTGGCTGTCAGGACTGCCATGATCCGCAAACGATGAATCTGCGAATTACCCGGCCCGCCCTCCAGGAAGCCTTTCAGCGCCGGGGCACCGACATTAACCAGGCCACAAGGCAGGAAATGCGGTCACTCGTTTGTGCCCAATGCCATGTTGAATACTACTTCAAAGGGGAGGGAACCTACCTGACTTTTCCGTGGGACGAAGGATTTTCGGCGGATGATATGGAAACGTATTACGACAATGTCGGGCATGTGGACTTCGTACATGGCTTAAGCAGGACCCCCATGCTGAAAGCACAGCACCCGGACTATGAGTTGTTCATGACCGGGATCCACGCCCAACGGGGTGTTTCATGTGCCGATTGCCACCTGCCGTACAAACGCGAGGGGGGCATTAAGTTTACCGACCACCACATTCAAAGTCCTTTGAACAATATCGAGAATTCATGCCAGGTGTGTCACCGCGAAGCAGAAGCCGATTTATTGGCCAATGTTTACGACCGGCAAAAAAAAATATCCGAACTCAGGCGGATTTGCGAAACGAACCTCGCCCGGGTTCACATTGAGGCCAGGCACGCCTGGGATGCCGGCGCCAACGAGGAAGAAATGCAGGCTGTGCTGCAGCTCATAAGGCATTCCCAGTGGCGGTGGGACTGGGTTGCGGCATCAAACTCTATGGGTTTTCACTCTCCCACCGAAGCGCTCAGGGTATTGGGGACTTCCATACAGAAAGCCCAGGA
>JAWLHS010000026.1:0-17483 GCA_041690235.1 Bacteroidales bacterium
GAAACTTCCCTGCTGGCCAGAATGGCACCTGCAATGGTAGCGTCAGGGGCGAAGTCGCCCCCCATAACATCTAAACCTATTCTCATTATTCAGGTATTGACAGACAATACTGTGTAACGGGGTTTCAGGCAAAACTATGCCGTGGCTGATTTTTCAACCGCCAACTTGCCGCGGTAAAATCCACACTCCGGGCAAACCCTGTGCATCAGCTTGGCCGACCCACAATTGGAACAGGTAGAAAGTGCAGGCTCAACGGCCTTGTAATGCGTCCTGCGCTTGTCGCGCCGGGTTTTGGAAATCTTACTCTTAGGATGTGCCATTTTGCATTTTATTTAAATATTCTTCAATCTGCTTTTCAGAACCTTTGCATTGACATTCGAGCTCAGGTTATTGTTTAATCAAACTTGATTCCCTTTAAAGCATCCCAGGTTGAATCATCATTTCCGCTGCCCCCTTTTGCCTGGTGCTCCCTGAGTTTTTTAAGAACCACCGGGTTGCATCCCGGTTCATTGTCCTCCGTATCAGGGTGAACATGACGGAGCGGGAGGCCAAGATGGATGAATTCATAAACAAACTGTGACACGTCCACATGGCTTTCGGTGGATGGAATCAGTACGATCTCATCGGTCTGTTCCGAATAGCTTTCGCCAAATTTCACCAGCAGGCGTTTTTCAAATTCCAGATCTTGCCGGTATCCTTCCAGGCATCGGTCGCACTCCAGAATCACCGTCCCATTAAAACGGAAATGAAACGCAAGCATGTTGTTGCCCTTTTCCATTTCAAGGTCCAGTAACAACTTGCCCTCCTCAAAAGCAACGGCCTCAAAGCCGGAAAAAAACTCCGGACCTATTTCAAAGGAAAACAGGTGTTTACCGGTCGGCAGTCCGACAAACCCGATCCGAAATTGCTTTTTAGGGTTCAATCTACGTTCTGATTTTTCAAAGGCTGCAAAGATAAGACTATTGCGCGAAATATAAAAGGAATATCTGCACCTTCTTCCAAACCGTCAAGGGGCGGGACATTCGTTCTTCCCATTTCTGAAACGCAGCCGCCATTAAGGTTGCCCCCGGTTATTTAAAGGCCTTTTCCAAAAGGGCATCCCCGCCCAGTTTCAGGCGCTTGAAATATTCGGGCACTTCCTTTCCAGTTAACTCATTCACAAACAGCCTGGCCAGGTACTGCCCCAGCATAAATCCCTGCCCCCTGAGACCCAAAAACAAACCCTTGTCTACGTCAATAATCATTTTGGGCTCAATGTAATACCCTGCCCACAAGGCCTGGAAACCCACCGAAGAAATTTCCGGGATCCATTCAACGAAGACCTCCGAAACAATTTCGGCAAAGTCCCTGGAATTGAATTTCACGTCCTTGTCGGTTTCCAACGGTTCGACCATGGGTGAGGCACATCCGATTATTTGTCCGGTGTCGCCCAACTGCTGACCATATACCGCCGTAAACCCCTTATAAGGCCGGCGATCAATAAGCATGTCGAGCGGATTGCCATTCACGCCAAGCATGGGCAGCCTCCTGGTAATAAAGGCCTGGTGTTTTACCGGGTAAAGCCCGGTTTCAATGTCCAGCATTCTGGCAAACCGGTCGCCCTGATCTCCCAGGGCGTTTATAAACAAGGGCGTACGATACTCGATGTATTCTCCGGCATTGTCCCTTACAATGGCTGTATAGCCATCGCCGGTTTTTTCAACATCGATCAGCCTGCAATTCTCCAATACGGTGCCTCCATGGCTTTGCCCTATCCGACGAAGCGCTTCAATCACCTTTCCTGGGGTGGCCTGCCAACATTCACTGGTTTTTAATGCGGCCAGGTATTTATTGTTGGAGGTATTGAAGTAAGGAGATACTTCCCTTGCAAAGTCCCCGGGCTTCACCATCACGGCTTTTTGCCAGGCCATGGATTCTTCCAGTGCCTGGTACATGGCCTGGTCGTGTGCAAACGTAACGTAGTTGATCAGCCTGAAATCTATATCGCTTTTCCCTGACAATTCCTGAAACATTTCGAGGTTGTGACGGGCAATATCCGTTAGCTCGGGCAAGCTGAACACGGGCCTTCCTCCGGCAATGTTTCTCCATGACGCCCCGAAGCCGGCGTTAATCATAAGGGGTTTGTAGCCTTCTTCTGAAAGAAAGCGGAACAGTGAACTACCCCCGATCCCTCCACCGGCAACAAGGGCCCGGGTTTCCACAATCCGGCGTTGTTTGCCTGCCACGGTGGTAATGACCTGATCATGCAGGCCCGAGGGGTACATCTCCCCTATGGTAATCTGGTTCGACATGGGGGCGCGAGGGGTTGATCCACCGATTAACTGCACCCCGAGTGGCCTGAGGTTCATTTTTAAGCGTTGGATGCATCGCTTTCCCCTGCAGGGGCCCATTCCCAGGTGGGTGGTATGCTTGATTTCCTCCACCGAAACAAATTTGCGGTCACCGATCACATCCAGTACATCCTCGAACCCGACATCATCACAATGGCACATAAAATACCCCGACTCGATGCTTTCCTTATGCGGCTTGAGATCCAGTTTTTCCGGATGGTCTTTTTTCAGGATAAAACCCCTGACCCGAAGCTGGTCTTCGCGAGTCATGCCCTCAGACTGCACCCTGGCCACATGGGTCAGGTTGGACTTGCGCATCACCCGGCTAATCTCTCCCTCGCCCAGAATATTGGCATGATTGTCAACAAGGTAAACCTCCTGCCCAGCCTCCATATCGAACTCGATGGGCAAAAAGAACGTTCCTTTTTTTAAATGATACCCGAATATGGCCAGACCTGGACATTGATAGACACAGTCCATGCAGCCCACACATTTGTCAAAGTCGATGGAAGGAACGGTACTGGTAGAAGATTTTGTGATGGCCCCGTACTTGCAGGCAAACGCACAGGGATTGCAGGCAAAGCCGTACAGGCAGTCGATCAGTACAAAAGGTTTTTCCATTCGCTCCTCGCCAGGCATATACGGAGCATCGATCACTTTGATGGGGTGTTGCTGTGAGTCAATGTACTCCTTGGAGACCCCTAGGTATTCGTCGTATGCAAACCGCTGTTGCATGTTTTCCAATATCTCATAGGCCACCTGTTTGCCCCTGAGCACGGCGCTGGTCCCTTCCCCGATGCGGATGGCATCTCCGGCACCGTAACATCTCCTGCCGAACATCTCCCGGCCCTTTTCCAGCAGGGCATCATCGGGCATCAAACCAGTACAGATATTGATGGCATCGATTCCATCAATCACCTTCTCCGTCCCCTCAATGGGTTTAAAGTCTTTTGCCTCAGCCACAACCGCGCCACGAATGCCATCGCCCTTTTGGTTTGGCAGGGCCTCAAGAATCATATGCGACAGCAGAACGGGGATGCCAAGGCGGCGCACCCTGTTGGCCTGAACGGGGAAACCCCCTTCATGGGGCATGGCTTCAATGATGGCCTTCACCCTGGCACCGGCCTGGGTAAGTTGGTAGCTGGTCAGGTACCCGATATTCCCTGCCCCGACGGTCAGGATATTCCTTCCCAACAGGGTCAGTTCGGTGTTCATCATTTTCTGGATCACGGCGGCGGTAAACACCCCGGGAAGATCATCATTGTGGAAGGTAGGCAGAAAAGGCACCGCCCCGGTGGCCACCACAAAGTGCCGGCAGTCGATATAAAAAATTTCCCTGGTCCTGAAGTTTTTTATGGCCACACGGTTGCCCTCAAAAACATCCCAGACGGTACTGTCAAGGATGATGCCGTCATGATTGTCGCCGGCCAGCAGTTTGGAAATCTCAAACCCACGAAGTCCGCCATATTTTTTCTCCTTCTCAAAAAAGAAAAACTGGTGGGTTTGCATATTAAACTGACCGCCAATCTCACTGTTGCTGTCCACCACAATATTGCCCACGCCATGTTCATTCAGAATCTCCCTGGTTGCCAATCCGGCCGGACCCGCTCCCACAATGACGACATCCGTTTTAAACACCCTGAGTGCGTCATTTTTCTCAAAAGCCGAGGCTTTTGCCACGTAATCATGGGGTATTTCGGCCACCTCCTTCACATCGTCCACCAAAGTAATGCAGATGCGCTTCACTTCACCGTCAACAATCATTTCACAGGCGCCACACTTCCCAATCCCACACTCCAGGCTCCGGCTCCGGTTCTTCAGGCTATGGCTGTGAATGGGAAATCCTGCCTGGTGCAATGCGGCGGCAATGGTAAATCCCCGGTCGCCTTCAATCACCTGACCATGGTACCGGAACAATTGTTTGGGGGATTCCTTTATTTGAATAATCGGATGCTTGGATATTTTGTGCATGAATGGTTGAATTTGATGGGAAGGAGATCCTGTTTGGTGGAAAAAATTGTTGGCACACCAGGCCAGATCCCCTGTAAAATAACGATTTCCAGCGCAAAGGTAGCCTTTTTCAAATTTTCTGCTTCCTGGTCAAAATATTTTTATTGATTCTAAACAATCCCCCGCTTTCGAGCCGCTTTCATTCAGCCAGAACCACAGGAAACTTTATCTTTGTAGCCAAATCGCTCCAAAACCAACCATTTGAGAAACCCATCCAGGCAAGAAAGATGAAGAAATACCTGATGATCCTGGCCATTTTCGCCCTGCTGGGTATTGTGGCCCTTGTTTTAACCCTAAGCCTCCGGACCGTCACCCCGGCCGAAGACGTAAAAGTGAATTCTTCGGCCGAAGTTTCCGATTTTTCCAACGCAAACCCAGGGACCATGATCACACTTCCCGCTCCGAACACCACCGACGGCATGAGCCTGACCCAGGCATTGAGCCTGCGCAGATCCATTAGAACCTATTCCGAAGCACCGGTAAGCCTTCAGGAAGTTTCTCAACTCCTGTGGTCGGCACAGGGCATCACGAATGAAAGGGGATTTCGCACGGCCCCTTCGGCCGGCGCCACTTTTCCCCTGGAGCTGTATCTGATGGCAAACAATGTCGAGGGACTGAAAAAGGGGATTTATCATTACCATCCGCTGGAGAACGGAATGGAGTTTATCCGGGAGGGAAACCTGGCTCCGGATCTGGCCAGGGCCTGCCTGAGCCAGGCCATGGTGTCCGACGCTGGCGTGGTGCTGATTTTTGCGGCCGTATTTGAACGCACCACCGCCCGCTACGGAGAGCGGGGAATCCGCTACGTCCACAACGAAATTGGACACGCCGCCCAGAATGTCCACCTCCAGGCTGCGGCCATCGATCTGGGCACAGTGGTAATCGGTGCTTACCGTGACGAAGAGGTGGAGCAGATACTGGACCTCGGAGACGAGTTGCGGGTGTTATACCTCATGCCTGTCGGCCCAATGCCTTAGCAAGGCCCGGGCCCCGGTTAAAAACGAAAGGACAGCCCTGAATAGACGGAGAAGTTATACGGAAAGGTTTTGCCAATACTGGCGGTCAATTCGTCGCGGACCATGGGGTTAAGGAATACCTGCCCGGTCGGTTCAACAAAGAGCTGGAACCTGGGCGACAAGGGAATTGTCAGAACCAGTCCGCCAATGCCCGAAAAATACTGCTCTCTTAACCCGGCTGTTTGCCCGATCGCCCCATTGTAATGATCGGATACCAGGAACACTTCGTTATTGACAAGGAAGTTGGCCGCCATACCTGCCTTCAGGTGCAGACCCATCCGGCGTTCAAACAAGGTATACCGGAGAATCAGGGGAACCTCTACGAAACTAAACCGTTGGGTCAACCCATAGCCAAGCGTTTCAAGGGTTTTGGGCTCAGGAATATCAAGGGGCCACTTTGTTGTCATCTCAATCCGGCTGGATCCCATATCCATAAAAAACAGGGTCGGATCGTCAAGCGTAATGGTTCCCAGAGAGGTGGAAATATTTTGCGGATGACCGAATGGGGGCAGATCCGCGGGATCATAGAATTGTCGTCCGTCGGGATGGGCCAGGGCATTGATATTGTTCACCACCTGGGCCACATTCAGATAGGTGGCGCCGGTCTGCACGACCATTCGCTTACTGATCCGGTACGACCCACTGAGTCCGTAGCTGTACGTCAGGGCTTTTTCTTCAAGCGAAGAAAACGGGACAGAAGATGTCAGTCCGCCGGGATTGCCAATGTGGCGATCATTGTACTGCGGACCAAAAAATGCACCCAGTGAAAAACGGCCTCCCGTGGAAGCCGGGAAAAATCCGGCAAGGTCGGTTTGCGAAGAACCTGCGCCCGTACTACGAACAGAACCCTGCAATGCAGGCTGTCCCGGGAAGGCAAGGGAAGCGGAAATGCTGCCAATGGGGACGGCGGCATCAGCAAGCAGGTTAAAGTGGCTTGCTTGCACCGGTGGCTGAAAGGTAATGGCCTGTTGTGCCTGACCGGGCAGCCCGGAAGTCTTTGAAGCAAGGCCTTTAACAGGAGCCTTCACATCATCCGCAACAGCTTCAGCACCGGAAAAGACAGGCACTTCAGCCACAACGTCAGGCGTTTCGGCACCGGCTTCAGAAACACCGTCATGGGGTCCCTGCTCGGAAACCGTCTGCACCTGGTAATCCCGGGATGAAAAATACAAGAAAGAAAAACCAGTCACGGCCAGCACGGCAACGGCTGCCGCCACCCTGTAAACCCAGGGGGCCAGGATCCGCGACGAAGACACGACAAGGCCCTGCTCAATGGCTGACCAGGCATCGGCGGGCGGCTCCGGTTCGAAACCCTCGAACCGTTGACGAAACTCCTTATCGAATATGTCTTTGTCTATCATTATTTTATCTAAACGGCCTTTTCAGAAAGGCGAACCTCTTTTTTGATCTTTTCCTGAAGCAGAAAACGCGCGCGCGACAGGTTTGAACGGGAGGTGGACTCAGACAACCCGAGGGCCTCCCCGATTTCTTTATGACTCAGGCCTTCAAGTGCGTAAAGGTTGAAGACCAAACGATACTGATCCGGCAGTTGCTGAATCAGTTCCAGCAGGTGTTTGATGCCAAGCATGGACGGGCCCATATTCTCTTCGGACATCAGTCCATTATCCGTAATATCATGCACCGACAAATGGTACATCCTGTCCCGGTACTTTTCAATGGCCGTATTGATCACGATCCGCTTGATCCAGCCTTCCAGGCTTCCCTTTCCGGTAAATGCAGACAACTTGTCGAATACCTTGATGAAACTCTCCTGCAGAATATCCTGGGCTTCGTCATAATTGGCGGCGAAACGCAGGCATACTCCGTACATTTTGCGGGAGAAATGAGAATATAAGCGGTATTGATCCGCTTTATTCCCCTTCAAACAACCCTGGAGCATTTCGTTTTGGGATTCCAACTGCATCGGTATTTTGCTTCAAACAAAGATACGCAATCCTGCCAATTGGCAAACCTGCACAAAAAATCCCACCAAACTTAATAAGAACGTTATACCGCCTCTGGCCGGCATGTGCGGGACCTCAGCCCGAAAAACGGCCCGTTCAGGAAAGGGACAAGCCCCCGGCCCGAACGGGCTCTCATATCAATGGTTAATGTTGCTGTTTCTCTTACAAATGCCAGACATACTCACAATCCAATCACCCATCATTGACACACAACTGGAAGACGGGTATTTGGATGCAAACGCTGCGTTCTAACTAAAAAAAATTATTCTTCCCGGGCTTTTAAGTGAAGGAAATCCAGCATCAGGTCCATGTCGAAATCACTGATGGAATGCAAGGCCAGGTGCTTGCGGTCTTCATTAAAGGAGGTGGTAAATCCCCCAATAGAACCCCAGGCCGCCAGGCTCTTGCTGTATGCCTTCAAGGCTTTGTCGGGCTCCTTCATACACCAGAGCACATGTCCCATGTTCATCAGGTCATACTTATTCCCGGGCTCCTCGGCCAATAATCGTTCCAGGTAATCCCTGGCGGTATCCAGCTTTCCAAGGATGAACGAACACCAGGCCAGCGGCCGCCTGATGCGATGGTTTTCAGGGGCAAGTACTTCCACTTTGAAATACACGTCCAGGGCCTCCTGGTATTGGCCAAGATGGATCAGGCACTGGCCGGTGTTCGCCTGTATCTTCAGGTCCTCTGGGTCCTGCTTCTCTGCTTCCCTGTAATAGCGCAATGCTTCTGTCCAGCGATTGAGCAGCTTGCAGCAATAAGCCAGTTTTTTGATGATCCACAAGCGGTTCGAGTCAATCAGATCGGCCTTCTGGTAATAATTGAAGGCAAGGTCAAAACGACCCGTTTTTTCATAACAGAATGCAATTTTTTCAAAAAGTTCAATATTGGACCGGTCCTCATCCAGGATGGCCAGAAACACCTTGAGTGCATCCGGATAGAATTTTTTGTCAAAATAAAATTCGGCGATGTTACGGATGGTTTTCCTGTCAGACACCAGGTGCTTTACAAATGAGGTTTCATACAAGTCCAGTTCCATATTGAACATATCATCAAACTCGCGTCGCCACGGGTGGAGTTTGAAAAAACGATACAGGTCCTGGAAGTACTGGGTGTATACACTTTTGGTCCTGGCAAAACTGTTGATGAGGCCTTCGTCCTTTTCCAGCTCCCCGATGTTCTCCATTTCGGCATTCAGCATATTCATCATCATGGCCTTCTGCTGATCGGGCACCTGCTCAAGGTTCAGACAGAACGAATACTTGTCCGAATTGCACATGAAGTAGGTGGTTTCAAGCTTCTCCACAAGGGGAGAGAGGTCAAATTCTTTGCCGGGGGTTTGGGTAATTGGGGCAAGGATCTGGTTCCCGGCATGGAAGGGCACAAACCAATTGCTGATCTCCCTGAAAAAAGGGAACCCCTTGAGCTGGGAAAAAGCGCTGATAAACACGTCCATTCCCTCCATCTGCATTTCGGTGAACTCCTGCAGTTTGTTCAACAAATCAGGGGCATCTTCAAAAACGGTTTCCCAATCCGGGTTTTTCTCCTCCCCGAATTCCTCCTGGAAGATGTTGTCAAGATCGAGCTTTTCTTCAATTTTTGGCCGCATCTTCATGATTTCCGGAAGGATCTCCTTTTCCCATTTTTTCTTCACCTTGTCGGTCTCTTTCGATTTGGTGAATTGGATCAGTATGGCTTCTATGTTTTGTTCAATATTCGGAAACTCCTGAAGTGCCAGGGTTTTTTCCTCCAGTTGGGGATACAGATAATAACGGTCATTGTACTTGAGAAAACCCAGAAATACCCCGACCATGGCCCGCTCCCAGACAAATTCCTGCCGCTTTTCCAAAAACCGGAAAAGGATGAGAAATTTATTTAAATCAAAATACCTCAGCAAACTCAGGGTCAGGGCACTTACGACCAGGGATTTGTCATGCCATGGAAGCACTGGCGAATCACAAGCCGCCTGCAGCAGTTCCATTTCTCCTTCAGAGTATTTGTCGGACAACCAGATAATGTTAAAAACCCTTACGAGTCCTTCCTCTCTTGAAGGCAGGTCGCCGACATTCACTTCTTTTAACAGGCTGGCCAGTTCTTTATCGAGCGTCAGACTCTCCAGGATACGCATGGCGTCCCCTCGTTCCATCCGGTTGTTCCTCAGCAGATCCTGTTTGATCCTGTAGGTATTCAACGAAGCCTCCCTGGTCAGCATAAACTCTTTGAGCTCATCGGCCAGCTCCAGCAAACTTCGGATCAGGTAGTGGTAAACCTTTTTGCGCTCAGGATCCTTTGTGGCTGTGAATGAATGCCGGAGAATGTTCCTGTAGGTGTCAAGCAGCTCGTCAAGCTGTTCATTCATAAACTCCCTGTTCGAAAAGCCCACCATTTTCCTCAGCATGGGTATGACATCGGCAACCTGCCGCCGGTGGAGCATTTTGCAAATCTTTTGATAATCCTTGATCACATCCTGGGTCGTCATGTCGTCGATTTTAAATAATAAACCTTTCTGCACTTCCGGGGCAGGACAGGCGAAAGCTGACCAGGGCAAGCCCCGGCCCATCATAAGCGGCGGACAATGCCCAGGTTTTCCCGATCCGTTGCTTCCAGGAGCCTGTCAGTCTGCTCGATTCATGGATGTGCCCATGCAGGGTAAGAAGGGGTTGTTTCGTTTCAATAAATTCCTTGATGGCCATACTCCCAACATGAACATCGGCCGGGACATGGTCGATCATTACGCCGTCCAGTGCTGCCCGGTCGAGTTGTGTCAGATAGGGAGGGGAATGGAACAAAAAGACGTGTTTTGACAAGTCCTTCCCGCTTCCCAGGGCATCAAGGTCCTTTTTTATGCTTTGAAAATCAATGTCTCCCTCAGCCGCCACCGTCCGGAATCCTTCGGTGGGGTGAATACAGCCTGGATCTGCATAACGGGAAACATCATACCGTTCCCAGTCCTTCAGCAAAAACGGGGTGGGTGGCACGTACGAATATCCGAAGACAATGATTCCATTCATTTCGTAGGATAATCCATGCATATAATGCCACAGGTTATTGTGGTCGTGCAACTGGAAAAAAGGCTCGGCCAGCCGGGGGTCATCGTTGCCCAGAATAATGAAAACCTCGGGATACTCCTTGCCCAGGTTGTCTTTCAGGGTCCTGAAGCCTCGCAGGAAAAAGTCATTCAGAAAATCACCCGCAGCCCCTTTCCCGCCTTTTTGATGGAGTACACTGGAAGGCAGAAGGTCGCCCCCCAGGAAAACAGCCCGGGGTTTTTTTAATTCCACCTGGGAGAACAATTTCTCATAGCGGGATTCATTCCCGTGCAGGTCCGAAACAAAGAAGCAATTCTCACTCATGAACTTTTATTTCCATTTTGGCGGTGGATTTCCCAAAGCCAATCATGGCCGCAGAACGTTCCATGTCCAACCCCTCAGACATGACAACGGCCATACCCTGACGCCAACTCCAGTGATCGGACGAAAGAAGGGCTGGTTCCGATTCAGGGTCCATGCCTTGATAATTCGGAACAATCCCGTTACGGAGCGTAATAAATGGGCCCTTCAATGCCCAGGGGAATCTGAAGCATGATCCAGGCGATAAACATGGGAATCCTCACCACCATGAAGGCAAGGGCATAAGGGAGCATCACCGAAATAATTGTCCCGATGCCGATGTTCTTCACGTATTTTTGGGCAAAAACGATCACCAGCGGAAAATAGGGCAGCAGCGGCGTAAGAATGTTCGAATAAGAATCGCCAATCCGGTAAGCCGCCTGGGTGGTCTCCGGCGAATAGCCCATCAACATGAGCATGGGCACGAAAATCGGTGCCAGGATGGCCCATTTAGCGGATGCGCTGCCAATGATCAGATTGATGAAAGAGGATACCAGGATGAAGGCTACAAGAAGCGGTATCCCGACAAAACCGATATTTTTCAGGGCAGAGGCTCCTGAGATGGCCAGAATGGATCCCAGGTTTGACCAGATGAAGAATTCCACCAGGTGGGCGGCCACAAAAGCCAGCACGATGTACCCCCCCATGGTGGCCATTGATTCTGCCGTCATATTGGCCACATCCTTGTCTCCTTTAATGGTTTTGGCGATCAGCCCGTAAACCAGGCCGGAGATAAAGAACAGAAAGAACATCAGGGGAACGATGGAATTGTAGAACGGATTCATGCTGCCGTCTTCACCTCGCAACACCCCGTTCGACGGGATAATGGCAAGAGCGATCAGCACCAGCAAGGCCAAAACGGTAAAGCCGGCCCATTTCAGCCCCCTTTTTTCTTCCCGGGTGAATTGATTTGAATAGACTTCATCATCCCCTCCTTCGTAGGTTCCCAGTCGGGGCACGATGATTCTTTCCGTGACCCAGGTTCCGGCAATCCCCACCAGGGGAACCGAAGCAGCCATAATAAAATAATTGGAAAGGGGGTTGACCGTATAGGCCGCATCCATAATGGTGGCTGCAGACTGGGTAAAGGCAGCCATCATGGGATCCAGCCCGGTGGGAAGAAAATTGGCTCCAAAACCACCCGACACCCCGGCAAAAGCCGCTGCCAATCCGGCCAGGGGATGTCTCCCCATGCCTTTAAAAATGGCTGCGCCAAGGGGAATCAGTACGACATAACCGGCGTCGGCAGCCACTGAGCTGATCATCCCTGCAACGACTATGGAAAAAGTAATGAGCGACTTGGGCACTTTGGAAACAAAAACCCGGAGCGCTATCGAAATAAGTCCGCTGCGCTCGGCCACCCCGATTCCGAGCATCACAACCAACACCAGCCCCAGGGGAGGGAAAGAGGCAAAAACCTCCACCATAGAGGTCATTATCTTCCGAATTCCTTCTGCATTCAGCAGGTTCACCGCACGGATGGGTTCCGTAACGGCAGGTGAAGGGTGTTCGGCACTCAGGCCAAGCGTCCCGAATATCCAGGAAAGCACCAGGACAATCGCAATCAGAATGGCAAACAAGGTCACGGGCTGCGGAAGCTTGTTCCCGACCACTTCGATCTTGTTCAGCATCCTTTGCATCAGTCCGGGCTTCTGCGTTGTCTCGCTATTCATATGTAAAAATTTGGTTTTATGAAAGTTGTTTCAAAATAAAAGCACCAAATTTAAGGGATTCGGGGATAACGGGGAAGAAAAACAAAATAAATTTACCGGACAATGGCAACGGCTCCTTCTGCAAATTTGGTTTCACCCAGACGAGTATACCTGATTACGTAGTAATAGACCCCGTCGGGGTGATTGCTACCGTTCCACCAATTGTTATAATAATCGGTATGTTCAAACACCTTATTGCCCCAGCGGTTGTAAATCACGATTTGTGAGGCGGGATAGTGTTCCAGGTTGAGAATCTCAAACACGTCATTGATGCCGTCGCCATTGGGCGTGAATACATTGGGTATGACCAGGTCGCAATTCTGCTCAGAGAACTCAATATTGAACACCTCCATGCACCCGGTAAGGGTATCCGTCACCAGGACCGAATACATCCCGACATTCTTGGCGGTCAGGGTGTCCTGATCCTGATCCGGGATGTCCTGGCCCCCAAAACGCCATTGATAAATCCAGTCAAAATTACTGTCCGCCACCGGCACCACCGTTAGCAAGGTGGAGTCGCCTTCACAGACAGGAAGTTCAAGTTCCGAGAGGATTTCTGCTTTCGGGAGGGGCAAAACGGTAACAAAAACAGTGGTATCATAAGCGCACCCAAAGTCGTCCACCACCTCGAACCGGAATGAATAATCGCCCGGCTCATCGATTGTTGCCGAGGCGGGATTGCCCGTCAGCGGACCATCCTGGCCGAACCAGGTTTCACTGACGATTTCCGGAGTAAATATCAGTGAATCAGGGTAAAACCCTTCATCGAAAAACAAACTCCAACCCAGAATATGCCCGCTCGAACCCGGGGAATTGTCCATCACGCTGAGGGTCCATTCACCGTTCAGCGGACAACCAATCAGGGCGTTCAGTGTCTCATCAGGGGTGTACGAACCGGCGGGCAGGTAGGGGGAATTGAAGTAATAATTGCCCGCATTGTCCGTATAGGCGTGGAATTGAAAAGCGGTTTCATCCAGGCGTCCATATTGTGGTTCCGGCGTAAAGCAGTACTCGTATCCACGACCGGGTACAAAGTCGTCCCACACAACCGGTTCTCCAAGATTGGCCCCGCCAAACCCATAGTCCAGCAGGGTAATTGTGTTCCCCCCGGGGCATTCAAGATCCATTTTCAGATGCCCGAAATCGGTGTGTTCCATAACGACGCAAATCCTGTCAATGTCCATGGCCGATGATATCAGCTGGCCGGCGGGAAACACATCAAACTGCAGGGAAGACTGGTATGACTCTCCCGTGCCGTCGGGGATTTGCCTGGTTTCGGTAACGGAGGTGGGAAATCCTGTCCAGGTGGTGGGATTGGCCTCACCCAACAGGCTGAAAGGGGTCGAGGCACAGGCTTCTTCAACGCCCGATACGGTTCCACCGAAATCCGGAACGGTCCCCACCATGGCCACTTTATATACGGAGGCGGTACAACCATTCAGGGGATCCTCCACCGTCAACCTGACCGGATAGGCACCGGGTTGGACAAAGGTGTGGGAAATCTGCATGCCGGAATGGGAGATCCCATCAACGGACCAGTGATAATTAAAGTTCTGCGGATCGAAGGGTATTCCCTCTTCCTGGTAGGAGGCCTCTGCAGAAAAAGACACCGGCCCGGTGGATGCCGGACAAAACAAAAAACTGCCGGAAGCCGAAACAATGTCAACGGTAAAGGTCTCGCAAACCTCAAGAGACTGATAAGCGGTTCCCGAAAGGAAGGATGCTGCACCATGGACATTCCCTGTTGCAAAAGAAACACCGCCGGGAACAAGAATCGTCAAAAACAAGAAAACAGGGAACAATCGCCATGGTCTCATAGGTGCGGGATAAGGGCTGAAAAAACAGAAAAATTTGAATACCCCATTAATACGAACAATTGGGTCGGTTTAGTATACAGGCTCAGAAACCCCAAAATTAAGAAAAAAATCCCTGGGGTACCTCCAAAGGCAAATCCTGTTTCCTGATAGTAAAAGCTACGCCAAAAAAGCGTAATTTTGCAAGCCGATACGCCATGCCTCCCTGTCCGTAAAACCCGGTCGTTTTCCGCACCCTGGGTACTGGCCATCGATAAAACAGGATTTATGAAACACATCAGAAATTTTTGCATCATCGCACATATTGACCACGGGAAAAGCACCCTGGCCGACCGCCTGTTGCAAATGACAAATACCATTAGTGACAGGGATTTTAAAGACCAGATGCTCGACAATATGGATCTGGAGCGCGAACGCGGCATCACGATAAAAAGCCATGCCATACAGATGGACTATGAGCAGGACGGGGTCAAATATGTATTCAACCTGATTGACACGCCCGGGCATGTGGATTTTAGTTATGAGGTGTCAAGGTCCATCGCTGCCTGCGAAGGGGCTTTATTGTTGATTGATGCATCCCAGGGCATAGAAGCCCAGACCATTTCCAACCTGTACCTGGCCCTTGAACATGACCTGGAAATCATCCCGGTTCTGAACAAGATGGACCTTCCGAGTGCCATGCCTGAAGAAGTGGCCGACCAAATTGTTGAACTCATTGGCTGCACGCATGAAGACATTATTCCCGCCAGCGGGAAGACCGGATTTGGCATGGACCGCATTTTAGAAGCCATTGTCGCCCGCATTCCCCCGCCAACCGGTTCCATTGAGGAGCCCCTCAGGGCCTTGATCTTTGACTCAATGTATAATTCGTTCAGGGGAGTGATTGGCTATTTCCGGGTGTTCAACGGGCAAATCCGCAAGGGCGATCTGGTGAAGTTCATGAACACAAAAAAACAATACTTTGCCGATGAGGTTGGGGTGCTGAAGATGATCCAGGTTCCCAGGGACGTCATTTCTGCCGGTGATGTCGGATATATCATTTCCGGGATCAAAGAAGCCAGGGAAGTAAAGGTGGGCGACACCATAACCCATGTCAAAAGGCCGACCCCGGAGGCGGTTCAGGGCTTCGAAAACGTCAAGCCCATGGTCTTTGCAGGCATCTACCCCGTCGATACCGATGATTATGAGGAGCTGAGAACGGCCATGGAAAAACTGCAGCTCAACGACGCTTCCCTGACTTTCGAGCCGGAATCTTCGGCTGCCCTGGGGTTTGGATTCCGATGTGGTTTTCTGGGGATGCTCCATATGGAGATTGTTCAGGAACGCCTCGACCGGGAGTTCGACATGACGGTGATCAATACGGTGCCCAACGTGGGCTACCGGGCTCATACCAAAAAGGGCCAGATATCTTCTATTTACAATCCCTCCGATATGCCGGGACCCAATGAGCTGGACTTTATCGAAGAGCCATACATCCACGGCCAGATCATCACCAAATCAGAATACCTGGGGTCAGTGATGTCGCTCTGTCTGGACAAGCGCGGCATCCTGAAAAACCAGGTTTACCTGACCACCGACAGGGTGGAACTGACCTTTGATATGCCGCTGGCCGAAATTGTGTTCGACTTTTACGACCGCCTGAAGAGTATTTCCAGGGGGTATGCCTCATTCGACTACCATCCCACGGGATATAAGTCATCCAAACTGGTGAAGCTCGATATTCTGCTCAACGGTGAACAGGTTGACGCCCTCTCTGCCCTGATCCATCAGGACAATGCCTTTGATTTTGGAAAACGGATTTGTGAGAAGCTGAAGGAACTGATCCCCCGCCAGCAGTTCGACATTGCCATCCAGGCAGCCATTGGTGCAAAGATCATTGCCCGTGAAACGGTGAAGGCCCTCCGAAAGGATGTCACCGCCAAATGTTATGGGGGTGACATAACCCGGAAGCGCAAATTGCTCGAAAAACAAAAGAAAGGGAAAAAACGAATGCGGCAGGTTGGCAATGTCGAAGTACCCCAGCAGGCCTTTATGGCGGTGCTGAAGTTAAATGACTAAGGCCACCGGATGCATTGTCCTATTTTCCTGAAACGACGACTGTAATTTCCCCTTTAATGCCGGGGCGTCGCTCAAACTCAGCCACCAGTTCCTGCAGCGTTCCCCTTACATGTTCCTCGTATATCTTGCTGATCTCGCGGGAAACAGATGCCTGACGTTCCGGTTCCAGCACGGCTGCAAGTTCCTTCAGGGTCTTGATGAGACGAAACGGGGATTCGTAGAAAACCATGGTGCGCGATTCTTCCTTTAGTTGGTCTATCCTGGATCTGCGCCCCTTTTTCACCGGTAAAAAGCCTTCGAAAACAAACCGCTCGCATGGAAGTCCTGAACACACAAGGGCGGGTACGAAAGCAGTTGCTCCGGGAAGACATTCGACCTCTATCCCGGCTTTAAGACACTCCCTGATGATCAGAAATCCGGGATCTGAAATTCCAGGGGTGCCGGCCTCGCTGACCACAGCCAGGGATTGACCCGACTGCAGTTTTCCCAAAAGTGAACCCAGTATTTTGTGCTCATTGTGTTGGTGGTGGGAAGCCATTCGGGTAGAAATGCCAAAATGCTGGAGCAGTTTAGCGGTTGTACGGGTATCTTCGGCCAAAATCAGGTCCACCTCATTCAAAACACGAACCGCCCTGAAGGTCATATCCTCCAGGTTGCCTATCGGCCCCGGAACAATAAAAAGCCTGGCCATATTCACAGCAGTTTGGTTTATTTGTCCATATACCGGCGCTGAACAAAACCGGCCAGCTTCTCAATGGTAGCGGCCGATCGTTTGGCATCCCAGTTTAATTCCTTTGTCAAACGGTTCAGATGGTCAAAGGCCGCCCCAAGCGAATCCATGCTGTTGAGGGCTGAAATGGCTTCGTGGTATGCCTGAATATTCCCGCTAAACAATTCATTGATGAATAAAAACTTCTCATTGACCCCGATGGCGTCCTTAATGTTTGCAATCGGATGCTGTTGCATGCGGGCGCTGATGCTTCGATCCTCCTTATGGCTTGAAATCCGCTGATGCAACGAATTGTCGTCCGACGAAAATTGCTCTCCAATGGCCCCGGAGGAGTGGGAAAACAGATCGATGATGGATTTGCGCTGATTGCCTTCGGGACCTGCTTGTCTTTGCGATGTGGATTCCGCAGGGGCTTCAGGGCCGGCTTTCTCCTTTTGCGGGGGCACCTGGTTGGTTG
>JAWLHS010000027.1:0-17427 GCA_041690235.1 Bacteroidales bacterium
AAACTTCCCCGCAGACCCCATCCTTAATTAGCTGTTGGCTATTGGCTATTGGGTATTGGGGATTGGCTATGAGCTGGCCTCCAACACCCAACAGCCAAAAGCCAACAGCCAAAAGCCAACCCCCAACAGCCAACACCCAACAGCCAACAGCCAAAAGCCAAAAGCCAATACCCAACACCTAACCCCCAAAAACCAACGAAATAATGTGGTCCGGTTTTGCGGTTTCACCCTTGATGATGCAATGGGCCCTGGCATACCATGGTTCTCTTTCCTTCAGACGCTGCCCGATCTCTTCCATCAGCGCGCTTCCCTGGAAATCCTCCAGTAAGGGACGCCTGATGCGGGCGTTCTCCAGGCGATGTGCCAGGCTCTGGACGCTCATGCGCAGGTAGACGGAAACCCCCTGTTCCAGAATAAAGTCCATATTGTCAAAAAAGCAGGGCGTTCCGCCCCCCGTGGCCACCACCACCTTGTTCAATCCGGCAGTGGACCGCAGCACCTCGGACTCCTTCTCCCTGAATGCCGCCTCCCCCTCTTGCTGAAAAATTTCCGGGACGCTCTTCCCCCATTCCTCTTCAATCACAGTGTCCGTATCAATAAAAGGATAACCGAGTTTTCTGGCCAGTCGCTTGCCCAGGGAACTCTTTCCACAACCCATGAAGCCGATCAAGTAAATGCGCATACCAAATTGACCTTTTTGCAAATTTAGCCCAAAAAAGGGCCCAATAACAAAAACAACTACCTTTGCAGCAATCCCCCCGAACCAACGCCCTGGCCCATGCCAATCGACATACAGATCAACCGGGAACTGTTTAAGGGCATTTTCACCCTGATCACGGGAACGGCTGCAGCACAACTTCTTGCCATTTTGTTGCAGCCTTTCCTGAGAAGAATGTTCAGTCCGGAGGACTTCGGCGCCTATGCCGTTTACCTGAGTGCAACCGCCATCCTGGTGGCCATCGGGACCCTGCGGTACGAGCCGGCCATCGTTCAGCCCCCAAAAAAAGCAGATGCCATCAACCTTTTTTTCCTGGCCTTTTATATCAATCTTGTTTTTTGTTTGCTGCTGGGCATGGTCATGTTTCTATTTCATGTCCCCCTGGCCGGATTCCTCAATCTGTCCAAAAATTATGCCGCATGGTTGTTATTTATCCCCCTCAGTGTCTTCCTGCTGGGGACCTACCAAAGCATGAACTATTATTTAATTCGCGGGAAATCCTTCAGGGCCATTTCTGTCAACAAGGGCATGCGCCGGGTGGCAGAAGGTACGGTTCAGCTTACCGCCGGCAAATTCCGGTTTGCGGCCGGACTGGTCTTGGGTGACCTGGCCGGGCACCTGGCCAATGTGTCGGGTGGATTCATTCAGATGAAGCGCCATGGCTTCAGTCTGCGCCTGCATTCCTTTCCCAGGCAGAAGGCCCTGGCCAGGCAGTATGCGGACTACCCCCTGTACTATATGGGACCCATGTTGCTGAACATACTTTGCCTCATGCTTCCCACGCTGTTTATCAACAAATTCTTCAGCCAGGAAATTGCCGGATACTTCGATCTTTCACGGCTGGTTTTGGTCATTCCGGCAGCCCTGCTTACCATGAGCGTCGGACAGGTTTTTCTGCAGAACATTACCGAGAAAAGCCGAATGAAACTCGACCTACGGAAAGACTTTGTGCAGTTGCTCTGGGTGCTGATCATCATTGCCGCACTCAAAGCCATGGTACTGAGCCTGGCAGGGCCCTGGCTCCTGGGCGTTTATGCAGGGGCTCCTTATGAGGAGGCCGGACGCTACGTCCAGGTACTGGTCTGGGGTTCTGCCGTCCGAACGGTGGTTTCACCCCTTTCCATGATATTTGTCGGATTGAGAAAACTAAAAGCCCAGGCGGTCTGGCAGGCGGGCTACTTTTTGATGATCTGCAGCCTGCCCCTGTTCAGCCATATGGGGGTCATGACTTTCATCACCATACTGGCCGGCATCGAAATTGTGGCCTACTCCATCAACCTGGGTCTGGGCTGGAACATCCTGAAGAAATACCAAAAAAACATCAAGAATGGTTAAGATTCTGACAATCATCGGGGCCAGGCCCCAGTTCATCAAAGCCGCAGCGGTCAGCCGGGCCATGGCAGGAAGGCACGACATGGAAGAAATCATCCTCCATACCGGGCAACATTTTGACCACAACATGAGTCAAATATTTTTTGACCAGATGAACATTCCCCGCCCTGATTACAGCCTGAATATCAACAGCCTTGGCCATGCTGCCATGACAGGGAGCATGTTGGAAGGCATAGAAAAGGTCATAATAAAAGAAGAACCCGACTGGGTCATGGTTTACGGGGATACCAATTCTACCCTGGCCGGGGCCCTTGCTGCCGCCAAACTCAAGGTACCTGTCGCCCATGTTGAGGCAGGACTCAGATCCTTCAATATGGACATGCCGGAAGAAATTAACCGCATCCTGACAGACAGAATCAGTCGCCTGCTTTTTTGTCCGACAAAAACAGCCACAGACAACCTGGACAGGGAAGGATTTTCCCATTTCCCCTGCCATATAACACTGAGCGGGGATGTGATGTATGACGCCTGCCTGCAGTTCCGGGACCTGGCCAGGGCGCCGGTGGGATTTCCCCTGCCGGATCATTTCATGCTGGCCACCCTTCACAGGGCCGGGAACTCAAACGACCCCTACAGGATGGAGCGGCTGATCACCGCCTTCAATCATTTATCCCGGCACATGCCGGTGGTCTTTCCGGTTCACCCACGCACCAGGAACCTCCTTGGCGCTGAAAACCTGCCACCTCTTTCTGATCAAGTGATGCAGGTCCCCCCGGTGGGCTACCTCGAGATGCTGTACCTGCTGAAGCACTGCACAATGGTACTGACCGACAGCGGCGGCCTGCAGAAAGAAGCCTATTTCTTTGAAAAACCCTGCATTACCCTCCGGGAAGAGACCGAATGGACTGAACTGGTCGGAGCGGGTTACAATAAGGTCTGCGGTGTGGATCCGGAACACATCCTGAAGGCCCATCAGCATTTTCTGAACCATCCCCCGGCATTTGAAAGCGGATTATACGGAAAAGGAAATGCCGCTGAGATCATCACAGCGGCATTCCTGAACACAAGGCTGTAAGGGCATTGTTTCCTACTCAATTTCCTCTATACATATCCCTGTGCGAGCATGGCATCTGCCACTTTTACAAAGCCACCAATATTGGCGCCCTTCACGTAATTGACGAAATCTCCTTCCTTGCCATAAGTCAGGCAGGTTTTGTGGATGTTGATCATGATGTTGTGCAGGCGCTGATCCACCTCTTCACGGGTCCAGGAAAGGCGCAGGGAGTTCTGACTCATCTCCAGTCCGGATGTGGCCACACCGCCGGCATTCGCTGCCTTCCCGGGTCCATAAAGAATTTTATTGTTTAAGAACACCTCCACGGCTTCCGGGGTTGAAGGCATATTGGCTCCTTCGGAAACGCAGATGCATCCATTCTTCACAAGGGTCTTGGCCTCCTCTTCATTCAGTTCATTTTCGGTGGCGCAGGGAAGGGCAATGTCGCACTTCTCCATCCAGGGACGGGAGGTTCCTTCCACATACTTGCATCCGAACTGATCGGCATACTCGCGAATACGGCCCCGCTTGATGTTCTTCAGGTTCATGACATATTGCAGCTTTTCCGTATCCAGGCCGTCTTTGTCATAAATATAGCCATTGGAGTCGGACAGGGTCACCACTTTCCCGCCAAGCTCAATGACTTTCTGTGTGGCAAACTGGGCTACGTTGCCCGAGCCACTGATGGCGACCGTCTTTCCTTTAAATTCCTCATTGATGGTGGCAAGCATTTCCTGGGCAAAATAAACCGTACCATAGCCGGTGGCCTCCGGACGAATCACGCTGCCTCCGTATTCCAGACCTTTTCCGGTAAACACGCCGGTAAACTCGTTGCGGATGCGTTTGTACTGCCCGTACATAAACCCAATTTCACGGCCGCCTACGCCAATGTCTCCGGCCGGGACATCCGTATCCGGACCGATATGCCGGAATAATTCCGTCATCAGGCTCTGGCAGAAGCGCATCACCTCGTTGTCGCTTTTCCCCTTGGGATCAAAGTCGCTTCCGCCCTTACCGCCACCCAGGGGCAGGGTGGTCAGGCTGTTTTTAAAGACCTGCTCAAAGGCCAGGAATTTCAACACGCCCAAATCGACCGTGGGGTGAAAGCGCATGCCTCCCTTATAAGGACCAATGGCGCTGTTCATCTCTATACGAAACCCCCTGTTAATCTGAACCTCCCCCTTGTCGTCAATCCAGGGAATGCGAAACATGATCACCCGCTCCGGCTCAACCATGCGCTCAAAGACCTTCGCCGCCTTGTATTTGGGGTTCTCCTCCAAAAATGGGATAATGGTTTCGGCCACTTCCTGAACGGCCTGATGAAATGCCCGCTCAGACGGATTTTTGGCGATCACATAATCCATGAATTTTTTAATTTGTGCGTCCATTTGTTATGGTTTTTAGTAAATAAATACGTTCACAAAACAATTTTAGGGGTTTTTCACACCCGTCGGCGGGTTTTCTGAAAACATATATTTTTTTTATTTTTCTTGTTTTTGTGAAATTTTTTTTTATGGAAAACCCCACCCCCACTCCAGGCCCTTTTCAATTCATTTTCTTTCCGCTTTATGAAGAATTATTCGAAATTTGTACCTTGACAGAAACGATCGACAAACCAATTCTAGGGGATCTCAAATGAACCAGGACCAACATCAAACCAAGTTAGGGATGAAAAAACCGGAAGCCATCACTGGAAAAGAACAGCCGGTAAGCATCAGCCAGGATGAAATCCGGAAAATCCTGGCGGAGAAAACGGAGCGACTGAAGGAGCTTGGCGCGATCAACAAGACCACTGCCATTCTGAAGGAGGAAAAACCCATCCCTGAAATGCTCCATGAGATTGTTCAGGTGCTGCCCCCTGCCTGGAAACACCCAGAAGATGCAGTGGCCAGGATCAAATACGGCAAGGAGGAGTTCATCAGCTCTTCAAAGTTCAGGGAGACCAAATGGTTTCAGCGAAAAACATTTGAAACCATTGACGGAAAAGAGGGAACCATTGAGGTTTTTTACCAGACCGAGCATCCTGAAATGGATGAAGGGCCTTTCATCATTGAGGAAAGACACCTGATCAATAACTTGTCCGGTTTGTTGACGGGTTACCTGAATACCCACATCGGAAAGAGTTTACTGAAACAGGTTGCGCCCGAGAAAAAGGAGTCGGATGAGGGTTTAAAGGAGCGGGAACATGCGGCCATGAGCCGGCAACTTCTGCAGAAATTCCTGAACAAACACAATTCTGACCGCGACATCTATCATGACCTGATGCAGTACAAAGTCAGGGAAATACTGCTGGTGGCCAATTTGTATGATGCCTATATCATCGAACAGGAAGGACGCTTTTTCGAGCAGGTAACAGGGGAATATTACCAGCTGAACCTTTCCTCTGCACCCAGGATTACAGGGGTATCGACTCCTGAAGAGGCCCTGGAGAAACTGCAGCAAAAGCATTTCGACATGGTCATTGTAATGATGGGGGTCGAAAAATCAACCCCCATCCAGTTGAGCAGGATCATAAAGCAAATCTACCATAACATTCCTATTTTCATGCTGTTGAACAACAACAGCGACATCGCCCTCTTTGAGGACGGAAGCAAACCCATCAACTCCATCGACAAGGTATTTGTCTGGAATGGCGATTCAAAGGTCTTTCTTGCCATGGTCAAGTACAATGAAGACCGCATGAACGTGGAGAATGACATCCGCATCGGCATGGTCAGGGTCATCCTTCTGGTGGAGGATTCCGCAAAATACTACTCCCGTTATCTGCCCATTCTCTATTCCATCGTTATTGAACAGACCCAGCACCTGATCGAAGAAGTCAATACCGATGAGCTCTACAAGCTGCTAAAGATGCGGGTCAGGCCCAAGGTGCTGCTTGCATCCAATTATTCCGAAGCCATTACGCTGTTCAATAAATACAAGGAAAACCTGTTGTGCCTGATATCCGACGTTAAATTTGAAAAAGACGGGAAACTGGATGACAACGCAGGTCTTGACCTGGTATCCTATGCCAAGGCAAGCATTCCCGGACTGCCTACCGTGTTGCAGTCGTCAGACCCGGACAATGCCCAGAAAGCTTACCTGCTCAAGTCCACCTTTGTGAACAAGAACTCGGAGACCCTGAAGCAGGACCTTCAGAGTTTCATTAACTACTACCTGGGATTCGGGCATTTTGTTTATAAGGATGAGGATGGGCGCAAGGATATCGCCGTGGCACGGTCCATGAAGGAATTCCAGACCCACCTGAAGACCATTCCGGAAAAGTCCCTCATTTACCACGCAAAAAGGGACCATTTCTCGCATTGGCTGATGGCCAGGGGAGAGATCCAGATTGCCAAACGCATCAAGCCCCTGAAAATAGACGATTTTACCTCACCGGGCAGCCTGCGCGAATACCTGATCGGAGTGATCGAACAATGCATTCATGACAAACAGAAAGGCAAGGTCATCAACTTCGAGGAATCGGCCCTGCTCGACGAGACCAATGTGGTGAGCCTGGCACCCGGTTCCCTGGGTGGGAAAGGGCGGGGATTGGCATTTATAAACATGATCATTAACAATTTCGATTTTTCAGAGCTGGTGCCCGAAATCAGGGTCCGCACCCCAAAAACCTCCATCATCGGGACCGAAGAGTTTGAACGCTTTATCCAGAACAACAATTTGTACAACGAAATTTACGGGGAAACCGACTACGATACCATTAAAACCCATTTTCTGGAAGGCAGGCTTACTGAGACATTGCGCAAGCGGCTCAAGGCATACCTGTCGATCATCGATAAACCGCTGGCGATCCGCTCATCCAGCCTTTTCGAGGATTCCCTGATGCAACCGTTTGCGGGGATTTTCGACACCTTCCTGCTGCCCAATAACCACCCGGACTTAAACGTCAGGCTGGAACAAACCATGAATGCCATCAAGCTGGTTTTTGCATCCATCTTCTCCCCCACCGCCCTGTCTTACTTCAAGGCAGTGAATTACAAAATTGAAGAGGAAAAAATGGCCGTCATCATCCAGGAGGTGGCGGGCAATCACTACGAAGACACTTTCTACCCGCACATCAGCGGAGTGGCCCAATCCTATAACTTTTACCCCTTCTCCTACATGAAACCGGATGAGGGTTTTGCATCCATGGCAGTGGGCCTTGGCAAGTATGTTGTGGAGGGTGAAAAAACCTACCGCTTCTCTCCGGTCCACCCCCAGTTGGAAATCTATACACCCAAGGATTTATTCAAAAACTCCCAGGTGCATTTTTACGGGATCGACATGAACAAGAAAAACCTCAATCTGATGGAGGGTGAGGATGCCGGGCTCGTTAAGCTGGAGATCGACAAGGCGGAAAAGCACGGCACCTTGAAACATTGCGCCTCCGTATACGATTTCTCCAGCGAGCGCACCATACCGGGCATTACCCAGGCGGGGCCCAGGGTGGTGAATTTTGCCAATATCCTGAAGTACGACTATGTTCCCCTGCCCAAGACCGTTGAGGTCATCCTTGATATCATTTCTGAATCCATGGGCACCCCCATAGAAATTGAATTTGCCGTTGACCTGAACAAGGACAAGGATGGGCGGGCTTCCTTTTTTCTGCTTCAGATCAAACCCCTGATCAAAAACATCATCGATGCCGACATCAACATCGAGACCATCGACAACGACCGACTGCTCCTTTACTGTGAGAACGGCATGGGCAACGGAAGGATCAAGAACATCAGTGATGTGATCTATGTGAACATGGATGGCTTTGACAAGCTGAAAACCGAAAAGATGCGCGATGAGATCGATGCCCTCAACGCGGCCATGGCCGAGGAAAACAGGAATTACGTGCTCGTTGGACCCGGACGCTGGGGTACGCGCGACCGCTTCATCGGCATTCCCGTGGTATGGTCACAGATATCCAAGGCAAAAATCATTGTTGAGGTCAGCATGGAAGACTTCCCACTGGATGCCTCCCTGGGATCACATTTCTTCCACAATGTGATCTCAATGAATGTGGGGTACTTCTCCGTAAAACACAACGACCTGATTGATTACATCAACTGGGACGCTCTGAAAAATGCCAGACTGATCAGGCAGACACGCTATTTCAATCACGTCCGGTTCGATACCCCCCTGGAGATTGTCATGGACGGAAAAAAGAGGAACGCCCTGATTTATCATAAACCGGCGAAGGAAGCGGAAGGGCTTTAGTCAACAAACAGATAAGCAGACGGCATGAACCAGGTATCAAAATACAAATACAACGAACAGTACGCCACCGACAATTACGAGTTCGGGGAGATCTCCTACCAGGATCTGATGCAGCGGAGGATCATTAACGTACTGCTGATCTGCAGCAATTATGATGCCTTCATGCTGGAAGAAGACGGGCGCATCAATGAAAAGATCTTCCTGGAGTATACCTCCAAGAACCTGCGCTACCCCCCGCAGTTTACACAGGCCAGTTCGTCGGATGAAGCGTTTGAACTGCTCAAAGAAAAAGACTTCGACCTGGTCATCACCATGCTCAACGTGGGCAAAATCGATGCGTTTGAAATGGCCAGGAAGGTGAAAAAGGGCTTCCCAAAGATTCCCATTGTGGTTCTGACGCACTTCTCCCGCGAGGTTTCCATGAAACTGGCAAACGAAGACCTGAGTTCCATCGACCATGTGTTTTCCTGGTTGGGAAACAGCAGCTTGCTGCTGGCCATCATCAAATTGCTGGAGGACAAGATGAATGCGGAGTATGACATAGAAGTGGTTGGCGTACAGGCCATTTTGTTGGTTGAAGACTCCATTCGCTACTATTCCTCCTACCTCCCGAGCATCTACAAAGTGCTTTTCGATCAGACCAATGAGTTGATGACCGAAGGCTTGAACGAGCATCGGAAGACCCTTCGCATGAGAGCCAGGCCCAAGATACTCCTTGCCAAGAATTACGATGATGCCATCGCCCTGTACGAAAAATACCACCAGAACCTGCTTGGGGTGATCTCCGACATCAGCTACGCCAGGAAAGGGAAACGGGACAATGCAGCCGGTATAAAACTGGCAAGATTCATCAGAAAAAGCGACCCGGAAATTCCCATCCTGTTGCAATCATCCGACCGCTGGGACGCCCGGATCACTGAAAAGGAAAATGTCAGCTTTATTGATAAATACAGTAAAACACTCCTCGTTGAGCTCAAGCATTACATCAAAGAGAATTACGGTTTCGGAGATTTTGTATTCAAAGACCCGGCCAGCGGAGGAGAAGTGGACCGGGCCAACAACCTGCACTCCCTCCAGGTAAAAATTGCCAAAGTACCCCCGCAATCGCTGGAATACCACGTGGACAACAACCATTTCACGCGCTGGTTAAAGGCCAGGGCATTGTTTTCCCTTTCCAACCTCTTCAGGAAAAAAAGCCGCGAGGACTTTAACTCCACCGAAGAAGTGCGTTCCTACCTGATAGACACCATCGCCAATTACCGTCGCACCAAAGGGCGCGGCATCATTGCCAGCCACCTGGATGAATACGCGGTATTTACCAGGCTGGGAGACGGACAACTGGGTGGCAAAGCAAGGGGCCTTGCCTTTATCGACTCGGTGATCAACAAGTACAAGATCATGGGCAAATGGGATGGCGTTGTTGTCGTCATCCCGCGGACCGTGGTGCTGACCACGGACCTGTTCGACGAATTCATGGAAGAGGGAGAACTGTACGATTTTGCCCTGTCCAATGAATCAGATGAGATGATCCTCGAAAAATTCGTCCGGGCAAAAACGCCCTCCCGGATGAAGTCTTACGTAAAGGAGATGGTGGGTTTCTTCAAGGCCCCGCTGGCCATCCGTTCGTCAAGCCTTTTGGAGGACAGCCATTACCAGCCGTTCGCAGGGGTTTACTCGACCTATATGATCTCCAACAACCACCCCGACATTCATACAAGGATGCTGCAACTGGAACAGGCCATCAAAAGTGTTTATGCCTCGGTTTTTTTCAGGGAAAGCAAAGCATACATTGCCGCCACATCCAACGTCATCGATGAGGAAAAAATGGCCGTGGTCGTGCAGGAAGTATCCGGAAAGTCTTACGGCAACCAGTTCTATCCCACCCTGTCTGGAGTGGCCCGTTCGGTGAACTTCTATCCCATTGAGCCCGAAAAGTACGAAGACGGGGTCGCCAATATCGCCTTCGGACTGGGTAAGACGATCGTCGACGGGGGCTTGTCCCTCAGGTTTTGCCCCAAATACCCGGAAAAGACCCTTCAGCTTTCAAGCATTGAATTTGCACTCCGCGACAGCCAGAAAGAGTTCTACAGCCTCAACCTGGATCCGGAAAAATTTAAACCCAACGTGGATGAAACCGTGAATTTCTTCCGGACGCGAATCCGCGACTTAAAGGACAACACCTCCCTGAGGCATGTGGCATCAACCTTCGATTACGGAGACCAGATCATCAGGGATGGGCTCTATGAGGGAGGGAAAAAAATCATCACCTTTGCCAATATTCTCAAGTACAAATCCTTTCCCCTTCCGGAGATCCTTCAGTCATTGCTCAGAATCGGCCAGAAGGAAATGAACAACCAGGTCGAAATTGAATTCGCGGCCTCCCTGGATAGCCCGGGCAATGAACCCAAAGTATTCCACTTTCTGCAGATCCGCCCGGTGGTTGAAACCCAGGAAAAAAACCGCATCAGGGTCAACACCTGTTGTCCGGAACAATCCATCATCATTAGCAAACACTCCCTGGGAAATGGCTATATAGATCACATCAGGGATATTGTCTATGTAAAGCCCGGGGCTTTCAACCCGGCCAACACGAAGCAAATTGCCGAAATGATTGATGCCCTGAACAGCCAATTCGTTAAAGCGAAAAAAAATTATATTCTCGTCGGACCGGGCCGGTGGGGTTCGACCGATCCATGGCTTGGAATTCCGGTTAAATGGGCCCAGATATCCGCCGCCCGGCTCATTGTGGAATCCGGACTTAAAGACTTCCGTATCGACCCCAGCCAGGGGACCCACTTCTTTCAAAACCTGACCTCTTTTAATGTGGGTTATTTTACCCTCAATCCGTATCTCGGGGACGGGCATTATGATGTTGAATACTTAGATAAAAATATAGCTAAATATGAAAATGAGTTTGTCAGACACGTGTATTTTTCCTCCCCATTAATCATAAAAATAGACGGAAGCAAAAAAACGGGGATCGTCCTGAAACCCGGCCAATAATTTCCCGCTTTCGCTTGCTAAATCGGCAAATTAAGTCTATTTTCGTGCCCGATTAGACAAAATCCTACTCAATTTCCATTTTTTTAAATTTCTTAAAATCACCCCACTATGAACTTAGAAAACATAATGTCAGACCTGGAGAAGCGGAATCCGGGCCAGCCAGAGTTTTTGCAAGCAGTCAGAGAAGTATTGGAAACCATCATGGATGTGGTCCGGGAAAACCCCAAATACGAAGCGGCCAACATCATCGAAAGAATCGTCGAGCCCGACAGGGTTATTTCATTCAAAGTGCAATGGATGGATGACAAAGGCAAGGTGAATGTGAACCGTGGATACCGCGTCCAGTTTAACAATGCCATCGGCCCATACAAGGGCGGTATCCGGTTCCACCCGAGCGTGACCCTGGGCGGACTAAAATTTCTCGGTTTCGAACAAACCTTCAAAAACAGCCTGACCACCCTCCCCATGGGCGGGGCAAAAGGTGGAAGCGACTTCGATCCGAAAGGAAAGTCCAATGCCGAAATCATGCGGTTCTGCCAGGCATTTATGGCGGAGCTTTATAAGTACATAGGCCCCGATATGGATATCCCTGCTGGCGACATTGGTGTAGGCGGACGGGAAATTGGGTATATGTTTGGCATGTACAAGAAGATCATTGGTGAGCACCATGGCGTATTCACGGGCAAAGGCCGCAACTGGGGCGGAAGCCTGATCCGTCCGGAAGCCACCGGCTTCGGAAACGTTTATTTTGCAGAAGAAATGCTGAAAACCCGCGGTGAATCCATGAAAGGAAAGATCGTTTCCGTTTCCGGATTCGGTAATGTTTCATGGGGATCCATTATCAAGGCCAACCAGCTTGGAGCCAGGGTTGTCACCATCAGCGGACCCGACGGTTATGTCTATGATCCCGATGGCATCAGTGGAGACAAAGTCGACTACCTGCTCGAACTCAGGGCCTCCAACCAGGACATCGTAAAACCATACACCTACGAATACCCCAACGCACAATTCTTCGAGGGGAAACGTCCCTGGGAAGTCAAATGTGACGTGGCCCTTCCCTGCGCCATCCAGAACGAGCTCAACCTTCAGGATGCCCAAAACCTGGTTAACAACGGCGTATTATGCGTTTCAGAAGGGGCCAACATGCCCTGCACCCCGGAAGCCATGGAGCTTTTCCTGGAAAGCAAAATCCTTTACGGCCCCGGCAAAGCCTCCAATGCAGGTGGTGTGGCCACCTCCGGACTGGAACAGACCCAGAACGCCATGAAGTTGAATTGGCCGGCTGAGGAAGTGGAAGCGAAACTTCACAACATCATGAAGAGCATCCATGAAGCCTGTGTGAAATATGGGCAGGAGGAAGACGGATTTGTCAACTATGTAAAAGGCTCCAACATCGCCGGCTTCATCAAAGTGGCAGATTCCATGATTGACCAGGGCGTCATATAAACCCCTTGTCATTGCAAATAAAACCGGCGGGTCCTTCACCCGCCGGTTTTTTTATAAAAAAAATCGAGATGTGCAAGCCTTCCGGAAAAAAAATAAATTTAAATTTTCTTTCCATTGCCCGATAATTTTTCTTTAATTTTCCCGGCGAAACAAGAAAATACCCCTCATTATGCGAATCAAACGGATGGCACCCAAGACTGAATCAGGAGAAATTCCGGTACAGATTGACCTTGATCTGATGAACCCGCTGATTGCCCGTTATGCAAACAAGCCGGGCAGACTGATTCCATTGCTTCAAGGCACCCAGGAATTGTATGGATTTATCCCGGCAGAGGCCTTTTTAAAGCTCAACCGGGAGGCGGGTCTGGAACTGAATGAAATGTACGGCGTAGCCACTTTTTATGCCCAGTTTCGTCTTGTTCCGGCAGGCAGGCACATCATTAAAATGTGCCATGGCACCGCCTGTCATGTGCAAAATGTCTCGGCCATCACCGATGAAGTGCTCGACCACCTGGCCATAAAGGATGGGGAAACCACTTCCGACGGACTATTTACCCTGGAGACTGTGGCCTGCCTGGGATGCTGCTCACTGGCCCCGGTGATGATGATCGGAAGTGAGACTTACGGCAAACTCACACCCAAGGCAGCCGTGAAAATCATTAAGGAAATCCGCCGGTCGGCTGACAATTAGTTTACCATCCCGGGTCAGGACGCAAACAATCAAACAAGCTTACCTCAACAAGGCTTTAGATATGAACAAAGGAAACCATCCAGCAAACAGCCCTCAAAACGGTCACAAGAGTGGGTTCACGGTGATCGTCGGATTGGGAAGCTGCGGTATTGCTGCCGGAGCAAACAAAACCTACAATGAATTCCTCCGCATCAAGGAAACCGACGGCCTTGATTTTAAGTTAAAGAAGACCAGTTGCGTGGGGATGTGTTTTCGCGAGCCCCTGGTTGAGATTCTGGATGACAGCGGTTCATACCTGTATGGGGAAGTCAAAGCCGAGCGGGTGGATGAGATCATTGAAAAGCACATCAAGAATTTCTCCCCCATCCCGGAATTGATTGTGCAATCTGACAAATATCCTTCCAAGGACCAGGCTTTCTTTGAGGGACAGGTAAAAATTGCGCTGCGAAATTGCGGCCACATCGACCCGGAGTCCGTCGAAGAATACGAAGCCAGGGGAGGGTATGCGGCCATCCGGAAAATATACAACCAGAATATCCGTCCGGAGCAAGTGATACAAACGGTGCTTGACTCCGGCATGAGGGGGCGGGGTGGCGGCGGGTTTCCGACGGGACTGAAATGGAAGTTTGCCCGAAACAATGAAGCCCCGAAAAAATACGTGATATGCAATGCCGACGAAGGTGATCCCGGCGCCTTTATGGACAGATCCATTCTGGAAGGAGACCCCCACGGTGTGCTGGAAGGCATGATCATCTGCGGCTATGCCATTGGCGCCAGCGAGGGATACATTTATTGCCGGGCCGAATACCCCCTGGCCATCAAACGCCTGAATATTGCAATCACCCAGGCAAGGGAAAAGGGATACCTGGGCAAGGACAGCTGTGGGATTCCGGGTTTTAATTTCGATCTGAAAATCAAGGAAGGAGCCGGAGCCTTTGTCTGCGGAGAGGAAACCGCATTGATCGCCTCCATAGAGGGCCAACGGGGCATGCCCCGACGGCGGCCCCCATTCCCTGCCGAATCGGGCCTGTGGAAAAGTCCGACAAACATCAACAATGTCGAAACCTTTGTAAACATTCCCTGGATCATTGCCAACGGGGCCCAGGACTATGCCCAGTATGGCACTGAGAAAAGCAAGGGCACCAAAGTGTTTGCCCTGACGGGAAAGATCAGGCACGGGGGACTTGTGGAAGTGCCCATGGGCATTACCATCAAGGACATCATTTACAAACTGGGGGGAGGGATCGCCCACGACAAAAAGTTTAAGGCCGTTCAGCTTGGGGGGCCCTCGGGCGGATGCATTCCGGAGTACCTTTCACACACAGAGGTGGATTATGACTCGGTGAATGCCACAGGGGCCATCATGGGTTCCGGGGGCATGGTGGTGATGGATGAAACCACCTGTGTGGTTGACATTGCGCGCTTCTTTCTGGACTTTACCCAGAAGGAAAGCTGTGGGAAATGCACATTCTGTCGGATAGGCACCAAGCGGATGCTTGAAATCCTGACCCGGATCACGGAAGGTGAAGGCCGTTCGGGCGACATTGAATTGCTGGAGGAATTGGCGGAAACCATCAAAGACGGTTCCCTGTGCGGACTGGGTCAGACCGCACCCAATCCGGTGCTGACCACCATCAAGTATTTCCGCGATGAATACGAAGCACATATCCGTGACAAGAAGTGCCCTGCCCTCAGCTGCAAGAAACTGCTTACCTATACCGTGAACCAGGACAATTGCACGGGATGCATGGCCTGCACCAAGGGTTGTCCGGTCGATGCCATTGAAGGCGGCAAACGGGAACCCCACTTTATCCTGCAGGATGTTTGCATACAATGCGGGGTCTGTTTCACCAGATGCAAATTTGAAGCCATTACAATTAGCTAAAATTCAGCCAAATGAGCAAATTGAATATCATTCTCAACGGACGCATTATCACAGGTTTAAAGGGTGAGACCATCCTGGAACTGGCCCGCCGGAATGGCATTGACATTCCCACCCTCTGCAATGACGAACGCCTGGAGCCTTTTTCATCCTGTTATGTCTGTGTGGTCGAAGTGGAAGGCATGCGCGGCCTGCAACCGGCCTGCTCAACCAAAATCGCGGAAGGCATGCGCATTGCAACGGATAACGACCGGGTCAGAAAATCCCGGAAGTTTGCCCTGGAGCTTCTGGCGAGCAACCATTATGCCGATTGCACGGCGCCCTGCCGGGAAACCTGTCCTGCCGGGGTAGACGTTCAGGGTTACATTGCCATGATCAACAGGGGCATGCACCGAGAAGCCGTGGAACTGATTAAGAAGACCAATCCCCTGCCTGCCATCTGCGGGAGGGTTTGCGTCAGACCCTGCGAGCTGGCCTGCCGAAGGAACCTGGTGGAAGGCGTTGGGGTGGGCATCGATTACCTGAAGCGCTATACCTCTGACATCGACCTGGAATCGCCCGACCGCTTTATGCCACCAACCAAACCCGCCTCCGGCAAAAAGGTGGCTGTGATCGGTGCGGGGCCCGGGGGACTGACCGCTGCTTATTTTCTGGCCACGGAAGGTCATCAGGTGGAGATCTTTGAGGGCAGCCCGCATGCGGGAGGCATGCTGCGTTACGGGATCCCCCCCTACCGCCTTCCCAACGATATTATTGAGAAGGAAGTGGAGGGAATCACCGGCCTGGGTGTGGCCATTCATTATAACAAAAAACTGGGCGAGAATTTAAGCTACAGGGACCTGAAAGAGGGTTTTGATTCGGTTATCCTTGCCATCGGATCCCAGAATGGCACCCGCATCGGGTGTGCCAATGACGATGCCGGCAATATTTTCTCCGGAATTGATTTTCTGAGAAACATGGAGATGACTGGTCAGAAGTATGATTTCACAGGGAAAACCGTCGCGGTGATTGGCGGGGGAAATACCGCGATGGACTGTTGTCGGACCGCCATACGGTGTGGGGCAAAGGAGGTCATGGTTCTTTACCGCCGCACCGAGAAGGAAATGCCGGCCAACCCCATTGAAATTCATGAGTCCAAGCTGGAGGGTATACAGTACAAGTTCCTGACGGCACCCGCATTGGTTAATAAGAACCCCGAAGGGGACGTGGAATCCATCTGCTGCTACAAAATGGAACTGGGCGAACCGGATGCCTCAGGCAGAAGAAGGCCGGTAAAAATTGAGGGTTCGGAATTCACGGTCAAGGCCGACATCGTTCTCGCAGCCATCGGGCAGAAAACCAATGTGAACTTTATTGACGACATCAGCACCCATGCAGGGGCAGAACTCAATATCAACAAATGGGGCGACATTGATGCAGATGAAAAGACCCTGCAGACCTCCATAGAAAATGTGTTTGCCTGCGGGGACGGGGTAACCGGACCGGCCACCCTGATCGAAGCCATCGCCCAGGGCAAAAGGGCGGCCCACACCTGCAACCAATACCTGCATGGAGAAAACCTTGCTCCCCCGCCCGGAGAATTTCTGAGCAAAAAAGACAATTTCCGCGAACAACAAACAGCCGACTATGAAGCATTCTTCGAGCACCAAAGCCGCGAAGAGATGCCAACCCTGGATCCAAAGAGCAGAAATAATTTCAATGAGGTGGAGCTGGGTTACGAACCGGAATCGGCCCTGAAGGAAACCCTCCGGTGCCTGGAATGCGGTTGTACGGAGCTCTACACCTGTGATCTGAAAAAATATGCCTCACAATACCAGGCAGAGCAAAAGCGCTTTGCAGGCACGTACAACAACCATCCGGTCCGCTTCGACCATCCCTTTGTGGAAATTGACAATAACAAATGCATTTTGTGCAGCCGGTGCATCCGGATTTGCTCTGAGGTGGTGGGGGCCAATGCCCTCGGTCTCATCAACAGGGGCTTTGACACCTACGTGGCGCCCAGCCTGGACGGACCGCTAGGGGCAACCCATTGTGAATCCTGCGGCATGTGCATCGATACCTGTCCCACCGGGGCTGGCTTGAACGGAACGTTTTCAGTGATGGCTCCGGTGGGA
>JAWLHS010000028.1:0-17337 GCA_041690235.1 Bacteroidales bacterium
AATAAAGGAATCCATCTTAGGGACGAAGGTTTCTATTTGCTTACAAAGCTAAAAAAAATCCCGGCAGTGGACTGGATTTGCTGCCGGGATTTGATGGGTAATTATATCAGGCCTTTTTCGTGTTTCTCGCCAATGGCCTTCAACATGTCGGCCGTCATGGCATCCAGGTCGAAGTCGGGTTTCCATCCCCAGTCTTTTCGTGCCGCGCTGTCGTCAATAGAGTTCGGCCAGGAGTCAGCAATGGCCTGGCGGAAGTCGGGCTCGTATTCGATCTCAAAATCGGGAATGAACTTGCGGATGGACGCAGCCATCTCGCCCACTGTAAAACTCATGGCGCCCACATTGTAGTCGCAGTGATAATTCAGCTTGTCAAAGTCAGCCTCCATGAGGTCGACCGTGGCTTTCAGGCAGTCTGGCATGTACATCATGGGCAGCCTGGTCTCTTCGCTTACAAAACAGGTGTATTTCTTGTTTTTGATGGCCTCAAAATAGATGGCCACTGCGTAATCGGTGGTGCCGCCGCCCGGCAGGGTCTCGTGGCTGATGATGCCCGGATAACGGAGTCCCCTGACATCCAGTCCGTAGCGCTTGACGTAATAGTCCCCCAATAACTCTCCCGCCACCTTGGTCACCCCATAGATGGTGGTGGGCTTCAGGATGGTTTCCTGGGGGGTGTTGTCTACCGGGGTCGTGGGACCAAATACGGCGATGGAGCTGGGTACCAGCACTTGTTTCATTTTGTGTTCACGCGCCACTTCAAGGATATTGATCAGTCCGTTCATGTTCACATCCCAGGCCAGCATCGGATTCTTTTCACCGGTGCCCGAAAGAATGGCGGCCATATTGATGATCACATCGATGTTGTATTTCTTCACCACGCTTACAAGTCCGCCGACATCCAATGCATCCACCACCTCGCAGGGACCTGAGTTGCTAAGCTTTTCAGAGGGCTTGGTCTTCCTGACACCGGCAACCACGTGGTCGCCTCCATAAGTTTCGCGCAAAAGCAGTGTTAACTCCGAACCGATTTGTCCGGCCGATCCGACTACCAAAATATTTTTCATTATTTTACGGTTTTAATCAATGAGTGATTTAAAAATGGGTTCGTTGAGCGATGAATAAAATATGGCAGCAAATGTAATTATTTTTGTGGAATCCGGATGAAACAACCCCCGGATTTGGTGCTTATTTCGGTGCCGGAACATCTAAAAAGACTATCTTTGCCACGAAAAAATAATTTTCTTTTATCCTGAAAAACCACATAAACAAAACACTATGTACGGAAACATTAAGGAACATCTTCAAAAGGAACTGAAAGACATCCGGGAAGCCGGATTGTATAAGGAAGAGCGCATCATTGTAACCCCCCAGGGTGCGGTTATCAAGGTGCAGTCGGGCCAGGAGGTTCTGAACTTCTGTGCCAACAACTACCTTGGCTTGTCGAACCATCCGGCATTGATCAAGGCGGCCAAAGAAGGCATGGATTCACACGGGTTTGGCATGTCGTCGGTCCGTTTTATCTGCGGTACCCAGGACCTTCACAAGGAGCTTGAAAAGAAAGTCGCCGGGTTTTTCGGCACCGAGGACACCATCTTGTATGCCGCTTGCTTTGATGCAAATGGGGGGGTGTTTGAGCCCCTGCTGACCGAAGAGGATGCCATTATTTCTGATTCCCTGAACCATGCTTCCATCATCGACGGGGTCAGGCTTTGCAAGGCCGCCCGTTACCGCTATGCCAATGCCGATATGGCTGATCTCGAAGAAAAGCTCAAAGAGGCGCAGGCCCAGAGATTTAGGGTGATTGTAACCGACGGGGTGTTTTCGATGGACGGCAATACGGCGCCGATGGACAAGATTGTAGCTTTGGCCGAAAAGTACGACGCCCTGGTGATGGTCGATGAATGCCACTCCGCCGGAGTGGTTGGTGAAACCGGACGCGGTGTGACCGAAAAATTCGATATCCGCGGAAAGGTGGACATTATCACCGGCACTCTTGGCAAGGCCATGGGCGGAGCCATTGGTGGCTTCACCACGGGACGCAGGGAAATAATCGAACTGTTGCGTCAGCGCTCCAGGCCTTATTTGTTTTCCAACTCTTTGCCTCCGTCAGTGGTTAATGCCGGCATTAAGATGTTCGACATGATGGAAGAAACCCATGAGTTGCAGGACAAGCTGCACCGGAATACCGATTATTTTATGGGGCGGATGAAGTCTGCCGGTTTTGACCTCAAGCCTACCCAGTCGGCCATTGTCGCAGTGATGCTCTATGATGCCAAATTGTCGCAGGATTTTGCTGCAAGGCTGCTGGAGGAAGGCATTTATGTGATAGGTTTTTACTACCCGGTTGTACCCAAGGGACAAGCCCGCATTCGTGTCCAGGTATCGGCTGCTCATGAGACGGAGCATCTTGACAAATGTGTGGATGCCTTCGTGAAGGTCGGCAAGGAATTGGGTGTCCTGAAGTAGGGTTTTCGCATCAACAGCTTGTAGCTTGGAATTTATTGATACCCATACACATCTTTACCTGGAGCAGTTCGATGATGACCGGGACCAGGCGGTTGACCGTGCCCTGAAGGCAAAGGTCAACCGCCTGCTCTTACCAAATGTTGACAGCCGGACCATCGCGGCAATGATGGAGGTGGCCCGCAGTCATCCCGGCGTCTGTCTGCCCATGATGGGATTGCATCCGACTTCTGTTAAAAACGGTTATGAAGCGGAACTTGAGCTGGTGGAGGACCTGTTTGAGCGGGAGGCTTTTATAGCAGTTGGTGAAACCGGGCTCGATCTTTACTGGGACAAGACCCATTTGGAGGAACAGATTCTTGCCTTGCGTAAGCAGGCAGCGCTGGCCCTGAAATACGACATTCCGCTGGTGCTGCATTCACGCAAGTCGCTTAACGAACTATTCGGTGTGCTCAGGGAGTTCAAGGGCAGTGCGCTGAAGGGCGTGTTTCACTGTTTCCCCGGAAATGTTCCCGATGCGGAGAAAGCCATCGATTTGGGGTTTTTGCTCGGGATAGGAGGGGTTGTAACCTATAAAAACAGTACCATGGCAAAGGTGGTGGAGGCCGTCGGACTGGAACATCTTGTTCTGGAAACGGACGCACCCTACCTTCCCCCCGTCCCATACAGGGGCAAAAGAAATGAACCTTCCTACATACCGGTGATTGCCAAAACGCTTGCTGAGATAACGAAAAGACCCACCGCAGAGGTGGCCTCCATCACCACGGGCAATGCGAAGAAGCTGTTTAATCTGTAAACATACCCCTGGAATCAATCATGGCAAACAATCCCTCCATTCTGGTTATTTACACCGGTGGCACCATCGGAATGGTGGAAGACAGCCTGACCGGAACCCTGAACCCTTTCGACTTTGAGCACCTCACTGATCAGGTGCCGGAGATCAAAAAGTTCAATTTCACCATAGACAGCATTTCGTTCGACCCCATCATCGATTCCTCCAACATGGAGCCGGCGGTCTGGGTGCGCCTTGCCAGGCTGATCGAGGCACATTACGAGCGGTACGACGGCTTCGTTATTTTGCACGGTTCCGACACCATGGCCTTTACGGCCTCGGCCCTGAGTTTTATGCTGGAGAACCTTTCCAAGCCAGTGATTCTTACCGGATCACAACTCCCGCTCGGAATGATTCGTACCGATGGGAAGGAAAATTTCATTACCGCGATCGAGATTGCGGCCGCGCGGAAAAACGGGCTCCCCATCGTACCGGAAGTATGTATCTACTTTGAATACCAGCTTTACCGTGGAAACCGTACCCACAAATACAACGCAGAACATTTTGAGGCCTTTCGTTCGGTGAATTACCCCGTTCTGGCCCGGGCAGGGGTACAGATCAAATACAATGAAGGAGCCATTCACCGGGCGGCCGAACAGGAATTCCGGATTTTTTCCAAGCTCGATAATAACATCGCCATTTTGAAATTGTTTCCGGGAATGAACCCGGCCGTGGTCAGGTCCATCCTTTCGACCGAAGGATTGAAGGCCGTTGTCATGGAAAGTTTTGGTTCGGGGAACGCCCCAACGGCCAAATGGTTTCTTGATGCCTTAAAAGAAGCCATCAGTAATGGGATATTGATTTGCAACGTGACCCAATGCCAGGGAGGTTCTGTTGACATGAAGAAGTATGAAACCGGCCTCGGCATGGAAAAAATTGGTGTGGTCAGCGGCTACGATATGACTACCGAAGCAGCCGTTACCAAGCTGATGTATCTGCTGGGCAACAGCTACCCCATGGATCGGTTAAGGAAATACCTGCAAACCCCATTGCGGGGGGAAATGACGGCCTGATGAACTAGCAGCCGCATTTCTTCTCATGCATAAAGGGGTACCTGAAGTCCGTTGCCGGCAGGAAGGTTTCCTTGATGGTGCGCGGGTTGATCCAGCGCAGCAAGTTCAGGTAACTGCCGGCCTTGTCGTTGGTGCCCGATTGCCTTGACCCGCCAAAGGGCTGCTGTCCGACAACAGCGCCTGTCGGCTTGTCATTCATGTAGAAGTTTCCGGCTGCATACCGAAGCGTCGCGCACGCCTTGATCGTGGCATGGCGATCCTTGCTGAAAATGGCACCCGTCAGCGCAAAAGGAGATGTCGCATCGCACAGCTCCAGCGTCTTTTCAAAATCCTTGTCCTCATAAAGGAAGATGGTCAGCACGGGACCGAAAATCTCCTCTTCCATGGTAATGAATTGCGGGTCGCGGGTTAAAATGACCGTCGGATCGATAAAATAACCCTTGGATTTGTCCCCGTTTCCACCGAAGATGACCTCTGCATCCGGCGATTCCTTTGCTTTTTCGATATAATCCATGATTCGGTCGAAGGCCTTTTCATCGATCACGGCATTGACAAAGTTGCAGAAGTCCTTCGGATCCCCCTTCTGAATGAGCTTCATGTTCCGGTCAATGCGACGTTTAACAGAATCCCAAAGGGACACCGGGATGTATGACCTGGAAGCGGCCGAGCACTTTTGTCCCTGAAACTCAAATGCGCCCCTGACCAGGGCGGTGGCAACCTCATCCACGTCGGCCGAGGGATGAACAAAAACAAAGTCCTTGCCCCCGGTTTCTCCCACAACCCTGGGGTAGGACCTGAAGTTTTCAAGGTTTCCGGCCACTGTCTTCCATATATGGTTGAACGTCTTGTTTCCCCCGGTAAAGTGCACCCCGGCCAGGTCTTTGTGGGTCAGAGCAATGTTTCCGATCATGCTTCCCGATCCGGGCAAAAAGTTGACCACTCCGTCGGGCAAGCCTGCCTCCTTAAAGAGTTTCATCAGGTAATAATTCGATAGAAGGGCGGTGGTGGAAGGCTTCCAGACGACTGTGTTCCCTACCATGGCCGGGGCCAAAACCAGATTGGCAGCGATGGAGGTGAAGTTAAACGGGCTGATGGCCAGCACAAAGCCTTCCAGCGGGCGGTATTCCAGGCGGTTCAGGTTGCCAATTTCTGAGTGGGGCTGTTCGTTGTATATTTCTGAAACGTAATGGGCGTTAAACCGGATAAAATCGATGGTTTCGCAAACCGCATCAATTTCTGCCTGGTAGGCATTTTTCCCTTGACCCACCATGGTGGAGGCGTTGATCAGGTAACGGTGTTTCTTGGATATGAGCTCGGCGATCTTCAGTGCGATGGAGGTCCTTTCGACCCAGGACATGATCCCCCATTGCTTGTGTGCCTTTAAGGAAGCTTCTATGGCCATATTCACTTCTTTCGCCGTGGCCATGTGATAGGTTGCCAGCACATGACCGTGCTTATGTGGCATGACCACCTTGCCTGTTTTTCCCGTAAAAACCTCCTGTCCGCCGATAATCAGCGGGATTTCAACCTCGATTGAGCTTTGTCGTTCAATCTCTTTCTCCAGCGCGATGCGTTCCGGGCTGCCTTCGGTGTAAGTGAATACCGGCTCGTTGGCCGGACGGTCAAAATAGAATTGGGCGTTGTTCATGGCTTGGTTAAATTTGGTTTACTGGAACAACAAGCCGGAGCCCCAAAAGTTTTATTGGATCGCCATTTTCAAGGCCACCTTTTTTGAGATGCCAATGCTGATTTCATAAAGGGCCACAAGGGGAACGCCCACCATGATCTGGCTGAACACGTCGGGAGGGGTGATAATGGCCGAGAGGGTCAGAATCAAGACAAATGCAAGCTTGCGGTGTTTTTTCATGATTTCGGGGGTGAGCATCCCGATCTTGCTAAGGAAGTACACGAAAATGGGAAGCTCGAAAACAATGCCGGTGGCCAGGGTGATGGTGGTGATGGTGCTGATATATGACCGGAGGGCGACCTGGTTTTCAACCAGCAGGCTAACCTGGTAGGATCCCAGAAAGTTGACCGACAGGGGAACAATCAGAAAATAACTGAACAGAACACCGGCGAGAAATAAACCAGAGGTAACGAATACGGCCCCCCTGGAATGCTCCCTTTCGTTGGCCTCAAGACCGGGCCTGATGAAGCGCCAGATTTCGTAGATCACATATGGAAATGCGATGATCAGTCCGGCAATCACGGATGTCAGAATATGGGTGGTAAACTGTCCTGCCATGTCGATATTGATCAGTTTTAAAGGGCTGGCATTGATGCACAGGGCGGGAATGGATAATTGCTCTGATACCCAGCAGAAGGCCCTGTTGGTAATGAAATAAGGCTCTTTTGGAGCCAGAATCACATGGTTAAAAATGAAATTCTTGTTCATAAAGGCCAGTATGGCGAATCCAACGATTGCCAGTGCGGAACGGATCAGGTGACCCCGAAGCTCCTCCAGGTGCCCCCAGAACGACATGGTTCCCGGGCCGGTATTGCTGGTATCAAACTTTTTCTGAGCCAAAGGGATCCGGATTTTAATTAGCGGTTGACAAAATAGAAAGCTGCCTGCGGCAACAAAAATACGCAGAATTTGATCGCTGAAAATAAAAAAGCCCGCAAAACAATTTGCGGGCTTTCATTTCTTTGCCAGGGACAACCCTGCAAAAAAAAGGATACTATTCTGGGTGAATTGCTTCAACCGGGCAAACATCTGCACAGGAACCACAATCGGTGCAAACGTCGGGATCAATCTTGTAGATGTCGCCTTCGCTGATCGCATCAACCGGGCATTCGTCAATGCAGCTGCCACATGCAGTGCAATCTTCAGTGATTACGTAAGCCATTGCCAATATGTTTTAGGTTATTAAAATGGTAAATTCCAATGCAAAGATACGGGCTTAATATTACCCGGCAATAAAAAAAAACACTTTGATGTTAATTTGAAATTGTTTTAAATAAAAGTTGGATGATCAGGCGATTGGCCCGGCGGACCGGCAAAAAAGTCGAGGTTTTTTTTTATCAGTTACCATTTAATCATTTAACTTCGCAGAATCATTTCCTGTTTGGTTAATGAATCCGAATATGGTACCATTTTATTAATAATCAACTTCTGTTATGACAAAAAAGGCAAATACTGTTGAGCTGGAAGATGTGGTGGTGAAGTTCGTAGGTGATTCCGGCGACGGGATGCAATTAACCGGAACTTTGTTTTCCGAGGCCGCAGCCCAATCAGGGAACGACCTGGCAACATTCCCTGATTTTCCGGCCGAGATCCGGGCCCCGCACAACACCATTGCCGGAGTGAGCGGATTTCAGGTTCATCTCGGGCAGCGAAAAATTTTTACTTCCGGCGATTTCTGCGATGTGCTGGTTGCCATGAACCCGGCATCCTTAAGGGCCAATCTCAAATGGGTAAAACCAGGCGGCACCATTGTCGTGGATTCCAGCACTTTTGAGGAAAAGCCAATAGAAAAAGCCGGTTACCAGTTTAACCCCCTGGAGGATGGAAGCCTTGCTGCCTACCAGGTGATCTCGGCCCCTGTTACCCTGCTCACCCATGAAAGCCTGAAGGATCTGGGCGTTGACAAGCGGGTCGCCGAACGAACCAAGAACATGTTTGTGCTGGGTATCACTTATTTCTTGTTTGAAAGGGACTTAAACACCACCCTGGAGTTTATCAAGAAAAAGTTCGGAGGTAAGCCAAAGGTTGCCCAGGCCAACCAAATCGCCCTGAAAGCAGGCTATGCTTACGCCGATACCATGGAAGCCATCCATTCAACCTTTAAAATTGGTCCGGCCACCATTGAAAAAGGCACATACCGGAATATTACCGGAAACATCGCTACGGCCTGGGGGTTGCTGGCTGCCTCCGAACGCAGTGGCCGGCCCTTGTTCCTGGGCTCTTACCCCATTACGCCGGCCACCGAAATCCTGATGGAATTGTCCAAGCATAAGTCATTGGGTGCCAAAGTGTTTCAGGCCGAGGACGAAATCGCAGGTGTATGCTCTGCCATAGGTGCCAGTTTTGGTGGGTCCATGGCCGTTACCACCACATCGGGACCGGGCCTGTCACTAAAGAGTGAAGCCCTTGGCCTGGCCGTCATCACAGAACTTCCGCTGGTTATAGTGAACGTACAACGCGCCGGACCCTCCACCGGGATGCCCACCAAAAGCGAACAGTCGGATTTGTACCAGGCCCTTTTCGGACGGAACGGGGAATGCCCGCTGATTGTCATGGCGGCCTCCAGTCCGGCAAACTGCTTCTATTACGCCTACTGGGCAGCAAAATTATCGATGGAACATATGACCCCTGTGATTCTCCTGACCGACGGATACATTGGCTTTGGATCTGAGTTGTTCAGGGTTCCTGACGTAGGTAGCCTCCCGGACATCAACCCCCCTATGGCCCGGCCCAATGATAAGAGCTTCAAGCCTTACCGCCGCGATGAAAAAACCCTGGTCAGGCAGTGGGCCCCTCCGGGAACCGATGGTCTGAGGCACAGGGTCGGCGGATTGGAAAAGACAAATATCGACGGGAACGTTTCCACCGATCCGATCAACCACCAGTTGATGGTTAATATCAGGGAGGAAAAAGTAAACCGGATTGCCGATTACATTCCACCTCAAAAAGTGGTTGGTGAAGAATCAGGCGACTTGCTCGTTGTCGGCTGGGGTGGAACCGAAGGGGCGTTGCTTTCGGCCGTGAAAAAATTGCAGGAAGAAGGCAAGAAGATCAGCCTGGCGCAGTTTAACTATATAAAGCCCCTGCCATCCAATACCAGGGAGGTGCTTTCACGGTTTAAAAAGATTGTTGTTTGTGAACTGAATATGGGTCAGTTTGTGAATTATATGCGCATTACCCATCCTGAGTTTAAATACCACCAGTTTAACAAGGTGCAGGGATTGCCTTTCCATGTGCAGGAACTAACTGAAATGTTCACGAAACTTTTGGAGGAATAAGCCAATGTTAGAAAAAGATAGAATCGAAGCCTCACCGGTAGAATTGACCAAAGATGATTTTGTCAGTGACCAGATGGTAAAATGGTGTCCCGGATGTGGGGCCCACGCTATTTTGGCTGCGGTAGCCAATGTGTTTCCGAAGATCGGGTATAAAAAGGAGAATTTCGCCATGGTTTCGGGCATCGGATGCTCTTCCCGTTTCCCATACTATGTGAACACTTATGGCTTCCATGGCATCCATGGGCGTGCTTCAGCCATTGCCAGCGGACTCAAACTGGCCAATCCGGGACTCAGTGTCTGGGTGGCAACGGGTGACGGCGATTCCATGGCCATTGGCGGGAACCACTTCATTCATATTTTGCGCCGGAATATTGATGTGAACATTATGCTGTTCAACAATCAGATTTACGGCCTGACCAAGGGACAGTATTCTCCAACCACTCCCCTGGGTTCTGTCACCAAAACCTCCCCTTTCGGAACCATTGAGCATCCCTTTGTTGTTTCAGGCCTCGTTCTGGGCGCCCAGGGCACATTTTTTGCCAGGGTGCCTGATAACAACGTCAGGCTTATGTCAGAGGTAATGTATGAGGCAGCCAATCACGACGGAACCTCCGTGGTGGAGATCCTTCAGAACTGCATCATTTTTGCCGACAAAACCCATGGTGAGGTAACAGACAGGGAACACCGGGACGATCGTCAGCTGATCCTCAGGCATGATGAACCGATGATTTTCGGGAAAAACCGCGACAAGGGGATCATGCTTGTTGGAAACAGGCTGGAGGTGGTGACCATTGGAGAGAACGGAATCGTTGAAAGTGATATTCTGGTTCACGACCAATACAACAAGGATCCGGGCATCCACCGGATGATCGGACGCATGATGGGCCCTGCATTTCCCGTAGCCATGGGTGTCATTCGCTCCGCTCCTTACGACACCTACGATGATTTAATGGAAGAGCAGTTGGAACAGGCGGCGAAGTCCTCCAAAATCAAAACCGTCAACGACCTGCTGAAGAGTGGTGATACCTGGGAGGTGAAATAAATGGCGGGGCGGACTTACAAGACTTTTCAAAAGGGTCCGTCCGAAGTCATGCGCCGGAAGGTAGCTGGCTGGGGTCAGAAACTGTTTTCCACTGTTTGCCTGTTGAACGGGAACGATATGTCCCCGGAAAAGTATTCTTCTTACAACCAGATTTTTGCCCTGGGCGTTGCTGAAGAGTGTTTCGGGGATGAAACCCTGGCCTTTTCCCGCCTTCGGGAGTTCTCCGATCGTTATGATGACTGGTTATTTGGCTTTTTGACCTATGATTTAAAAAATCAGCTGGAACGCCTGACCTCCTCACACTTCGACGGAATAGGAATGCCCCTGATGCACTTCTTCCGTCCCAGGATCGTGATTTTTCAACAGGCTGATGAATGGGTGATTGGTTGTTTGCCGGGATACGGGCACTTGTCCGATCCGGAGGTTGTCTTCTCGGAAATCGTCTCATTCCCCCATGATGGTTCCCAGAAGGGGTCCGGGGCCGTGCCGGCCATACAGGCCAGGGTTTCACGAAGTCAATACCTTGAGGCGGTTTCGGCCATCAAAACCCATATCCAACAAGGAGATATCTATGAGATGAACTACTGTATGGAGTTCTTTGCTGAGGGAGCCTGCATTGACCCCCCTGAATTATACGAAAATTTAATCCGCCAATCTCCGACTCCTTTTTCCTGTTATTATTCAATCAACGGCAAATCCCTGTTGTGTGCCAGCCCGGAACGCTTTTTAAGAAAACAGGGCGACACCATCATTTCCCAACCCATCAAAGGGACCATTGCCCGGGGCACAAATCCTGACGATGACGCCCGGCAGGCCGGCATGCTGCGGAATGATCCAAAGGAGCGGAGCGAAAATGTGATGATCGTCGATTTGGTGCGCAACGACCTGGCAAGGACCGCGAAGAAAGGTTCGGTGAGGGTGGAAGAGCTTTTCGGGATCTATGCATTCAGGCAGGTACATCAAATGATATCAACCATTGCATCGGAATTGCGGCCTGATTGTCATTTTACAGAGGTCATCAGGCAGGCCTTCCCGATGGGTTCGATGACCGGCGCCCCCAAAATCAGGGCCATGCAATTGATTGAACAGTATGAAAGGACCAAAAGGGGGCTTTACTCAGGGGCTGTTGGCTATATTTCTCCGGGAAAAGACTTCGATTTCAATGTCGTTATCAGGAGCATCCTTTACAACAGGGAAAATCGATACCTTGGCTTTATGGCCGGCAGTGCCATCACAGCTGGTTCGATTCCTGAAAAGGAGTACGAGGAGTGTTTGCTGAAGGCACAGGCCATGATCGGGGCCCTGAATTCCGGCCATCAAGGGGCCGGGGGATTATAAATTCCGGACCTTGACCGTCCGGCTGAAATTTGAACCATGCCGTTTACATAATTCCAGGACAAACAGTTTACAAAATACCAGGTGAAAATGAAAAAATCAGTGACGCTGTTTATTATTCTGGCATTCCCGATCATGCTGTTTGCGCAGATTCTTGAAGGGGATGAAGAGCGCGATGTCAGAGATTTGACAACCCCCGAGCGGGTTTTTGTCGGGGGCTTTGTGGGTTTGCAGTTTGGAACCTTTACAGCCGTTAACCTGAGCCTGCACGGAGGGTATCGCATCACCAACCGCTTATCAGCCGGCCTTGGTGGAATGTATCAGTACTCCAACGACCGTTGGTTCGGGCAGTCCATCTCTTCACATGTTTATGGGGGAAGTGTTTTCGCCCGTTTTCGGGTGTTTTTTAGGGCATTTATTCACGCTGAACACGAATGGCTCAGCGTGCAGTCTCGCCCTTACCTGGACCAGGAAAACCCTTCCGACCCCTCATCCGGTGATTTTTCGGGGGATCGTCCCCGCTCAACGGAAAAGAACATGCTTCTTGGCCCGGGATATGCATTCAGGGTTTCACCAAGGATTACGCTGAATATTATGGCCCTGTATAATTTCAATCAGGAGAGCAAGGTGTATTTCGACAATCCCTTTTTCAGGGCCGGAGTGGATGTCAGCCTGCAGTAATTGGCTGGCTCAGGAATTGTCCCTCGCTTCTTCTGTCTGGTTTGCGGCCCTGTAGAGTATGTCGGTGGCTTGAAGGACTTTTAATCTGAGGCTCTGGCTCAGGTTTGGATGGGCCGCCAAAAATCCCTCCACGATTTTCACCGTTTCCATGTCTCCATAGCCGCTCAGGCTTGCTTCCAGCCAATTCAACGGGAAAAAGATGTCACCGGTGCGTTGAATCTCCTCCAGCATGGCAAGGCTTTCCGGGAGGTATTTTCTTCCGGCCCCTTCGCGTAATGGATGGTGGAGGTATTGCAATCCTTCCGTGACCCAGGGCTCTGGTCTCCGGTTCCGGGCCTCTTTCAGCCGCTCAAAGAATTCATCCCTTTCGGATGCATCAGAAGAAAGAGCAGGTTTCAGGAATTCAATCCGGCGTTTGCGATCCGGATTTTCTGTGTTTGCATAAAGGGTATCGATCATTTGTCCGGCTTCTGGATGCCCATGCAGCATCAATGTGGCCACAATTCCAAACAGGCGTTCCTCCGTGAGATCAAGTCCGACGACCTCAAGATCTCCCTCAAACAAGGCCACCATATTGCTGATACCTGTTGCTGACTGGGCAGTGGAAAGGTAAGTGTCAAAAAACACCGGTTTCTCTGCCGGTCCGGCTTCCTGCAATTTGTCCCAGATGAGGCTTTCGAGGGCAGGACCGTATTGATGCCGCATTTCAGCGGTTAAAAACCGCCAGTACAAGGGCTGGATGTTCCCTGCCAGATACCTGGCAAGCTGGGCATTGGTTTCGTTTTCAAGGGCCGTGAGCAGGGACTGAAAATAGACCTCCGCAGGATGTGCTCCTTTCAGGAACTCCTCGTAAAGTTCCAGATGAAAGGCCCCCCTCAGGTAGGCTTCGTTCATGTCGATGGTGGGAATGGGAGGCATTCCGGTTCCGTAAATCCGTTTTTCACTCCATGCCATTACATCCACCTCTGTGTGGCTGTCAAAAATCACAGCCAGATCGTCCCAGTCGGCGTTCTCATAAGCGTATTCTTGCAGGTATTCCCTGACGGCGGACTGAAAAGGGCCTTCACCCATGAGTTGTTCCAGTTCATAAAAAACAATGGGTGCCTTGTTGTAAATAATGGCGCCGTAAAGGGTGCCCGCCTCTTTCATGTTCTCCAGTTCCTGTTTGATCGGATGGGTTCCCTTGCTCCTGTCCACAGCCGAGGCCCTCGGGTAGTGGGTCAGCAGGAACTGCAGGTCGTGGTTCACGTCCGGATATTGCGGGTGAACGATCTTGTCGGCCATATACCCGGCAAACACCTCCTTGAGCCACACATCATTGAACCATTCCATGGTAACCAGGTTTCCAAACCACATATGGGCCGTTTCATGGGCAATAAGGCTGGCTTTGGCCAGCTGTTGTGAGATGGGCGCCTGCTCGTCGAGCAGTAGCCGGTTATCCCTGTACCAGATGGCTCCGGGATGCTCCATTCCGCTGTATTGGAAACCCGGCAGCAATAACATATCAAACTTGGCAAAAGGGTAAGGAATGCCGGAATAATTTTCAAGCCAGTCCAATGCATCAAAATGGTGCTGAAATATGCGGGGCAGGTTGTGATCAAGTTTACTTTGGTCGGTTTCCCTGTGGAAGATGGTGATGCTCCGGCTCCCCCTTGAGTCCGTTACGGTGTCGAAGCGGCCGGCCGCAAAAGCAAAAAGGTAAGTGCTGATGGGCTTGTCCGGGGCAAAATTTAGCACTTGGCGGTCCGCTTCCCTGGTGAGGCTTTCCCTGCGCCCGTTAGACAATGCCGTCCATTCCCCGGGAATGTCCAGACGAAGGTGGAAAGTGGCTTTCAAATCCGGCTGGTCGAAACAGGGAAAGGCAGTGGAAGCCCGGTCGGGCACCAGCAATGAATACATGAATTCAGGCGATCGGTTCAATGCCTGGTTGGTGGGGGTGAAGGCGATCTCAACCTGGTTTTGATATGGTTTAATGTAGTCGGATGGAACAACAATATGTCCGTTCATGAACTGGTATTCTGCCTCCAGTCCATTAACCATCACCTTGTGTACGCTTTCCTCGGTGGACTGAAAGTCGAGTATGACCCCATGCTGGGCCCTGGCTTGCTGGAAACGGATCACCGCCCTTCCTTCCATGGCCTCTTCCGGGTCACCGGGCACCCTGAAGAATAATTCGTAAGAGACCTGGCTGATGTGTTTTTTCCGGTAGTTGGCCAGCTCAAGGCTTACGCCCGGCTCAAGCATGTTTTTGATGCTCCTTTTACAGGAGCCAAAAGGAATGGTCATCAGAATGGCAAGGATAGGAATGATGATTGATCGCTTCATTCGCCGGTTATGTTTTTTTCCTTAACTTTAGAGCAAATAGACCGGTTTGTTAAACAAATCAGCCTGCTTGCTGGTTTACGAAGGTAATAAATAGATAATAATTCCATCCAAAATAGTATAACCGAAAAACTCCTTTAGTATGAACAGTGACCTTGATATTGCCAAGGCGTCCAAGATGCGTCCCATCACGGAGATAGCCGCCAAACTAGGAATTGAAGAAGACGACCTTCATCTGTACGGCAAATACATTGCCAAACTGCCCGTCAGGCTGATCGATGAAAAAGTTGCCCGCAAGAAAAAACTGGTGCTTGTTACCGCCATTACACCAACGCCTGCGGGTGAGGGGAAGACCACCACTTCCATCGGACTAACCGAGGGCCTGAACCGAATTGGCGTTAAAACCACCGTGGTGATCCGTGAGCCTTCACTCGGACCTGTATTCGGCATTAAGGGGGGTGCAGCAGGTGGCGGGTTTGCCCAGGTTCTTCCCATGGAGGACATCAACCTGCATTTTACAGGTGACCTGGCCGCTGTTGAAAAGGCCCACAATTTACTTTCTGCATTGATTGACAATCATTTGCAGAGCAAGAACAATACCCTGAACCTGGATCCGCGGAAAATTATCTGGAAACGGGTGATCGATATGAATGAAAGGGCGCTGCGGGATATTATCATTGGTTTGGGTGGTCCCAAACAAGGCATTCCCCGCCAGACCGGTTTTGATATTACGGCTGCTTCGGAGATTATGGCTGCCCTGTGTCTGGCCAGGGATCTGGAAGATCTCAAGGAAAAGTTCGGAAACATTCTGGTGGGCTTCACCTACGACGATGAACCGGTTTATGCACGGGATTTCAAGGCCCAGGGGGCCATGGCCGCCCTGATGAAATATGCCATCATGCCCAACCTGGTGCAAACCATTGAGGGCAATCCGGCCCTGATTCACGGGGGTCCCTTTGCGAATATTGCCCAGGGTACCAATACCCTGATCGCAACCAAGATGGGGCTGTCGCTTTCTGATTACGTGGTTACCGAGGCAGGATTTGCTTCAGAACTCGGGGCGGAAAAGTTTCTGGATATCAAATGTCAGTACGGGGGTTTATCACCCAATGCTTCCGTGATTGTTGCCACCATCAGGGCCCTGAAATACCACGGGGGAGTGAAGCTGGCGGCATTGAAGGAAGAGAACCCGGAGGCTGTATCAAAAGGGCTTGAGAACCTTGAGAAACACATCGAAAACATCCGGCATTTTAACCTTTCCCCTGTTGTTGCCATCAACAAATTCGTCACCGACAGTGATGAGGAGATCGAAGTGGTCAGGGCCAGGTGTGAAGAACTCGGTGTCAAGGTGGCCGTATGCGAGGCCTGGGAAAAAGGCGGAGAAGGTGCCATGGAACTGGCCCGTCTGGTGCATGAAGCGGCCGAAAAATGTACCACCTGCTTCACTCCCCTCTACGATTTCAATTGGGATGTCGAGAAAAAACTCCATACCATTGCCACAAAGCTTTACGGTGCTGACCATGTTGAATATACGGTAAAAGCCAAAGCCCAGATCAAGCAATTCGAAAAAATCGGGATTGACAAGCTGCCGGTTTGTGTGGCCAAAACACAAAAATCCCTGTCGGATGACCAGTACAAACTGGGCCGTCCGAAAGGTTTTACAGTGAAGATCAGGGAGTTTGAGATTGCAGCCGGTGCCGGGTTTCTGATCCCGATCGCGGGGACGATCATGCGGATGCCCGGCCTTCCGTCCCACCCGTCGGCAGAAAACATCGATATAGACAAAGATGGAAACATCAGCGGACTCTTTTAAGGGTCCGACGAAACCCTGGTGAACATCCGGCTTAGGATCCGGCAAGGGCCTAATGAACATCCAGCCCGTGCCTCATGTAAATGAGGTGTTCCAGGGTTTTCAGGATCTCAGTCATGTATTCGTTTACCGCCCTGACACTTCCCGGGAGGGTGTAGACCAGGGTGCCCGCCATGAGTCCGGCCACCCCCCTGCTAAGCAGTGCGTTTGGTTTTTCCGCCCCGTATTTGACCCGTATCATTTCCATGATGCCCGGTATCTCCTTATCGAGCATGGGCTCTACGGTTTCAACGGTGATGTCCCGTGGCCCGATTCCCGTTCCACCGGTTGTGATGATCACATCGACCTCATCGTACACCGTTCGTTCAATGAGAACCTTCAGGCTGGAAGCATCGTCGGGGATGACCGTATAAGCCACGTCAATATTGCGCGGCTTGTTTTCAAAGTGCTTTTTCAGCAAGTCCACAATCCGCGGACCGCTGCGGTCTTCGTACTGCCCCTTGCTGGCCCTGTCGCTTAAGGTTATCACATGGATTCGGATAATCCTGGGAACGTATTCCAGGACATCTCCCGGTTTCAGGGAACCCTGGCGAATGACGCGTGCAAAAATGCCTTCCTTTGGCATTACGCAATGGCCGACTTCCCTGAAAATGGCACATGAGGAGCCGTGGCATTCCTTGCCGATCTGGGTTATTTCCAGTTCTACATTCTCTCCGACAAAACGGTCCAGCGGAGAGGTTTTGACCAGCCCGATCCCCTGGCTTGTGATGTTCTCTGCAAATTCTCCGAAAGCGATCGGCCGGCCGGCCTGTTCGGAGAACCGGTCAATACTTTCTTTCCCCAGAAGGCTGACCTGACGGTGCCATACACCGGC
>JAWLHS010000029.1:0-17120 GCA_041690235.1 Bacteroidales bacterium
GTGGGTTCAGGACCTTTCTTCTTCAAAGCCATTCTGGTTGTCCCCTCCGTTCCCAAACAGGTCCTCTTCCCGGTCCAGGTTTTCAATGTCTTCCGGATCGTACACATCATCGTCGAAAGAAAGCTCCAGGCTCTTATCCTGTCCGGGTATGATCCCCGGGGTGGCGGAAAGTTCCCGCGGGATCTCCCCTTCAGAACGAAAGATCCGCGGGTAAGTGATTCCTTCGCCGGCGGGAAGAATTTTAAGCAATTCAATATAGAAGGTCCAGTAATTCAGGTAATCATATACGAAGAGCAGTTTCTGATGCGGATCATCAATAAAGTCTTTGAGACGGCAGTTTTGCATGATAAAAACGGGCTTGCCTCCCTCTTCCTCCGGCTCGGGATCCATGTCTATCAGCGAGATCTCCTTCTTCTTGCGGAATTGATCATTGCAGATAAAGAAGGACGACAGCGTGGCCAAATCCAGGTTCAGATTGGACACAATGGCCTTGTGAAAATCCGCAAAGCTTTGATCTGACCTGATCTCAATCTCTCTTTGGAATTCATCCTGGTCTTCAAACACCAACTTAAACCGGTAGATATGCATGCAATCCTTTTTTAGAAGAAGCCCCAGGCTTCTTGATCAAATTTAATGATTAATTTTCATTGGGCCCGACTGTCAGGCCCAGTTTTTTCCCTTCTTCTTTCATCAGTTCCATGGCTGCGTCTCGCTGGTTTGGGATGTGCCCGTCCAGTATGGCTTCCCGAATGGCGGTTTTTATCAGACCGACCTCCCTGCAGGGTTTCAATCCGAAAAAAGCCATGATATCCTCCCCGCTTACCGGGGGCTGCCAGTTGCGCATGCGGTCCTTCTCCTCCACTTCCAGCAGCTTTTCCCTGACATGTCCGAAATTCTTCAGATAAAGCGCCACCTTGTCCCGGTTTCCTGAAGTAATATCGGCCTCACAGAGCATCATTAAATCGTCGATATCTTCACCGGCCTCAAACAAAAGACGCCTCACCGCCGAGTCGGTCACCACACTCTGACTGAGAACAATCGGACGCAGGTGCAGCAGAACCAGTTTTTTGACATACTTCATTTTCTCATTCAAAGGCAGCTTTAACCTTCTGAAAATGGGTTCCACCATTTTGTATCCAAGGTATTCATGGCCGTGAAAGGTCCAACCGTTTGTTTCCTCAAATTTCTTGGATGCCGGCTTCGCGATGTCATGGAGCAGGGCCGCCCAGCGAAGCCAAAGATCGGAGGATTGCTGGGAGAGATTGTCCAATACCTTCAGGGTATGGATAAAATTGTCCTTATGGGCCTTGCCGTCCTTTACCTCCACGCCGGCCAGTGCGTCCAGTTCCGGAAAAAACTGCCCAAGCAGCCCGGCCCGGCGCAGCATTTTTATTCCCCTGCCGGGGGCATCGGCCAGCAGGATTTTATTGAACTCATCCACCACCCGTTCAATGGAAACAATGTTCAGCCGGCCGGCATTGCGCCTGATGGCCTCAAAGGAAGGCGGATGAATGTCAAAACAAAGCTGTGTGGCAAACCGGACGGCCCGCATCATGCGCAGGGGGTCATCAGAATAGGTAAGGTCCGGATCCAACGGGGTCCGTATCCTTTTCTTCTCCAGGTCAGCCAACCCGCCGAACGGATCTGTCAGATTCCCGAAGTCCGACGCATTCAGGCTGATGGCCATGGCATTGATTGTGAAATCACGCCGGTTCAGGTCATCCTGCAGGCTGCCATCTTCAACCAGGGGTTTTCTGGAACCCAGGCGGTAGGATTCCTTTCGGGCACCGACGAACTCAATTTCCCATCCCTCAAACCGAAACATGGCCGTACCAAAATTCTTAAAAACCTGGACTTTGCTTTTAATGTCCAGCCTCTTGTGTACTTCCCTGGCCAGATCAATCCCGTTGCCAACCACCATGATGTCAATATCCTTTGATGGCCTTTCAAGGAGCAAATCGCGCACCCACCCCCCAACCACATAAACAGCCACCCCTTTTTCGGCGGCAATCTGCGACACGGCTTCAAACACACGGTGCTTTAATAACGCTTTCACGGGCCCCATTAATTGCGAATGATTTGGATACTCCCTTCGGGGTCAATCCTGATGATGGTCGAGGGCCTGGGCATCCGGATGCCGGACTCCCTGACGGGCACTATATAATCCACCTTTTCTTGTATTTCGGGAGAGATTTTGCTGAAAGAAACCGGACTGGGGGATCCGCTGAGGTTTGCAGAGGTTGATGTGATCGGCTTTCCAAAAGCCCTGAGAAGTTCAAGGCAGAAGTTGTCCTTCGGAATGCGGCTTCCGATGGAACCATCGGAAGCGGGTACGTTCCGCGCCAGGTTCCTTGCCTTGGGGTATATGATGGTCAATGGATCTGTGATGCTGTCCATGAGGTCAGTTGCCAGGTCGGGTATTTCAGTCACATATTGTTTAAGGGTCTCCAGGCTGTCTACCAGAATAATCAGCGACTTATTCGCCATGCGTTCCTTCATGGCGTAAATCTTCTCAACGGCCTTGGGGTTGGTCGCATCGCAGCCAATGCCCCAGATGGTGTCTGTGGGGTATAAAATGGTTCCACCATTCTGCAACACTTTAACGACTTCCCTTATGTCAAAAACTTCTCCCATATCAACACTTGGATTCAAAGATTATCAAAAAAAAAAAAAACGGCTTATACCAATGCCTTCTCGCCTTCCTTCCGGATGCCATTTTTCACCCAGGTCAGTTTGTTTTTCCTGACCTGCTTCCGGATGGCCGCATTCTGGCTGAGAACGGTTTTCTTTCTGTAAGGCCTGTTATGGTGGAGATGCACGGATATGGCATAATACCGGATTTGCTGTCCCTCTATCCCGGCATTGAGCAGACGCTCTCCCAGTTCCCGGTCAAGGCCCCCGTATCCCATGTCCTCATTGAAGCCATTCACGCTCAAAATGTCCGACCTCCATCCACTCACATTATGACCGTTCCAGCTGGGCCTGGTGGGGGTGATTTTATTCAGCACACAGGTGATCAGGTGACTCCGGACCAGTTTGACCAGCTTGTAGCTGAACCGGCCGCCTTTTCTCAGGAGCCAGCGAACAGAGAAGGGATGCTGGTGCAACACATCATTTTGGCTGATGGCCGCCGACACCCTGGGATTCAGTTTCAGGTATCCCCCGCTTTGAAAACACCCGGGACGGGCCTTCTTCAAATGGGATTCAACGAAATCCTTCCTGGGGATGCAGTCCCCGTCACTAAAAATCAAGTACTCGGCACTGGTTTCCCTGATGGCCTGGTTCAGTATCCTGCATTTCCTGAATCCCTTGTCCTCCTGCCAGACATGACGTATCGGCATCCCCTTTTCTTCCCTGTAATACCTGAGCAGTTCCCTGGTCTCTTCCCCGGATCCGTCGTCGGCGACCAGCAGTTCGAACGCACTGTGGGTTTGAACCATATACCCCCACAAGGCCTTTTCGAGCCATTCAACCTGGTTAAAGGTGGAAATGATCACCGCCACGGAGGGAAGCTTGCTGCCCGGTGCACTATGTTTTTTTCTGCCAAGCATTTACAAAAAATCGTTGTTCTCTTTCAAACCCTTTTCCGGTTATCCTGCAGGTTGCTTTCAAGGGGGAAGTCTTTCCCCGTCCTGCTTCCCCCGGCATTTAGCTGCATCTGCCGCAATTTGGCATACTTTTGAAAGCAGAGGAAGGCGGACTGCCGGCTGACCACCAACCCCATATACCCATCCAGAAACCCCCTTTTCACTACAAAATAATGAAAAAAACGCCACAGGGGCTTATACCATACTTTCCAGGCGGAGCAGGTCCGGCCATTGTTGAAAGCCTCCCTGGCCGCAATGGAGCTGAAACGGTTGATCGTATCCAGGTGTTCTTCCAGTGAATCACACATCCAATGCAATAAATGGCCTTCCAGCCTGGCAACCCTGGCATCCGGATCCATGATCACACTGTCGTGGGGATTGACCCCGCCCCATTTCCCCTTGCGGCGATCAAACAATCTGAGTTTCCGGTCCGGGTAATAGTTCGTATGCCGCATCCATTGCCCGCAAAAATTATTCAGGCGGTTGAACCGGTATCCGTCAAATGCCTGCTTTCTTTTTACCCGTCGGATGGATTCGGCGAGCTCCTCCGACAGGGCTTCATCCCCGTCCAGGGACAGGATGAGGTCATGGATAGCCAGTTTGACAGCATGATTCTTTTGCTCAATGTAACCCGGGAATTTCTGCTGAAAAAACCGAACACCCAATGCCTTGCAGATTTCCGGCGTCCGGTCGGTCGAGTACGAATCAAGAACAACCACCTCATCTGCCACACTTTGCAGGGAGCGGATGCACCGTTCAATATGCTTTTCCTCGTTAAAGGCAATGACGACGGCTGAAAGTTCTGGCATGACAAATACAAAAATAAGGCACAAAGGTAGCAAAAAGAAACCCTGTCCGATTACACCGCAACATTGAACTGCCGCAAGGCCTCATTCAGGCTGGTTTTCTGATCGGTGCTGGCTTTGCGTTTCCCGATGATTAACGCACAGGGGACCTGGTAGGTTCCGCTGGGAAATGATTTTGGCATGCTGCCCGGAATCACCACAGATCGTGCGGGAACCCTTCCGGTATGCTCAAGTGGATGTTCCCCGCTGACATCAACAATCTTTGTGGATTTCGTCAACACCACATTGGCACCGAGAACGGCTTCCCTTTCGATATGCACCCCCTCCACCACAATACAGCGGGAGCCGATAAAGCAATGATCCTCAATGATTACCGGTGAGGCCTGTATCGGTTCCAGCACCCCACCTATGCCGACACCGCCGCTCAGGTGAACATATTTCCCGATCTGGGCGCAACTGCCGACCGTTGCCCAGGTATCGACCATGGTTCCTTCTTCCACACGGGCACCAATATTCACATATGAAGGCATCAGGACCACATCGGGAGCCAGGTAAGAACCGTAACGGGCAAGGGCATGGGGCACCACCCTGACACCCAGGCGGTCAAACCCCCTTTTCAAAGGGATCTTATCATGGAATGTAAAGGGGCCTGCCTCAATCACTTCCATTTGCCTGATCGGAAAATACATCACCACGGCCTTTTTGACCCACTCATGAACCACCCACTTCCCGTCCTGCGGAGAGGCAATCCGAAGCAATCCTTTATCAAGCCGCTCGATAACCTCACAAATGGCATTTTGCACCTGATTGTCGTCTAACAGGTTGCGATCAAGCCAGGCGGCTTCAATGATTTTTCTGTATTTGTCCATTCAAAACAATTTATTCGTTCAATGCCACTCCACCCCTGATAGGAGCTGCTGGGAATGTTGATCCACGACACGCCCTTGAATAGGGCCGCAACAAAGGGGTTATGCAAATATACGAATCTTTCAGCCTGAATCCATAAGGGACCGGCCAGGGTTTATCCCAACTCCTTTTCCAGGCAAACCAATGGATGGCCTCCTCCCAAAATCCAACCACTTTATGTATCTTTGCACTTTAAAAAAACCGGATGGGACGGATCATGGCCATCGATTACGGGCAAAAAAGGGCGGGCATCGCCGTCACGGACGAGCTGAAACTGATTGCCAACGGATTAAGCACATTGCATGTAAAGGATTTGTTTTCTTTTCTCCAGCATTACCTGGCCCGTGAACCCGTTGAGTGCATCGTTGTTGGTGAGCCTTTCGACATGCAGAACAGACCGTCAGACGCGGCCAGGTATATCGAACCGTTCATTAAGCGGCTGAAAAAACAATTTCCCGAAATTCCTGTTGAACGTTTGGATGAGCGATTTACATCAAAAATGGCCATGCAAACCATGATCGATGCAGGGATAGGAAAAAAAGCCCGTCAAAACAAGGCGCTGGTGGATACCATCAGCGCGACCATCATCCTGCAGTCTTATCTGGAAAAACAAAGCCATATAACAAAGCGATTATGATCCTTCCTATCATTGCATACGGAGATCCGGTACTAAAGACCAGGGCCCTTGCCGTAGATAAAGACGAAGCAGGACTGCAGGAGCTTCTGGAGAATATGTGGGAAACCATGTACGTGGCCCAGGGAGTCGGGTTGGCAGCCCCCCAGGTTGGCCTGAGCAAACGGATTTTCGTGATCGATGCCTCCCCCTTTGCCGAAGATGATCCCGGACTGAAAGATTTCAAGAAAGCATTTATCAACCCGTTGATTATCAGCGAAACAGGACATGAATGGGTGTTCAATGAAGGCTGTCTGAGTTTTCCGGACCTGCGGGAGGACGTCACACGCAAGTCCGACATACGCCTCTCTTACATGGATGAAAACTTCCATCACCATGAAGAGGATTTTTCAGGTTTGGCAGCCAGAATCATCCAACATGAATATGATCACATTGAAGGCATCGTCATGGTGGACCGGATTTCTCCCTTAAAAAGAAGACTGATCCGGAAAAAACTGAACAACATTTCAAAGGGCCTGGTGAACCCGGATTATGTCATGAAGTTTCCCCTTAAAAAGCGATGATCTACCAGACACACACCCTCCCCAACGGCATCAGGCTGGTTCACAAACAAAGCCAATCCATGGTAGCCCATTGCGGAATGGCCATTAATGCAGGCTCACGCGATGAGCAGGAAAACGAGCAGGGCCTGGCACATTTTATCGAACACGTCATTTTCAAGGGCACCCAGAAACGCCGGACCTTTCATATACTCAGCCACATGGAAAATGTGGGCGGAGAGATCAATGCTTACACCACGAAAGAGGATACCTGCATTTATGCCTCATTTATGTCCCCCTTTTACAAGCGGTGGTTTGATCTGTTGTCTGACATCGTTTTCCAGTCGGTGTTCCCCCCCAGGGAGCTCGATAAAGAAAAGGACATCATCATTGACGAAATCAATTCTTATAAAGACTCCCCGGGCGAGCAGATCTTTGATGATTTCGACGGGGTGGTGTTTAAGGACCATCCGCTGGGCAGGAACATTCTCGGCAAACCCGCCTTGATCAGGCGGTTCAACCGTGATTCCATTCAGGCGTTTATGGCCGGGAATTACCTTACAGAAGAAATGGTCATTTGTTCGGTTGGGAACATCCCATTCCCCCATCTGATCAAGCTGGCAGAAATCTACCTCGGACACGTGCCCCGGGGAAGCCGCAAAAACCGCAGACAGGCTTTCACCGGATACCAACCGGAAATAAAGTATGTGAAGCGACGCAACCACCAGGCACATTGCGTTTTGGGAAATCAGGCCTATCACAGCACCCACCCCCTGAAAACCACCATGGTATTGCTCAACAACATGCTGGGCGGCCCCGGGTTGAATTCCCGCCTGAATATGGCTGTTCGGGAGAAACACGGGTTTTGCTACAATATAGAGAGTCACTACCACCCCTTCACCGATTCGGGGATCTTCAGCATATACTTCGGAACCGACGCCGGATACACCGAAAAAACCCTGGCCATTATTTACAGGGAGTTGGCCCGCCTGCGAGAAAACAGGCTGGGTATCCTGCAGCTAAAAAGGGCAAAACAACAACTTACCGGGCAGGTAGCCATTTCGTTTGAGTCCAATCTCAGTGAAATGCTTTCGATGGGCAAAAGCCTGCTGGTTTATAACCGGGTCGACAGCCTGGAGGAAATCAACCAGAAAATTGAGGCCATCAGTTCTGCCCAATTGCTGGAAGCGGCCAACCAGGTGTTTGAACCGGAAAGTTTAAGCATCCTTGGGTTCCGGCCAAAATAGGCCTTCAAATCATTCAATGAACAGATCCATGGACCTGATTACAAAAGAAACCGAAGCTTACGCCGGGAATATCTCAGGAGAGGAGTCAGACGTACTGGCCAGTCTGAACCGGGAAACACATGCACGCATGATCCGCCCCCGGATGCTGTCCGGCCACCTGCAGGGAAGGCTGCTCGAAATGATCAGCCGGATGGTGCGACCCGAACGCATATTGGAAATCGGAACCTATACCGGTTATTCCGCCATTTGCCTGGCGCAGGGACTCACAGCAAGCGGCCTGCTCCATACCATAGACCACAATCCCGAGCTGAAAGACTTTACGCGCGAATACATTCAGAGAGCCGGCCTGGAGAAGAAGGTGATTCTCCATACAGGGGAAGCCCTGGAGGTTATACCCACCCTTGAAGAGATGTTCGACCTGGTTTTTATTGATGCCGACAAAGTGAACTACATCCGCTATTTTGATCTGGCCTACGAGAAACTGCGCCCAGGCGGGGTCATCCTGGCAGACAACGTACTATGGAGTGGAAAAGTGATCGGCCTGGAGACGGAGGCTGATCCGGACACGATGGGCATTGCGCGCTTCAACCAATATGTAAAAAACCATCCCGGCATCCGCAACCTGCTGTTGCCTTTCAGGGATGGACTGATGATCAGCATGAAAATCCAATGAACGCTCAGGCCCGGAACCTCCCCCTGGAAGCCAGACGGTGTCTGCCAATCCGGACCAGTCCGGGGAAAATCCCGTTCAGAAAGGATGCAGACCCAATTCGAGTCCGACGGACCAGCGTGGAAACTCCGGCAAGCCGCTTTCCTGGGTAAACAAGTCTGATACCCGGTAGCTGGCTTTGAAAACCAGGTGATTAAAGCCGGCCCTGACAAAGGCTCCATATCCGAACGACCGGGGGTATTCCATCCTTGTGCGTCTCACGCGCACATACTGGGCATCCGTCTTGTCAAATGTAAGGTGTCGGACATGGTAATACCAGTCCCCATAGGCCCCCAGGTCAAAAAACCGCCCGATATAATCACCCCTGCGTCCATAGTTGACCCGTTTATACAGCGCAATACCGCCACCAAGAAAAACAAGCTTTTCCCTGTCGTGCAGGCTTGCTCCGGGAACCAGTTTTCCTTCCTCCTGCCGGGGGGCAAAGGAGAGGCGTTTAAAAACCAATTCATAACCGGCCGAGAAAGTGTTGTTGAAACGCCGTTTATACCTGTAGCCGTATTCGAAACCGAATGAGCGTCCATAGTGAATCCGCGATCCGCGATCGGCTGCCTCTCCAGCCATGAATTGCAGGCCCAGAAAAAAGTGCCTGTAATGCTTGCGGTTCATCCCATACAGGGGTTTTTCCTCTTTAACACGCAGGTCCTCAGACAACACCACGGTTTGCCCCTGCAGCCAAACGGAGGCAAACAACAGCAAGACAGTAAGGATCACTCGGTGCATTTGGTTTCAGTTTAATTGGTTAAAAGGTCCGGGATGCCGTATACCCCTCAAAATGAACCATTACCCTTTGTCCCGGAACAAAGCGGCTGGTATCAATCACCACCACTTCAGGCTGATCCACGCGAAGCACGAAATACTGTTCAATGATTCCCTCCGGGTCGGTAATGTGATAAAACAGGAAGCGTTCTCCATTCTCTCCCTCCGGTCCATTTCGGGGATTGTGGCGGATGGTCACCGCCAGTCCCTCCCCCTGCCGGGACAAATCGAATGTCGGTGCACTTCTGAAGGCCGGGTTCTCGAAAAAGAAACCGGCCTGCGGAACCCCGTAACCATGGGAGAGATCGTAATATGGATAAAGGGAACCGCTTCGTTCCAAGACCTCAAAAAGCTGCATATTGGAAAATGCCGGGAATTTTTGCCACAAACAGGCGGCGAAGCCCGCCACCAGGGGAGCGGAAAATGAGGTTCCCCGACTGTTTGCCAAACCGCTTTCCTTGGCAAGCAGCACATTCCCCATGGAAACAAGGTTCGGCTTGATTGTTTTGTCCGGCCTCGGGCCAACCGAGGAATAGGAGGTGCGAAGCATGGAGGGATATTCCACGGCTCCGATGGTCAGGACACTGTCAACATCAGCCGGTGTGATCACAATCCGCCAGCGCTCGTTCTCGCCCTCATTGCCTGCCGAGTTGACAACGAGGATGCCCTTGCGGGCCGCAATCCTTGCGGCCTGAGCAACCAGGGAAGTTTTCCCGTCCATGTCCTCGGTAAAATACCGGTGATAAGAATACCCAAGGGAGGAATTGATGATATCTGCCCCCATCCGGTCTGCCCACTCCACGGCCGCCAGCCAGTACTTCTCCTCAACATAGGGTTCCCGCCATATCTCGGTGCGGGCAAGTAAAAATTCGGCCCCCGTGGCCAGTCCCATCATATGACCGTCCATCTGGCCGGCGATCATGGACAGCACCATGGTGCCGTGGTCGCTGAACCGGTATACATCCGGACGGTTCCGGTGGAAGTCCCAGGTCGCAATTATGCGGTTATCACGCCGCAGGTGTTCAAAGGCCGGGTGCTTATCCACTCCCGGGAATCCCGCATCAAGCACCGCAATCCGAAAACCCGCACCATTCAGGCCATGTTCATGGAAATATTGGCCCTGCATATGACCTATCTGTTGACGAAGGGATTCGATCTGTTCGGGGGAAATACCCCCTTCATCAGGGTCCGCCGAACCCGTCACCCCATCCCGCCATTGTCCTTCAACTTCGCCTCCTGTGCTGTGAGCGGCCAGGCGCATCATTCCATGCGCGGTTTCAACCCGGTCTACAAACGGAAGGGACTGCAGCTTTTTGACCACTTCCGGGCCGGCATACACATGAACGGCATTCAGCCACCTGGACACCACGTCAGATGAATCCACCAGTTGCGCTACGGCATCCAGGTATTGGCGGGTCACGGGAAAGTCGACCGGATCAATGAGGCTTTGTCCGTGCCGCAGACGCCGGTCGATGGCTTTGGGATCGAAGAAATCGTAGGGATCAAAACCGCCCTCCTGCTTGTCGGTAAAAAACACCCAATGACTGCCTGCAGTAAATCCATCCGGCCTGCCGGGAAAACCACCGTCCCGGCCAGGGGAAGAAAACCCCGCACAGAACAGCATGAAAAGCAAAAAGAATGGCGCCTTGGTCATCGGGCAAAGATATCGAATTATTCCGTTGGGGGAAGTGGATCTGTCCGGTCAAATAAATCATTCAGGCTGGTGCTCAAGGAAATATGGTTGGGTGCCCCGGCCAGGTGGTAATTGGAACGTCCGTAATTCAGCTGAAACCGGTTAATCCTTACCCCAAATCCCCAGGACAGACCAACGGTAGACAGGCGCGTATCAACCTTCATTTCCTGGCGGCGGCGGTAATTGTAGCCGAACCTGAAAACAAAATTCCGGGAGGGCAGAAATTCCACACCAAAGGCCAGGTGCCGCATGCTTTTATCGGCCAGGTCACTGACCTTTTCCCCAAATGTATCCCTGTCGCTGCCTCCCTCGTAAAGGGGGGCGGAAATCCTTGCAGGTGACACATAGCTGAGATCAAACCGGTGCAGGTTATGGGCCACAACCGAAAACCTGAAGGGTGCGTTGGCCAGCGTCAGGGAAGCACCCCCCACCAGGTCGAAAGGCATGGGTTCCTGGTTTCCCCTTCGGAAGGTGACCAGCTGGTATCCGGTGTTCCTCGCCAGGATCCCCGCGGCCAGTCCCTTTTCAGGGTTCAGGTAGCTGAACGAAACATCCACCGCCAGTCCCCAGGACTGGCTATCATAATAAAACGAATGAATGCTCTTCAGGTTGCTGCCTATATAGAGGTGTTCCCCGATCCTGCGCCCCCATCCGATCATAAAGGCATATTCCCCGGCCGTAAACGTTCCGTGGGTTTCCCCCACCTCATCCGCTTCGGTAAATCGTCCGTAGTTAATGTATTGAAGGGAGCCGCTAAAGGAGCCAAGCCGGTCGAAGTGCCTGGCAAAGGCAACGGTTCCGTAGTTAATATCATCAAAGTAATCAACGATATTCAGGGAAAGGTGGTTGGCCATTTCGGGCTGCAACAGGGAGGGATACATCAGGGCCATGCCCAGGTCGTTTTCCAGATCCGGAAAACCATAACCTCCCAGTGCGGTGATGCGTGCGGTTGAAGGTAAATGAAGGAATTCGTAAACCCTCCCGGACTGGGTCCGGGCCTGCAGTTGGAAACCGCCGGCAAGAAACAGAAAAAGGATCAGACTGCTTAGGGTATGCTTCAAAAGGTCCGTTTTAAACACCATGGTGGTTGCTCAATAAACGATGGCAATGCCCGCCGTATTACATAAAAACACCATTTTACTGAAAATGTTCCCCCCCAAGCTCGTGGTGAATCCGAAGGATCTGGGGAATAACCAGCAATTTCCCGTCATTATGGATAACCAGATCCGCCAGGGATTGCAGCTCCTGCTGATCTGCCTGGTTCCTCATCCGGTCTTCGACCGACCGGGCCGTTGCGCCGTCCCGCTTACAGACCCGTTCAATGCGAACCTGCCTGGGGGCCATCACAAGTATCGTTTTGTCAAACACCTTGTATTGACCTGATTCAAACAGGATGGCCGATTCCTGAATGGTGTAGGGGGCATGGGTCTGTTTTGCAGCCCATGCTTCATAATCCTGCCGGACCAAAGGATGTATCAGGGCATTCAGCTTTTTCAGTTCCCCGGGATTCTGAAAAACAAGTCCGGCCAGGGCTTCCCGGTCGGGTTTGCCTTCTGCATCAAGAATATCCCCTCCAAAAAGCCTACGCAGCTTTGCCACCACATCGGCCCTGTATAAAAACCCACGGGCCTCTTTATCCGCATCGTAGACCGGAATGTCGAGCATTTCAAACACCTTGCAGACAGTGGTCTTCCCACTTCCAATGTTACCGGTAAGTCCGATTCTTTTCATATACCACCAATACAGACAGCCAAAGATACGCCTTTTTCCGGAAAGGGCAGCCACAACGGCCTGCCGGCCCAGGTTGCGGTCCACCGCTGCAGCACACGCCAGTCTCACGAGCGACCACAATAAAAACCGGCAAAAGTTCAGGGCAAAACAATTATTCCATTACTTTATTACTTTTGAATGGGAAAAGCCCCATGCGGTGAATTGCAGACCCATCCGATTAAATGCATAACCATCCGACGAAAAAAAGATCAAAGAGTATGAAGGTATTGGTGCTTTCCCATTATGATGACAGGGTGTCTTCCCGTCCGGAAGCCCAGCTCCTGCTGGAGTTATCACGAAGGGGTGTACAAATCGGAGTGGTCACCAACCGCCCCTCCGGGCATACCAGGGCGTTTGAGAGGGCGGGCATTCCCGTCTGGTACTGGCACCCGTCCGCCAAGATCTCCCCCCGTGGTATTCTTCGTTTGCGCCGGTTCGTCCGGGAAGAGGGGTTTGACATCCTGCATCTGTTCAACAGCCGCTCCGCTTCGAACGGTGTGTGGGCATCGCTGGGCCTTCCCGTTAAGGTGGTGACTTACAGGGGGGCCGGCGGACTGTATTGGCATGACCCCCTGGCATACCTTTCCCACCTTCATCCGCGGGTGGACCGTATATCCTGCCTTTCCAACTACGTTAAGAAGCAGGTCGACAGCCAGTTTGTTTTCCGGAAGAAAAAAACCATGGTAAACTACAAGGCCTTTCTGCCGGAGTGGTTTGATGGGATTCGGCCGACCGACATGGCTGGATTCGGCATCCCTTCAGGAGCCATCATCGTCGGATGCGTTGCCAATTACCGCCGGGTAAAGGGCATAGAAACCCTGATCCGGGCAAGTTGGCATTTGCATCGGAACCCGGACATTCATCTGGTGTTGATCGGCCGGGGGATGGACAATCGCGGGTTGCAAAAACAAATGGCACGCAGTCCGATGAAAGATCGAATCCATGTGCTGGGATTCCGGGAAGATGTGTTTGAGCTGGTCAGCAGTTGCCAGGTATATGTACAGCCTTCGGTCAACGAGGGTCTTTCGAAATCCGTCATGGAGGCCATGATGCTGAAGGTACCTTGCGTGGTAACGCGCGCCGGGGGCATGCCCGAACTCGTGGGCGATGAACGAAGCGGCATTATTGTGGAGAAAAAGAATCACCAGGCCCTTGCCGGGGCCATCCTGAGGCTGGCCGCGGATGATTCCCTGCGGGAAGACATGGGCAACAGGGGAAGGGCGTGGATCCTGTCCAGGTTTTCCATGGATGCCTATGCGGGCGGGGTATTGTCTTTGTACCGGGAACTTATCGGATGATCAGGTAATCAACGGAGCCAGGGCGAAAAGATTCAAGCCTGACAAAGTCCGGAATCTGCTCAATGACCACTTCCAACTGGGGCCCTTCAAACGAGCCTTCCGGACAGACAACCCGGGCCTGGAACATTTCCGGAACCACAGAGGGGTAATCCCTCAGCGATACCAAATAAGTGATTTCCACCGTGTTGGGGAACAGGCGTATCCAGTCGGCCCTGAACCCTTCCGGACTGTCCGGACAATCAATCACCAAGGGCACTTCAATGGTGGCCTCAGTGTATTCGGCAACCGGAACAGTCACACGGGTCTGTTCGGGGGTGAGACGGATGGCATGATGCCTGGCAGGGGGCACCAGGGAGACATTAAACGCAATGGTTTGACTCAGATCCCTGAAAACCAGTGGCTCTGTTTCCACATAAAGAATGGTGTCCAGCAAATGTCGCGGTCCCTCGAGCAACACAGAATCCGGATCCAGCAGGAGCGGGCCATCGCTGCCAAATCTCTGTTCGTACGACAAATCAGCAAGCACACGAATGGGAACCACCCTGCTGAGTTTTTCTGCCAGCCTGACAAATACCGTATCGGGGGAGACACTGCCTATGCTTTTTCCCGCCTCCATTCGTGCGGCGAGGCGCGCCGAAGCCTGGCTCCTGGTAAAAAAATGAAGGGTTTCCCCTCCCCTTTCTATCCGTGTAAGGGCTGAAAGTGGTATCCCCAGGGTATCTCTGGAAGTGAAGAACATCGAGGCCAGCAAGCGGGCTCCCGAAGTTTGAACGGAGTACTGCAGCAGGGAGTCGCTTTGTTCAAAAAGCGAAACCGATTCCGGTACTTCCGTGATGACAAAGGGCTGGCTGAACATGGCCTGGTTTTCCTTGGAAAGCTTTACCAAAACCCAAAAGAAAGCGCTGCAAAAAAAACACACCAGAAAAATGGTGGCCTTCCTTTTTCCTGCAGGCTCTCTCAGGTGGTAATAATACCTTTTCAGCCGCTGAAGGTTCATTCCCGTCTACCGCTTTTCGGCCAGATTCTCCGTGGCTCCGTCCATGGCAACGGCGGATTTTTCGATCTTCAAACGGTTTTGACCTTCCACTTCGATGGTAAATGTGCGTTCCTGCTCCTCAACAATTTTGCCATGGATTCCGCCAATGGTTACAATTTTGTCTCCTTTCTTCAGTGCTTCCCGGAATTTCTTCAGGTCCTTTTGCTTTTTCATCTGGGGCCGGATAAAAAACAGGTAAAACACCAGGATAATAAGGATCAAAGGAAGAAAGGCTCCCAGCCCGCCACCTTCTCCATCGGAGGGCATAAATAAAAACAGATTCAAGATACTCATGGTAAAAAATTTAAAATGAAACAGTTCAACATTAATTTCTTATAACTTCCGCAGTGATCCGGAGCCGGGTTTCGGGCCCTTCGATATTGGTCTGAACATAAAGGGTTTCGGATTGAAAGCCACTCCGCCCTGCACTATTAAACTTCACACTGACATAACCCTCTTCTCCGGGAGGAATTGGTTCCCTGGAGTAATCCCCGACCGTGCAGCCACAACTGCTGCGTGTCCCGGTAATCACCAAAGGCGCATCTCCTGTATTGGTAAATCGAAACGAGTGGAGCACCCGCTCCCCGCTGAATATGGCGCCAAACTCATGCAGCTCACTGGCAAAGGCAATCTGGGGTTGCCCTCCCTGGGTTGAAACCCGGGAAGAAATCCCTTCGCGGTTTGAAGCACCATGCCCGTTTTCCCGGCACGCTGAAAAAACCAGGATGAAACAAAGCAGGCCGGCGTAAACCCACAGCCCGGAACATGTGATTGCTTTCATTCTGTCTTTCTGCAAAATATTTTCACCACAAAAATAAGAAAATCAATCAAAGGAACCGCCGGACAAGCCTTTTACATCCTTGTTGATTTTCTTTTCGGCTGCAAATTCAACCACGAGTTTATCCAGGACCCCATTGATAAAAAGCTTGCTTTTTGGGGTGCTGTACATTTTAGAAAGTTCAATATACTCATTGAGGCTGACCTTAACGGGTATGCCGGGAAACTTCAGGATCTCCGCCAGTGCCATTTTCATAATAATGACATCCATCAAAGCGATGCGCTCAATATCCCAGTTTTGGGTCTTGGCCGCAATGACCCCATCGAACGACTCCTGGTTGAGGATGGTAAAACCGAAAAGCTTAATGGCAAACTCCCGGTCTTCTGCATCCTTGAACAGCTTCATCAATGGCAGGGGTGCAGGGACAGCTTCTGTGTTCAGCAAGGTCTTGATCAGCATTTTGTTGACCAGTTCCCAGTCATCCAGCCAATAAATGCTCTTCTCCTCATAAAAATGGTGGAGCAGCTCAAAATGCATGATGTCTTTTTTGATCATTTTGATTACAAACGCCTTATCGTCTTCAAATGATCCGGCCGGCCGCTCAAGAAACTCCTTGTAATAATGCTGCTGCTGGATATGGGACAACAGCTTCCTGACCAGATCCAGGTCGTTATTCCATGAAATTTTCCTGGATTTGCACATGGCCTTCAAATTCGGGTCGGAGGCGATCAGCTGCAGGCAGGCATTGTCAAGAAAACGCGTATTGGGATTCAGGTCTTGCTGACTGGGAAGGCGTTTTCCGCGGTTATCCTCCACTTGCCTGGTGGCCTGATCCAGAATCTCAGAAAGCAATAAAAACTGAAAAAGGTAAAGGTCATAGATTTTTTCGATCCCAAAAAGCAACTCCTTCTCCCCGGAGGCAAGGTCATCATTGCCCGACTGGAAAAATGCATAGAGGCTTTGCAGGACTTTTACACGTAAATGCCTACGGTTAAGCATAGAGCCCTCATTTGATTAAGGTGCAGCCCGAACTGCCAGGCTGTTTATACACCCATGCAAAAGTAATGTAAATATTCATGCGTTCCCGGCATTGACCCATTCTTTTGTTGTGGGCGGTTTTTTGTACATTTGGCTGGGGGGAAAGGCCGCCCGCCTGCTTTTTTGACATTTTTATTGTTTTTTACTTCAGGAATTTCCATTTTTGTCAGCAGGTTTGACAAACAGGTATTGATAAGAGGAGGGATTATGGAAGACTATCCGAGCAGAGAGCACCAGGACGACATCTATTCGAACGTGGTGAGGGCTGGCAAGCGCACCTATTTTTTCGATGTTAAATCCAC
>JAWLHS010000030.1:0-17082 GCA_041690235.1 Bacteroidales bacterium
GCCGTTGCATCCAGAATGTGGGGAAGCCATTGTTTGATGGCATCAATCGGACAGGCCAATATGATCAGGTCGGCTTGTGAAACCGCCTGGTCCAGCGGTTTCATGGCATCAACAAGCTGGTTTTCCACGGCCAACCTGGCATGGTGTTCATTGCTTTCAACCCCGGTGATGTGGCCGGCAAACCCGCTTTTTCTCAGGTCTTTGGCCAGTGATCCGCCGATCAGTCCCACGCCCACAATACATACATTCATTTTTTTGGTCATGATCATTCGATTATTTCCCGGAGGATGGAGTGGTTCTTTTGAAACGACGACGCCCGGTCCGACGGGTATATTCCCATCAGCCAAAGCCGATCAAGGCGGGCGCTCAGGTTTTGGATGGTTTGCTTCGCCATCGCAGCATCGGGGAAAATCATGTCGGCATGGAAAATGTATTCCCAGCTCCTTCCCACCATGGGCAGGGACTGAAGCATGCTGAGATTGACCCCGGCCTCCGCCAGTGGCTGGAGTACCTCCACAAGGCTTCCGGGCCGGTGCGAAGTCACAAAGGCCAGGCTTGCTTTCACCGCCACACCGTTTTCAACGGACAGGGGGGTGCGGGCCAGCACCCAAAAACGGGTAAAGTTTTCCTTGTTGGTTTCTATGTTGGCGGCAAGGACCTTTAATCCGTATATGGTTGCTGCCTGGGTGCTGCCTATGGCCCCGGTTGCATACAGACGGTCCCGCGCAATGATTTGAGCGCTCAGGGCGGTGTCTGAAGATTCCACCAGGCGGATACCGGGGTGGCGCAAGAAAAAATCTTCGCATTGCATGATGGCCATGGGATGGGAGTGCACTTCCCTTAAATGCCCGATGCTTGCCTCTTGAAGGGACAGAAGGTGTTGCGCAATGCGCATGGTGACTTCTCCCACCACATGCAGGTTGGCCTCCCGTATCATTGAAAAATTTGGCAACATGCCGCCAACCAGGGAGTTTTCAACGGCCATTACCCCATAGGCCGCCCGGTTTGATGCTACAGACTCAACCAGGCTTTTAAAAGACTGGCAGGGTTCGGTGCCTGCATCCTCACCGAAGAACCTGCAGGCCGCTTCGTGGTGAAAGGAACCCTTGATTCCCTGTATGGCGATTGGCTGTCGTATTTTGTTTTCCATTGTGAAATTGAACCTCCCTGGTTATGGCAAAAAAAAAGCCCCGCATTGCGGGGCCTGGTTTTTTATGCTATGGATGAAAACACACAAACGTTACCAAGCCCCTATCCTCTGATAGAAGTAAAAATAGCTGGTAAAATAAGTGTTGTTTGCGATCATGCGACTGAAATTCTTTGCAATGTTATGCGATTTATTTTTAAAAACCTACAAAATTATTTTTCAAAAAAATGATTTTTACGAAAAAATGTGTAATATTGCCTTTGGAAAAACGTAACAATGAAGGTATTTACACATATCGGTTTGTATTGGTGGTGGCACGGCATTGAAAAGCTGGTGTTAAGCGCTGCATAGAGGATATGTGAGACCTTTCAATGATAAGAACCGGAAGCCCGCTTAACAAAAGCGGGCTTTTTTTTTATTCCAATAAAGAATGCCATGACAAAAAATGCATCCCCCCAGGGTTCTTCATTCCCGGCTTCCCGGGTAGAAAAAATTTCACTGAAGGCCACCACCCGTTACCTCCAGGCCGATACCTTTACACCCGTGGGGATTTACCTTCGCCTGCGGGATGCTTTTCCCCAGAGCCTGCTTCTGGAGTGTTCCGATTATAGTTCACGCCATGATTCCTTTTCCTACATATGTCTGAATCCCCTGGTGGGAATTGAGGTTTCCGGCCATTTTTTTCGGACAAGGGGCACAAACGGGGAGGAGCCCCCCATCCCCCTAAATTCTGAATCGCCCCTGCCGGGCCTGGTTGATCAGTTTCTGGGACGGATCGACATCCAGGGATCCCATGACGAAAAATTGTTCCCCGGCTTGTTTGGTTACACCTCATACGATGCGGTGAACCTGTTTGACAATCCGGACCTGAAAAGACCCGGCCAGGCAGCCGGTTCCATTCCCTTGCTCAGGTATGATCTCTACCAGGTGGTGATTGCCTTTAATCATTTCAACAACACCCTTTCCCTTTGTGAGCTGCAAACCCCCGGTTCGGTTTCCGAACTGCCCCGTGTCCTTTCCCTTTTGGCCAATCGCAACGCCACGGGTTTCCCGTTTTTTGCCGTCGGACCCGAAAGGTCGCTGGTGAGTGATCAGCGGTATATGGAAATGGTTCGCCAGGGCATCAGGCATTGCGCACGGGGAGACGTCTTTCAGATCGTTCTTTCACGAGGGTTTGAACAGGACTTTCGTGGTGATGAGTTCAATGTGTACCGTGCCCTCCGATCCATCAACCCCTCCCCTTACTTGTTTTACTTTGACTTTTTGGGGTTTAAACTTTTCGGCTCATCGCCCGAAGCCCAGTTGCGTATCAGCAATGGGAAGGCCACCATCAACCCCATTGCCGGAACCGTCATACGCACCGGAACGCCGGCCAGGGACGCGGCACTGGTCGAAGACCTGCTGGGCAACCGGAAAGAGAATTCGGAGCATTGTATGCTGGTCGATCTGGCCCGCAACGACCTGAGCAAGCACGCTTCAGAGGTTCAGGTGGAGACCTTCAGGGAGGTGCAGACATACTCTCACGTGATTCACCTGGTATCTGCCGTGAGTGGTAAAATCCCTCTAAATTCGGGGGTGTACAAACTGTTTGCTGATACCTTTCCGGCCGGCACCCTTTCCGGAGCCCCCAAATACAAAGCCCTTCAGCTGATCGACCAATACGAGGAAACGGCAAGGGGGTATTACGGGGGGGGCATAGGGTTCATCGGTCTTCAGGGCTCACTGAACCATGCCATCATGATCCGTTCCTTTATGAGCAAAAAGGGCAGACTGACCTACCAGGCCGGTGCAGGGGTGGTTATCGGCTCAACGCCCGAGGGGGAGTTGAACGAAGTGAACGGGAAAATATCTGCCCTCAGAAAAGCCATTGGGCTGGCCGGTCAGTTTTAGGCCGCACCTGAGTGTACTTAAATGCCCATGACCATGCAAAACATACAAAACATACCGGTGCAGGCAATGGCACAACATGATTGAGATATGGCAAAGATCCTTGTTTTAGACAATTACGATTCTTTCACTTACAACCTGGTTCATTACCTGCGCGAGGTTCCCGGTCATGAGACGGAGGTGTACCGCAATGACCAGATCCCGCTTGATCAAGTGGATGCATACCATGGCGTGGTTCTTTCGCCTGGTCCGGGCATCCCCTCTGAGGCAGGAAACTTGCTGGCACTGATCGACAGGTATAAGGATACAAAACGCATCTTCGGCGTATGCCTCGGTCTCCAGGCCATCGCAGAAGCCTTCGGCGGGAAGCTGGAAAATATCAGCGAGGTGTTTCACGGACTGGCCACCCCCATTGAGTTGTGCGGAGGGAGGCATTATTTGTTTGATGGCCTGGAATCCGGCTTCATGGGGGGGAGGTACCATTCGTGGGTTGCCGAAAGGGCGAGTCTGCCCGGGGTGTTGCGTATTGATGCCGAAGACCGGCAGGGACAGATTATGGCCTTGAGTCACAGGCAACTGGATATTTGCGGGGTGCAGTTTCATCCGGAGTCCATCCTCACCCCGGATGGAAAAACAATCATTCACAACTGGATGAAACAATTTTAATGCGGACCTGAGGGAAGGCCCCGAAGTGGATGTCGACCCTTTTGAAAAAGTTTTAGCGGGTCATTTGCCCCGCCGCAATCAACAAACTTTGAACCAATGAATGAATTGAAAGAGCTTCTTGTAAAACTTCTGGAGTCTCAGCAACTTGAGCGGGAGGAGGCTTCCCGGCTGATGCATGGGATTGCCTCCGGTGGTGTCAATGATGCCCAGATCGCGGCTGTTTTGTCGGCCTATGTGATGCGCAGTATCAGCCTGGATGAATTGTTGGGTTTTCGGGACGCCTTGCTGGAACTCGCCCTGAAGGTGAACATCAACGATGGGAAGGCCGTCGATGTATGTGGTACGGGGGGCGACAGGAAAAACACCTTTAACATCAGTACCCTTACTGCTTTCGTGGTGGCCGGCGCCGGGGTGCCCGTGGCCAAACACGGGAACTATGGTGTTTCTTCCACCTCTGGCTCCTCCAATGTGATGGAATACCTGGGGTACCGGTTCAGCAATGATGAGGGCAAGCTGCACAGGGAAATGGAAAAAGCCAACATCTGTTTCATGCATGCTCCCCTGTTTCATCCGGCCCTGAAGGCGGTGGGCGGGGTCAGAAGGCAACTCGGTGTGAAAACCTTTTTCAACATCCTCGGCCCCCTTGTGAACCCGGCCAACCCATCCTTCCAGTTGAGCGGCGTCTTTAGCGTTGAAGCCGGTCGCATCTTCAGCTATTTGCTGCAAAGGGAAGAGAAGCAATTTGCGGTGGTTTACAGCCTTGATGGGTATGACGAGGTGTCGCTGACCGCTCCCCTGAAAATCTTTACTCCGCAGGGGGAGGATCTGCTTACCGCCGGGAGTTTCGGCCTGCCCGGAAACACCCCTGAGTCGCTGCACGGCGGAAACAATGTGGCGGAAGCGGCAGCCGTGTTCCGTGCGGTGCTGGAAAAGCGGGGCAGTCGTGAGCAAAGCAATGCAGTCATTGCCAATGCCGCCCTGGCCATTCAATGCTTCCGGAACAACTGCCCCTTGCAGGAGGCCGTGGATGCAGCCCGGGAGTCGCTCGAATCAGGGCGGGCCATGAAGGCTTTTAGCGCCTTGATCAGGGTGCAGGACGAATCCGGTGACTAAGAAATCGTCCGACGAAAAAAAAATAAATAAAAAAAGCAGCATTCAGTGAACCCGCATCAAAAACACTTGCCCGTATGGATATTTTGAAAGACATTCTGGAAAACAAACGCAGGGAGGTCCGGGAGAGCAGGGAGCTTTACCCGGTGAAACTACTGGAGAAAAGCATTTATTACCAGGCCAGTCCCGTTTCGCTGAAGAAGTACATTCTGCGGCCCGATATGACGGGCATCATTGCAGAGTTTAAACGCAGGTCGCCCTCCCGTGGGATGATCAATGAATTTGCCGACCCGGCCAAGGTTTGCATCGGGTATATGCAGGCCGGGGCTTCGGCGCTTTCGGTGTTGACCGACAAGGTCTTCTTCGGTGGTACAAAAAAAGACCTTGAGGCGGCCAGGGGCAATAATTACTGTCCCATTCTGCGAAAAGACTTCATTATTGATGCATACCAGGTCATCGAATCAAGAAGCATCGGTGCCGATGCCATCTTGCTGATCGCAGGGGTGCTGAAAGCGGATGAGCTGAAGGAACTCTCGGACCTTGCCCATTCACTGGGCATGGAGGTTCTTTTTGAGGTACACCGCCCGGAGGAGGTTGACCTGTTGCCGCCCGAAGCCGCGATTATCGGTGTCAACAGCCGGAACCTGGGCAATTTTTCCGTCAGCATGGAAGCAACGGCCAGGATGGCGGGAATGCTTCCCGGATCGGTCGTCAGAGTTGCCGAGAGCGGCATCGACAGTCCGGAAACCCTGCTCGAACTGCGCAGGTCGGGTTACCATGGTTTTTTAATCGGCGAACACTTTATGCGCGAAGGCCATCCGGCAAACGCCGCCAAACAATTCATCCGTAAACTTAAAATCCTGGAGCGATGCAGATAAAGGTTTGTGGCATGACGGACCAAAAGAATATGGAAGAGGTGGCCAGGCTCGGGCCGGATTTTCTCGGGTTTGTGTTCCATCCCCCTTCGCCCCGCGATGTAAGCGGAAAGATATCCGGCTTGCGGTTTGACCGCCTCCCGCAAGGGATCAAAAAAGTGGCTGTTTTGGTGAACCCGGAACTGGAGACGGCCAGGGCACTGATCGGGAGGTACGGTTTCGATGCCGTGCAGCTTCATGGGGAGGAAAGCCCATCCCTTTGCCGTGAATTACAGAAGGATTGCCTGGTGATCAAAAGCTTTTCGGTGGGTGCCTGTCTGCCGGATCATGTCTGCGAATACGAAGAAAGTGCAGACATTTTTCTTTTCGATACCGCCGGGAAAAGCCGTGGGGGAAACAGTGAGGCCTTCGATCACGCCATCCTCAAAAACTATGGGGGGCAAACCCCGTTCTTTATCGCGGGGGGGATATCCCCCGCCCATGCTGCATCCCTTGACGGCTTGCAGGCGCTTCATCCGGCGTTTCAAAAATTTGCCGGGGCAGATCTGAACAGCCGTTTTGAAATCCGTCCGGGCATCAAGGATCCCGGCCTGCTTTCCGCCTTTTTTGAGGGCTTTAAAAGGAAGGGAAAGGAACAAAACACGGTACCCGACGGGACCGAATCCTGAGGTCATTGAAATGAAACCAATACCATCTAAACCCATATAATCATGTATGCACAACCTGATGCCCGGGGATATTACGGCCGCTTTGGCGGGGCGTTTATTCCCGAACTATTGCACCGCAATGTGGAGGAACTGGCTGCTGCCTACCCCGACATTACCGGTTCTGCCGGTTTTCAAGCCGAGTTTGAGGCCCTTTTGAAAGACTTTGTTGGTCGTCCGACCCCCTTATTCTTTGCCTCCGGGCTCTCGAAGGAATACGGCGCCCGCATTTACCTGAAACGCGAGGACCTCTGCCATACCGGTGCCCATAAGCTGAACAATGTTGTGGGGCAGGCCCTTTTGGCCCGTCGGATGGGTAAGCAGCACATCGTGGCCGAAACCGGTGCCGGGCAGCACGGGGTGGCGACCGCCACTGTTTGTGCCTTGCTGAAGTTTCCCTGTACGGTGTTTATGGGTCGGAAAGACATGGAGCGCCAGCAATTGAACGTGCTGCGCATGAAAATGCTTGGTGCTGAAGTGATCCCTGTTACTTCCGGGAGCCAGACCCTGAAGGATGCCACCAACGAAGCCATCCGCTACTGGATCAACCATCCCGATCAGACCTATTATCTGATTGGCTCCACCATAGGACCCCATCCCTATCCCGATATGGTGGCCCACTTTCAGTCGGTAATCAGTGAGGAGATCGTCTGGCAGCTTTCTGCCAAAGAAGGCCGCGATCACCCGGACCTGGTGATTGCCTGCGTGGGCGGGGGCAGCAATGCCGCGGGTGCCTTTTATCATTTTATCGGCAATGGAAGCACCCGTCTGATCGGTGCCGAGGCGGCAGGGGAAGGGATACACAGCGGGAAGACCGCGGCCACGATTTCGGTCGGAAAGGAAGGGGTGCTGCATGGAACCCGTACCCTGCTGATGCAGACGGCCGACGGACAAGTGACGGAGGCGCATTCGATATCAGCCGGACTGGATTACCCCGGAATCGGGCCGCTGCATGCCCATTTGCATGCAAGCGGGCAGGCGACCTACCTGGCGATCTCCGACCGGGAAGCCATGGATGCGGCACTGAAGCTCACACAGGCCGAAGGAATCATTCCGGCCCTGGAGTCGGCCCATGCCCTGGCGGCATTGGAAAAGCTGGAGCTGAGATCTTCCGATGTGGTGGTCATCAGCCTGTCGGGAAGGGGTGATAAGGACATGGAGGTTTTCCGGGATTATTATTCTTCTGCCGATGGGCAGGGAACTGCTGCTCCACCCGGAACCGATGGGCGGGGGACTGCTGCTCCATCCGACGATAAGAAAAGGAAAGGGATTACACCATGAGAAATGCCTTGACCACTTTACTGGAGAAAAAGCGGGAAAACCTGCTTTCCGTGTTCTTTACCGCCGGATTTCCCGAGTTGGACAGCCTGGGGAAAACGCTTCGCTCCCTGCAGGAGAACGGCATTGATTTTGCCGAGATCGGCATGCCTTTTTCCGACCCGCTTGCCGATGGCCCCGTGATACAACAGACCAATACAGTGGCGATTCGAAACGGGATGAACCTGGAGTTGCTCTTTCGGCAGCTGGAAGGCATGCAGATGGAGATGCCGCTGATTCTGATGGGCTATTTGAATCCCGTATTGCAGTTCGGGGTGGAGTCCTTTTGCCGGCGGGCTGCCGGGGCCGGGGTTTCGGGGGTGATCCTCCCGGATCTGCCACCCGATGTTTACGAAGCGCAGTACCGGGACTTGTTCCTTTCATACGGCCTGCATTTTGTTTTCCTTATCACCCCGACAACGGATGAGGCACGCATCAGGAAAATTGATGCACTGAGTACGGCCTTTATTTATGCGGTGAGCTCTTCTTCCATCACCGGCAAACAGGGCGCTGACGAAGGCCGGAAACGGGACTATCTGCTCCGGCTTCAGAAGATGGATCTGGTGCACCCGCTTATGGTTGGGTTTGGGGTGCAGGACAAAGCTTCTTTCGCTTTGGCCCGGGAATTCACAGCCGGGGCCATCATCGGCACGGCCTTTCTGAATGCGAGGATGGAAGCCGGGGACGAAGACCAGGCGGTCAAGACCTTGCTGCGCAAACTGAATGGGAAACCCTAAACACATTGCATTATGTTGATACAGTTGACAGAAAATTGTTCTGAGAAAGAACTTCAGGGAATTCATGCGGCCATAAAGGGCCTGGGCTATAAGCCCTCACCGGTGAAAACCCAGTACGCCTCCTACATCATCTGTGTGGGGAAGAGCCGGGTGGATATCCGGGTCCTTGGCAACCTTCCCGGGGTTCGCGACGTGCATGTGGTGTCAGACGCCAGCAAGCTGGTTTCACGGCAGTGGAAGGTGCACACCACGGAAATTCCGCTGGGGGAAGGCCTGGGCATATCGCGTTCCGGGTTTACCATTGGCATGGGGCCCTGCTCCATTGAGAATGAGGAACAGGTGATCGGGATGGTTGCTTTTTTGAAAAAAAACGGCCTCCGCCTGATGCGGGGAGGGATATTCAAGCCGCGCAGTTCTCCCTATTCTTTCAGGGGCCTTGGGATCGAGGGACTCAAAGTGTTTTCGAGGCATTGCAAAGAGAATGGGATACGCATTGTCAGTGAGGTCATGCAGGTTTCACAGATCGAAGAAATGTTTGACTATGTGGATATTTTCCAGGTGGGGACCCGCAACGCCCAGAACTTTAACCTGCTGGATGAGCTCGGGAAAGTCGATAAGCCGGTGTTGCTGAAGAGGGGCATGTCATCGACACTGGATGAGCTGCTGGCCTCGGCCGAATATATTTTCTCCAACGGGAATGAAAAGATCATTCTGTGCGAGAGGGGCATCCGCACCTTCGAGAAGGCTTATCGTAACACCCTGGATCTGAATGCCATTCCCTACCTGAAGGAGAAAAGCCACTTGCCGGTTTTCAGCGATCCCTCCCATGGAGTCGGGGTGAGGGCCTACGTGGAGGCCATGGCCCTGGCTTCGGTGATGGCGGGAGCCGACGGTTTGCTCATGGAGATTCATGATACGCCGGAGCGGGCCATATCGGACGGAGACCAGTCGCTCAATCTTTCCGAAGCGGAAAGGGCCGTTTTTAGGATAAGGGAAACGGTGAAGTTGCGGGATGCATTTAAGCTTCACTAGAAATGCAAGCCCCAAGTGTTCGCCGGTAGAATAAAATCCATTATTTTCGTAAAAAATCCATCCTATGCAAAGAGAGGAAGCACTGTCCCTGTTGAGGGAATACGTTAAAAATGAAAAAATGATCGCCCATTGCCTGGCCTCCGAGGCGGTTTTAAGGGCCCTGGCCGAAAGACTCGGGCAGGATGCCGAAAAATGGGCCCTTGCTGGTTTGTTGCATGATCTGGATGTGGAAATTACCGGGGGGGATATGCGCACCCATTCGATGGAAACGGGCCGGATTCTTGGCGAACATGGCGTGGACCCGGAGATCATCGAGGCCGTCATGCTGCACAACGAAAATGCGGCCCACGGCCGGGCGCGGACCAAGTTGTTTCATCATGCACTGGCAGCCGGTGAAACCATTACCGGCCTGATCACCGCAACGGCCCTGGTGTATCCTGACAAAAAGGTGGAAAGTGTCAAACCCAAATCGATTGTGAAGCGCATGAAGGAAAAGGCTTTCGCCGCTTCGGTGAGCAGGGAAACCATCATGGAGTGCGAAAAGACGGGAATCGGTTTGCAGGAATTTGTGGAAATTTCCCTCGGGGCCATGAAAACCATCGGCCCCCGGATCGGCCTTTAGAGCGTTTCTTCCGTTTGCCGGGGGTCCAGGAGGCTGAAGGCCCTGTCGCTTTTCAGGATTTCCATGGCCTTTTGAAACCCGGGATCACTGGCATGCTGCGTTGGAAAAAAGGCCTCATTCCCAAAAAGATTTCTCCCGATATAGGCTTTCAGGTAATTCTTTACCAGGGTTTCACTCATGCTTTGGTTGTCTTCCCCGGGCCCAACGCCCTCCTCCTTTGCAAACACAAGGAACTCATTGTACATGGCCGGCCCCACCCGGAAATCCCTTACAAATGTGTCGGCATCGGCATACCCTGCCAGCAGGGATCTTCTGCTGTCGGTGTAATCGAAGGCAAAACGGTAAATGATGCCCCGGTTGGCTACCTGGTTAAAAAAACTGGTTTGTTCACCGGTCTCCAGGGGGATGAAGATGTCGGGCATGATCCCCCCCCCGCCATAAACGGTTCTGCCGTTGATGGTTTCATAACGCAGGGAGTCGTCAAACCGGATGCTGTCTGCTGTTTCCAGTTCCCCGTCCAGCATGCGCTGCATATAGTCTGCATAATAATCTTCCCGGCCGTTGTCGTAAGGCTTTTGTATGCTGCGGCCCGAAGGGGTATAATACCTGGCTACCGTGAGGCGTAAAGCAGACCCGTCGCCCAGCTGAACCTGTTCCTGGACCAGCCCCTTTCCGAATGACCGCCTGCCCAGAATCAGGCCCCTGTCATTGTCCTGGATCGCCCCGGCAACAATTTCACTGGCCGATGCCGACCATTCATCAATCAGAACAACCAGGGGTTGGGTTTCAAAACCTCCCAATCGGCGGGCAAAGGCATAATTGCGGTCCCGTTTGGTGCCGTCGGTATAAACGATCAGCTTTTGCTGCTCCAGAAATTCGTCGGCAATGTTAATCGCCGCGTCCAGAAAACCACCCCCGTTACCGCGCAGGTCGAGGATCAGTTTGCCCATACCTTCTGATTTGAGGGTTTCAAGGGCAGTGACAAATTCCTGGTGGGTGGTTGCAGAGAATTTGTTCAGTCGGATGTATCCGATGTCATCGCCCGGCATATAGGCAATATCGAGGCTGTAGGAGGGAATTTTGTCCCTGGTGATATTGAATTCCATGGTTTCGGAAACTCCCCTTCGGATTACCGTAACATTCACTTCGGTGCCTTTTCGGCCCTTTAGAAGGGAGACAACTTCGCTGGTGGATTTCCGGACGCCTGCGATGGGTTCGTCCTCGACGGCGACAATGCGGTCGCCGGCCATGATTCCCGCCCGTTCACTGGGTCCTCCTGAAATGGGACTGATGACCACCACGGTATCGGTGATCATGTTGAACTCAATGCCAATCCCCTCAAAGCTGCCCATCAGGGGATCGTTCATCTCGCGGAACTCGGAGGCAGGAACGTAGGCAGAATGCGGGTCAAGGTCCCTCAAAATATTTTGAATGGCCTCTTCGGTGAGATCCTCCCTGTCTATGCTGTCCACATAAGAATCAAAAATGTAGTTGATGACATTGTTTATCTTGTCGTTGCGGTCAAAACCAATGGAGAAGAATTTTTTTTCGGTCGATCCCTCCACCGGGGCCCGCAGGTTTAGTCCGAGGGCGAATCCGGCCATCAAAACGACGGCAAACAGGATGGGCAGGTAGATTTTCAGGCGTTTATTATTTCCGGGAGCTGTTTGCATGTTTAATTCCTGATTTTTTTTATGATGTTGCTTGTTGAGTATCCTTCAAGCAGTTCTATAGCAACAACCTTACCATTTTTTGCCGAAACGATGTCGTGTCCAATCATATCTTCTGTCTTGTAGTCACTTCCTTTGACCAGCACATCGGGTTGAATGGTCCGGATCAGCGAATAAGGGGTGTCTTCCTCAAACATCACCACGGCATCCACAAAACCAAAGGAGGCCAGTATGAAGGCCCTTGCACTTTCGTCCGTGATGGGCCTGCCCGGGCCTTTGATTCGCCGAACCGAAACATCGGTATTGAGTCCGACGACCAGTACATCGCCCAACTCAGCGGCTTTTGAAAGGTAGTCAACATGGCCGAGGTGAACAATGTCAAAACAACCGTTGGTGAAGACCAGTTTTTTTCCGGAAGAACGCCAATCGTTCAGTTTATTGAGGAAGGCGGGTTCATCCGCTTGCTGAAATACGCTGGCTCTGATGTGGTCGGTTATTCGTGCCATGATCTTGGGTTATTGGGGGCGTAAGGGCTTATTTCTTGCAAGGGCCAAAACTTAAACAGTAATTGAATCCTACTTGTTCAGCCCGGGCTTTGAATGGGCCCGGTTTTCTGTTTTTTTTCTGTCGAGGGAAATGAACACCCAGGCAATGGCCCCTGCGGCAATAATTACTGCCGTTTGGGTGGCATGGGCGATATAAGCATATGACAGGGCGGGTTCGGCGGCAATGCCATACAATTCGGTCAGGGTGATACTGGTCAGAAAGTGATAGGTGCCGATCCCGCCCGGCACCGGGGCCACGATGCCAAGGCTTCCGACAGCCAAAAGGGTGATCCCGGAGGCCACCGAGAGGTGAGAGGTGGATGCGATGGCAAAAAAGCACAGGTATACTGAAAAGAAGTAAAGGATCCAAATGGCGGTGCTGTAAATAAGAAACAAGGGCTTTTTCTCCATGCGGCCAATGGTTTTGATGCCGTTTTTCATGCCGGCAAGTTGCCTTTTCAGCTTGCCATAGAACCCATCGGGAGTGGGGCTTTTCAATTTGTTATGTAAAAACAGCAACAACCCAGTCACCACGACCAGCCCGGCAATCCCCAGAAAAAGCAGCAGCATCCAGTAATCGGCTCCCCGGCTGAGCATGGGAATTAAAAAAACCCGGTCTAAAAAATCTTTGAGAAAGCCAAACTGGAGTGTGACCGTCAGAAAAAGGATCAATAAAAGGCAAAGCATGTCGAATACCCTTTCAGCAACCACGGTGCCGATGAGCGCGTTGAAAGAAGTGGGAGAGGTTTTGCTCAAAACCAGGCAGCGGGTCAGTTCCCCGAGTCGTGGGACCGCCAGGTTGGACAGATAACCGGCCATTAAGGCATTGAATGTAGTGCCGGTGTGCACGGGATGCCCCATGGATTCAATCAGCAGGTTCCACCTCAGGGCCCGGACAATGTGGCTCAGCAGGATGACCAGGGCGGCAAGAAATATCCAGAAATAATTGGCCTCCCGAAACTCGCGCCAGATCAGGTCAATGTCCTGACCGCGGCCTATCAGCCAGAGAATAATCAGACCTGCTGCCAGGTATAGCATGACCCTGATATACCTATTGATCTGTTTTTTCAACACTTTCGATTATATGGTTTGTTGCGCCAGGCAGCAGAAAAAGCCAATCGGGGGAAATGGTTCGTGGCGGCTTGGCCAAAGATACGGTTTTCCATGATTATAATTTCGAAGGTGAAAAGGCGGTTCCCTGAACGGTGCTTCGTCACCAAAAACCCGGCCTTTGTAAGCTATCGCGCTGGTTTTGTGCGTAGTATGGTCAAAAAATGACCTTCCTTCGGAAAAAAACAAACCTGCAAAGCTAAAAGGAATTGTTGAAAATGAGCAAAAAAAAGCTTATTTTTGCATACTAAAATTCATACGGTCAATAAATCAGGGATATTTATGGAAAAACCGAAAGTGCTTTTTGTACAGCAAGAGATTACCCCTTACCTGAAAGAGACCCCCATGGGATTCATCGGCAGGCATCTTCCCCAGGGGATTCAGGAAAAGGGAAAGGAGATCCGTACGTTCATGCCCAGATACGGCTGCATCAATGAGCGGAGGAATCAATTGCATGAGGTTATTAGGCTCTCGGGGATGAATCTGGTTATCAACAATGCAGACCATCCGCTTATTATCAAGGTGGCCTCGATACAATCTGCCCGAATGCAAATTTACTTTATCGATAACGATGACTTTTTCCAGCGCAAATTCACCCTGACGGGTAAAACCGGAAAATATTTTCCGGATAACGATGAAAGGGCCATCTTTTTTACGCGCGGAGTGATTGAAACCGTCAAGAAACTTGGCTGGTCGCCTGATGTGGTTCATTGCAATGGTTGGTTCTCCGGTTTAATGCCTTTCTTCATCAAGGTGGCTCTGAAGGATAACCCCCTGTTTTCCGAAACCAGGGTGGTCTACTCTGTTTACAATGACGCCTTTACTGAGCCGCTGAACATTGATTTGCCGCTGAAAATGAAAAACAAGGACATCCAGGAACAGTTGCTTGCCAAATACCAGGACACTTCTTATCTGGGGATCAGCAAAGCAGCGGTTGATTACAGCGACGGGATTATTTTGGGCGATGAAGTCATTGATCCGGAGCTTGAAGCCTATATCCGGAAGAGTGGGACACCTGTTCTGGAATTCCAGACCAAGGAAACCTATGTGGATGCCTACAATGCTTTTTATGACGAAATTTTGGTGAAGGAATCGGTGCTTACAGAATAAAATCATTTACTTTTGCGTTTTGTTTCCGGTTTTGTGCTATTTTGTTCGTTCAATAAAAAAAACCCGTTATCATTTTGAAAACATTTCCCTTCCCCCGCTTTGGCGGGGGTTTTTTAGGCCTTGTTGTTGTCTTTGTTACAGCGTTTTTCTCCCTTTTTTCCATTCACTCCTGCTCTGAACCGGATGAAATCGGACTTGGACTGATTGACCGGCGGGCCTCTTTCAACTCAACGGATACCATGGGCATTCTTGCGGTCACTGATTTCAGCGACCATGTGCCAACGAATTTTGGGGGGGAGAACATCCTCGGGGTTTTGCATGACCCGGTTTTTGGGAAGTCCAGGGCCAGTATTTTTACCCAGTTCAGGCTTCCGGAAAACAATTTGTCGCTGGGGGATGAGCCGGTTCTCGACTCCATCACCATTTCGTTCGGATATTCCGGACAATATTACGGGCAGATTGAAACCATTCAGACCGTGAGGATTTATGAGCTTAGTGAAGAAATACCCGATATTGATACCCTGTTTTCAGACCTGGTGATTCCTCATTATCCGGAACCCCTTGCGGAAATGCTTCTCAGGCCGGCACCCAACGATAGTGTGCTGATTGACACCACGATGTTCGCCCCCCATTTCAGCTTGCGCTTGTCTGATGCCTTTGGCCAGAAAATGATTGACGCCAACGGCACCCCCGCTTTTGAAAATGTGCCAAACTTTCTGGATTACTTTAAAGGTGTGTTTGTGACGGTTGATGAACAAATCGAAGGGACTGGCTCTGTTTTCAATATCGACATGTATTCGTTCTTCACCAGACTGATCCTGCATTATCACCAGGAGGGGGACACCGTGGCCATGCGCCAGAATTTTCCCATCAATGAATTTACCCAACGATCCACCTACTTTGAAGCATTGGGATACGACAATGCCCATCCCGTATTGGTGGAACAGATTTTTGGAGAGGATCCCTATGCCTGGGGCGACAGCCTTTTGTTTGTTCAGGGGATGGGAAAATTTCGCTGCAATATTCATTTTCCATTTATTGCCAAACTGTCAGAAGCCGAAAATGTAACCATTAACCAGGCAAGGCTAATCATTCCGGTGGCTCCGGGCTTTGAAGACGAAATGTTTCCTCCGGCCGATGAACTGATATTGTTGCGGTTCGATGAAGAGGGGGGGGTTGATGCCCTGTCTGACATGGCGTTTGGGGATGACTACTTTGGAGGGAGTTACGATCAGGCCAGGGAGCAATACAGTTTTAACATCACCCAGCACCTCCAGGAGATTATGGACGGAAAATTTCCGGACAACGGACTGGCATTGGTGTCTGCACGTTCTGCCGAAAGTGCACAGCGGGTCATTTTAAATGGTCCGGGTTCTTCAGCCAGGCCGATGCGGCTAGAGATCATATATACGGTGTTTAATTAAATATTTCTTCATGTGTGGCATTGTTGGTTACATCGGACCCAGAGATGCTTATCCCATATTGATTAAAGGACTATACCGCCTGGAGTACCGCGGTTATGACAGCGCAGGAATTGCGCTTCTGGACGGTGGGCTCCGCCTTTACAAAACCCATGGAAAGGTCAGGGACCTCGAACTCTGCATGAAGGGACAGGATTTGTCCGGAAATACCGGAATTGCCCATACCCGTTGGGCGACCCACGGTGAGCCAAACAATCAGAACGCCCATCCCCATTTCAGTCCGACGAAAAAACTGGCCATCATCCACAATGGCATCATTGAAAACTATGGCACCCTCAGGAAGGAATTGATAAATCGAGGGTATTCCTTTAATAGCGAGACGGATACAGAAGTGCTCATTCATTTGATTGAGGACATTCAGGTGAATGAGGGCGTCGACCTGGTGGAAGCTGTCCGCATTGCCCTGACCCAGGTGGTTGGCGCCTATGCCATTGTGGTTGTTTCCAAGGACAATCCAGACATGCTGATCGCCGCAAAAAAAGGAAGTCCTTTGGTGATCGGGGTCGGCCAGGGGGAATTCTTTATTGCCTCCGACGCTACTCCCATTGTTGAATACACCAAGGAGGTGGTCTACCTGAACGAAGAGGAACTGGCCATCATTCCCCGTCACGGGAAGCTCAGGATCAAGACCATCCGGAACCAGGACAAAACACCCTATGTCCAGCATCTGGAGGTGCAGCTTTCCGCCATCGAGAAAGGTGGCTTCCCCCATTTCATGCTCAAGGAGATTTATGAACAGCCCCGGAGCATCCGTGACAGTATGCGCGGCCGCCTGAATACCACCAACGGGATCGTTGCCCTCGGGGGCATCATCGATTATGAGCAAAAGTTTGTTAACGCCCGCCGGATCATCATTGTGGGTTGCGGAACGTCCTGGCATGCCGGACTGGTCGGTGAGTACCTCTTTGAAGACCTGGCCAGGATTCCCGTTGAGGTGGAGTATGCCTCGGAGTTTCGATACAGGAACCCGGTTCTTTATGAGGACGACCTGGTGATTGCCATCAGCCAGTCGGGCGAAACGGCAGACACCCTTGCAGCCGTCGAACTGGCCCGCTCCAAAGGGGCCACC
>JAWLHS010000031.1:0-17074 GCA_041690235.1 Bacteroidales bacterium
ATTTACTCCTTTATGTTCTACAACATGGACGTGACGCCAAAGTATTAAACCTTAATTCAACCTACAAAAAAAAGGCCCTCACCGGGGGCCTTTTTTTTTTGTACAGCTGACTGATTTCCGGAATCATATGGATCCGGAATGCAGGCGGTTTACCGAATAATGGTCATTTCATCGATAATCCTTGAAGCCCCGGCAAATTTTTCGATAATAAACAGGATGTATCGGGCATCCACATTGATGCTTCTTTGCACCTCGTCCTCAAAAAGGATATCGCCGCTCATGGCTTCCCAGTTGCCGTCAAATGCGAGTCCGATTAAATGCCCGTCCCCGTTGATCACCGGACTCCCGGAATTGCCGCCGGTGATATCGAGTCCGGCGATAAAATTGACAACCATCCCGCCGTTCTTACCATAGGGCCCATAATCCTTGTCCATATACAGCGACTTGAGCTTGGCAGGCACGATAAATTCATGATGACCGGGATCCTCCTTCTCCATGACTCCCTTCAGGGTGGTTTGATAATCGTAATATACGGCATCGGCCGGTTGATATCCACCCACGCTGCCATAAGTAAACCGCATGGTGCTATTGGCATCCGGATAAAATGACCGTTCCGGCATCATCTCACGCAAACCCTTTAAAAACAACCGCTCTGCCCGGTCCACCACCACATCGTACTGCTGAATGCGGGGATTCATTTCAGCATGATTGGAATAAACGGATCGGGCCGCCTTAAAGCCCGGATCTCTTTGCAGGGCCCTGGCAGAAGGTTTTTCCAGGAACTTCAACACACTTTCCTGGTTGGCAAATAAGGAGTTCTTGTAAACATCCGCTGCGTAACGGTCAAAATCATAGCGGTATTTTTTGGCAATCTCCTGAAAAATATCGGGCAGATTGGCTGGTGGTATTCGCTCAAAGTAAACGCGGAACATGGCCGCCCATAATCTTTCATCCACATCCTGGTCGTAATTCCGGTAGGTTCTCCCGGCTGCATTTTTAAGATTACTCAGCTCGCGGTCGAAATCCTCCCCCTCCTCCTTGTTTTTAAGCATGGTCAGCAGGCGATTAAATGAGTTGGCGAAACGCAGCATATCGGGACCACTCGACATGGCTTCCATAAACACATAGTTCTGGGAGTTGAACTGCCTGTACCCCTCATAGGCTTGCCGGAAATCATCCATCACCTGGCCGTACTCCCGGCGCCGGGAAGGCTCCTCAACCACCCACTGCTGAAACTGCGTTTCAAGTTCCCTCTTGGATCCGGCAACGTCCAGGCGCTTCAAACTACGGCTCATGCCGATAAAGTTTTTCCAGTAATTGGCGATTCCTGATTGCTTGGAGGCATATTTAATGCGGATCTCATCGCTGCCGGCCATGGCCTCTTCAATGATATCCAGTTTCTTACGCCGAATGTCAATACGCACCTGGTACATATTCTCCAGATTGAATTCGATGCCGTAAGAAGTAAGGTACCGATTGGTGCTTCCGGGATAACCGAGGATCATCGCAAAATCCCCTTCTTCGACGCCTTTTATGGACACAGGCAGGTGGTGGCGGGGTCTCAGGGGGATGTTTTCGGAGCTGTAGCTCGCCGGACTACCGTCCGGGGCCGTATATACCCTGAAGAGGGAAAAGTCTCCGGTATGCCGGGGCCACATCCAGTTGTCGGTATCTCCCCCATATGAACCGATCGACTCCGGCGGGGTGCCCACCAGGCGGACATCATTGTACGTCTCATAAACAAACAGGAAGAATTCGTTGCCGGCAAACATGGGACGCACATTGGCTGTATAGTGGGTTCCATCCGTTGCTGCGGCAACAATCTCCTCGCTCTTTTCCCGGATGATCCGTCCGCGTTCCTCTTCCGTCAGATCCGGAGAAAGGGCGGCAGCAACCTCCTCCGTTACATCCCTGGCCTGAACCAAAAACCGCACAAAAAGGCCCTGGCTCGGCAATTCATCACCGAGTTCATCGGCCCAAAAGCCATTGGTAAGCAAGTCGTTCTCAACGGAACTAAGCGCCTGAATGCGACCATAGCCACAATGGTGATTGGTAAGGACAAGTCCCATGTCCGAAATAATCTCTGCCGTGCATCCACCGCCAAAATGTACAATGGCATCCTTTAAACTGGACTCGGTAAAACTGAAAATTTGATCCCTGGTAAGGTTCAGCCCCATCTCCTGCATTTCGGAAAACAAGGCATCATCAATCATAAACGGCAGCCACATGCCCTCATCGGCCTTCACATACGACCGGGGTATCAGAATGGCCAGCAGGATCAGTAGAAGTAGTTGTTTTTTCATTGTTTATTAGGTAGTTAAGGTTAGTTATTGGATTAAATAAAGTGTTCCCCCTTGTTCAGTTTAATATCGTTCACAAACTTTCTGATTTGTTGTTCCTGTGTTTTTTTGCAAATCAGCAGCACATTATCCGACTCCGCTACAATATAATCTTCGAGCCCCTGGATGACCACCAGCTTTTCTTCGGGAATATTGACAATACATTGTGATGCGTCATAAAGCATGACGTTTTTTCCCATGACCGCGTTCTGCTCCCCGTCTTTGGGCCGGACCTCATACAGGGATCCCCATGTGCCCAGGTCGGACCATCCCAGATCGGAAATAAACACATAAACATTCTCCGCTTTTTCCATGATGGCATAATCGATGGATATGCTTTTACAGGTGGCGTAGGCTTTGTTCATATACGGTTTTTCTTCCGGCGTATTGTATGTTCCCACGGCCTCCCGAAAGACGAAACTGATTTCCGGCTGGTATTTTTCGAAGGCATCGATGATGGCCCTGCACGACCAGATAAAAATACCGCTGTTCCAGAGAAAATCGCCACTTTCCAAAAACGACCGGGCCATTTCAAGATCGGGTTTCTCGGTAAAGGTTTTCACCTTTTTCAGGCTTGGGTGATCCGGGAGGCTGGAATCTTCCAGGAACTGGATATAGCCGTAGCCCGTATCCGGCCTGTGAGGGGTAATGCCCAGGGTAAACAGCCAGTCATGCTGTGCCGCAGCTTTCAGGGCGGAATTGATGATTCCGGCAAAAGCCGCTTCTTTCAGGATGATATGGTCGGACGGTGCAACCACGATGCGGGCCTGCGGGTTCAATGCGTGGATCTTGTATGCGGCATAGGCGATACATGGGGCTGTGTTTTTCCTTGTCGGTTCACAAATGACCATCTCAGGATCCAGGCTGGGGATCTGATCCAGAACCAGTTGCTCATAATTCTGATTGGTCACAATATAAATATTCTCGCGGCTGCAGACATTCAGGAAACGCTCATAGGTTTCCCTGATGAGGGTCTTTCCTGTGCCCAGTATGTCTATGAACTGCTTGGGACGGGTTCGCCGGCTCATGGGCCAGAAACGCTCCCCCACACCGCCTGCCATAATGACAACGTAATTGTTTTTGTCCATGGTTCTTTAAATTTTTTTATGCTTCATTTGCTTCATTCTCAGATTTGCATTGTTCATGGAAGGAGGTCTTTCGGCCCGGTTCACTTTTGCCATGGGATGAAACAGATAGGTTCTCTGGTTGTCCAGGCATAAACACCTGTATCGCTTGCGCAACCTGCCCTCTTTCTTAAACAGCCGCCCCGTGCGGGTCAAAAACAAAGCTTCTTCCGGAATATCCTCCAAAAGCAAGGGCCCATCCGACCCGCCCCCATGATCAAAAACAGCGAGATCCCTCACCACAGGTTCACTTGCAATACCTGAAGCCCTTACATGACAGGAATACCGGATCAGCGATTCATGCAGGACCGGGTGGAAGAAACCCTGTTCAATATACGTCCTGATCAGCTCGCCAAACTGCTTTTTCCATTCCTTGCCGTGCGGGCGAACTGAATTACCTGACCGCTCAAACACCATCAGGTGGGCGAGCTCGTGCGCAAAAACGAGCAGAAAGGCGTAAATGTTTAAATCAGCGTTTACGGAAATCTGATGCAGGCCCCCGTTCATTGAAGGTTTAAAGTCCCCCAGCTTCGATGCCCGGCCGCGGGTGATTTTTAATCGAATCCGAAATCCTGACACCGCATTTTCTATATGGCTGACCGCCTGGACCGGGAAATACCTTGCAAGAACTTCCCTGCTAATTGCTTGGTTCAAGATTTGCAAAATTTTCGTGAGATGTCTGATCAGAATCACTCCAGGTCGGACAATTGCAATCCTTTCGAAACACAAAACAGGAGCTCAAAAGGAAACAACAAGCCAGGGCGAGCAAAAACACCGGTATTCCACGTAATTGACAATTCAATAATTGCATCTGATTTGGGATTCGGTGTCCAAAAATACAAAAATAAAAACGGGCCCTGCGATGGCTTACCCTATTATTATAAAAAGAACGCAAAATATCAGTAATTTCGCGTGTGTAACAGGCATTTTATGACGTTGTTTTACCACATCGGAACCTACCTGCAGCTTCTCAGGATCATTCTGAAAAAGCCTGAGCGGTCGTCAATCTACAGGCGGCAAATTATTGTGGAAATGGACAACCTCGGACTGCAAAGCCTGGGTATAGTAGCCATTATCAGCGTTTTTATGGGCGCCGTTCTCACCATACAAACGGCCTTCAACACCGATCATCCGATGTTGCCCATTTATGCAGTGGGTTTTGCCACCCGACAGGCCATCATCCTGGAGTTTGCACCCACCATGATTGCTTTAATCCTCGCTGGCAAGGTCGGTTCAAGAATTGCTTCCGAAATTGGCACAATGCGGGTTACCGAGCAGATCGATGCCCTGGAAGTCATGGGGGTGAACGCCGCGGGCTTTCTGATTCTGCCTAAAGTCATTGCCTCACTGATTGTCAACCCTTTCCTGGTTATACTCAGTATGGTGCTGGGGATATTCGGAGGCTGGCTCGCCTCGGCCCTGACCGGTGTGGTGCCGTTAAGTCACTATGTTTATGGCATCTTATTTGAGTTTGCCCAATACGACATCTATTATGCCCTGCTCAAAACCCTGGTGTTTGCCTTTTTGATCACCACCGTCTCGGGCTACTTCGGCTTTTACACCCGGGGCGGAGCGCTTGAAGTGGGTCAATCGAGCACCAAAGCAGTGGTTTTCAGCAGTATTTATATCATTCTGTTCAACCTGATACTAACACAGATCCTTTTGGCATGATACGGGGACGGAACATCTGGAAGTCTTACGACGGCATGGCTGTTTTGAAAGATGTAAGCTTTAACTTCGAACAGGGTAAAACCAACCTGATCATAGGCAAGAGCGGATCTGGCAAAACCGTGCTGATGAAGTGTCTCGTGGGACTGTTAAGTGCGGATAAGGGAGAAATCCTGTATGATGAAAGGAATTACCTGAGCATGACTTTTGCGGAGCGCCGGGTGATTCGAAAGGAGCTTGGCATGTTGTTTCAGGGCGGCGCCCTGTTCGACTCCCTCACGGTCGAAGAGAATGTAATGTTTCCCCTCGATATGTTCGGAAAGATGAACAGGGAGGAAAAACTCGACCGGGTCAATGCCTGTCTGAATCGTGTCAACCTGCAAAATGTAAACAAACTTTATCCCGCTGAGATCAGCGGAGGCATGAAGAAGCGCGTCGCCATAGCCCGGGCCATCAGCAACAACCCAAAATATTTATTCTGTGACGAACCCAACTCCGGGCTGGATCCCATAACGGGCATTGTCATCGACAACCTGATCAGGGAAATTACCGAAGAGTACCAAATGACCACTGTGATCAATACCCACGACATGAACAGCGTGATGGAAATCGGAGACAAAGTCATCTACCTCTTACAGGGCAAGGTCTGGTGGGAAGGCTCACGCCACGAAATTCTACACTCGGACAATCCGGAGCTCAATGATTTCGTTTATGCCACTGAGCTCATGCGAACGATAAGCAAGAAAAACTGACCACAGGAAATAGTATGACCCATGATACTGATTATTAAACTCATCAAGGAGAGTGCGGTTTTTGCACTCACCTCCATCCTGGCAAACCGGCTGCGTACCATTCTTACGCTGTTGGGAATTACCATCGGGATTTTCTCCATTATTTCGGTTTTTTCGGTGGTCGACTCCCTGGAGCGGCAAATCCGCAGCAGCATCGAGGCCCTGGGAGATAACGTGGTTTATGTTCAAAAGTGGCCATGGCAGTTTGGCGGAGATTTTCAGTGGTGGCAGTATGCCAACCGCCCGGTTCCCCATACCCGGGAACTGGACGAGCTGCTTCGAAGGGCCCATTCCGTCGAGGCTGCGACTTTTATTGCTTCCACCAGCCGTACGGTCGAATACCTGAATACCAGTATAGAAAGTGTGACCCTTATTGGCGTTTCGGCAGACTATGACAGAACAAGGGTGTTTGAACTGGAGGAAGGCCGGTATTTCTCCTTTCCCGAATCCAGTGCCGGCCGGAATGTGGCCATGATTGGCTCGGATCTGGCACAGAACCTGTTTCAGAACGTCGATCCCATTGGAAAAAACATCAAGGTTTTCGGGCGGAATGTACAGGTTATCGGGGTCTTTCAGAAAGAGGGAATGGGCGGTTTTGGCGAAAGCAATGATGATGTCGTGGTACTCCCCCTTGTGTTTCTCAACCAATTCATTGATGTGAACAGCGAACGTTTCGGACCCTTTATCATGGCCAGGGCGCTTCCGGGTGTTTCCAATGAAGAGCTGATCGACGATTTGACAGGGGCCATGCGGGCCATCAGAAGACTGAAACCCTTTGCTGATGATAATTTTGCCCTGAATGAGACCAGCCTTCTTTCCCAGGGATTTGACGGCCTGTTTGCCATCATTACAATGGCGGGCTGGATCATCGGTGGATTCTCCATACTTGTCGGGGGGTTCGGCATCGCAAACATCATGTTTGTTTCCGTTAGGGAGCGAACCACCATTATTGGAATACAGAAAGCCCTCGGAGCAAAAAATTATTTTATCCTCTGGCAGTTCTTGTTCGAAGCGATTATCCTCAGCCTGATTGGCGGTGCGGTCGGATTGTTGCTGGTTTGGGCCGGAACGGCCTTGGTTGCCAGCATTTTCGAAATTGACTTTGCCCTTACGGCAGGAAACATTTTGCTGGGTCTGAACGTTTCTGCTATCATAGGACTGGTGTCCGGTTTTGTTCCGGCATGGACCGCCTCAAGGCTCGACCCGGTCGAAGCCATCAGGTCGACCGGTTGATCTTTTTACTTTCAAATAATACCATTGAAATGAACACGCAAGCAACGAAAAAAATTATCCTGGTTATCCTTGATGGATGGGGCAAGGGAGATGAAAGCCCATCCGACATTATTCATAATGCCGACGTGCCTTTTACAAAAAGTTTATATGGGAAAACCCCGCACACCTTGCTGCAGACTTCGGGAGAGAATGTAGGCCTTCCCGGGGGACAAATGGGCAACTCGGAGGTGGGACACCTCAACATTGGTGCCGGAAGGGTGGTATACCAGGACCTCGTCCGAATCAGCCAGGCAATTAAAGACAAATCTTTCTTTGATAACAAGGTATTAAACGAAGCCTTCGACCACGCAAAAGCCAACAACAAGAAGGTTCACCTGCTCGGACTGGTGTCGGATGGTGGGGTTCACTCCGCCATGGATCACCTGTTCGGATTATGCGATATGGCCAAAAAGAAGGATTTTGAAGATTTGTTCATCCATGCCTTTACGGACGGACGGGATACGGATCCCCGAAGCGGACTGGGTTTCATTAAGGATGTTAAGAAACACCTGGAAGATTCTGCCGGGCAGATTGCCAGCGTATGCGGGCGCTATTATGCAATGGATCGTGACAAGCGCTGGGAACGAATCAAGCTGGCTTACGATATGCTGGTGGAAGGGAAAGGAACGAAGTTTTCCGATGCCGAAAGTGCCATCCAGGCAAGTTACGAAGAAGACATCACCGATGAGTTCATTAAACCCGCAGTCATTACAGGAAGTGACGGGAAGCCCCTGGCGATGATTGAAGCAGGTGACGTGGTACTCTGTTTTAACTTCCGTACAGACCGGCTGCGTGAACTCACAACGGTACTGTCCCAGAAGGACATGCCGGAGGAAGGGATGAAAACCATCCCCCTTTATTACGTAACCATGGCACGCTACGATGAGTCTTTTAAAAACGTAAAGGTCGTGTATGATAAGGAAGACCTGAAGAATACACTGGGTGAAGTGCTTGCAAAAAATGGGAAAACCCAGCTGCGGATTGCTGAAACCGAAAAATACCCGCATGTTACTTTTTTCTTCTCCGGCGGACGCGAGGAAGCCTTCGACGGGGAGGAACGTGTTATGATCTTTTCTCCCAAGGTCGCCACCTACGACCTGCAGCCGGAAATGAGCGCACCGAAAGTGAAGGACGCCGTCATTAAAGAGATCAACAAAGAGGCCTTTGATTTTATCTGTTTAAACTTTGCCAATGCCGACATGGTCGGACATACCGGGGTTTTTTCGGCCATTAAGAAAGCAGTGGAAACCGTTGACCAATGCCTGGAAGAAGTGGTAGCTGTCGCCGTGTCCAAGGGCTACTCCCTGTTGATAACGGCTGACCACGGCAATGCCGATTTTGCGGTTAACGCCGACGGATCGGCCAACACCGCCCATACCACCAACCCGGTTCCCTGTTGGCTGATCGACAAAGACCTGAAAGAAATTGATCCTGGCCGTCTGGCCGACCTGGCACCCACTATACTCCATATGATGGGATTGCAGATTCCTTCAGACATGAAGGGAAACGTACTGGTCTGAAAGCGTTGATTGCCTGACTTTCAAATTTGCAGGGAATACCCTCTTGCGCGCAAGGATGGTTTCCCCTGGGTTTTCCAGGCGCTCAAGAAGCATTTCAATGGCGATTTTCCCCATCTCATATCCCTTTTGTTCCACTGTGGTTAGCCGGGGCCTTATAATGCTGGCCACGGAGTCATCCCCAAAGCCCGCCACGGCAATTTGTCCGGGGATCGAAAATCCGTGATCCTGAATAACTTGCATCAAAGCAATGGCCGTCAGGTCATTGACAGCAAAAACGCCGTCAATCTGCGGAGCGATGCCAATGATCTGATCCTTTAAAAGCAAGACTTTCTCCGGTGTATCGCAGGGCAAAATCAGTCCCGGATCCACCTCTATTCCCCTATCCTTTAAGGCCTGGCAGTATCCAAGGCAACGATCCCTTCCTATTGTTAAATGCTGGGGAGCGGCCAGGTGCAGAATACGTCTTCTGGCTAAGCCAGTCAGATGGGCAGTCACCAGACGTGCGGCTTCAAAATCATCGGTCATTACCCTGTCGGTCTCAATTTCAGGACAAATCCGGTCGAAAAAAACCATGGGGATGTTCCCATCAATGGCCCGCTTAAAATGCTCAAAGTCAGTGGTTGACTTACTCACGCTAACCAACAGTCCGTCCACCCGGTGATCCAACAGGGCCTGAAGATTCAGCCTTTCTCTCTCCGCTTCCTCGTTCGATTGACATATCATGACCCTGTAACCCTTGCTATAGGCCACTTCTTCAATCCCACTGAGAATACTGGAAAAAAAATAATGCACGATTTCCGGGATAATAATCCCGATGGTTCGTGACCGCTGATGCTTTAGGCCGATGGCCAGGGCATTGGGTCGATAGTTCACCTGCCGGGCAAATTCCTGAATCTTCTGGCGGGTCTCATGGCTGATGTCGGGGTGATTTCTAAGGGCCCGTGAAACAGTGGAAGGGGCAACACCCAGGGCTTTTGCTATATCACTGATAGAGGCCGGGTGAACTTTCATATCTGCCTGGGTCAATAAATGGTTAACGGCATAAATATACAAATTTCATGCCTTCCGTTTTTACTAAAGCCCAAATCATCATTCACCGGCGGCACACATAGAAACAGCTTGAAAACAAAACAATCTGCATTTTGTTAAAATAGGATGCAAACGTTTGCGGAAACGTTTGCGGGAAAATTTGCGGAAAAAACTGATTATCAATATGAAAAATCGATTTTCTTATTTAAATTTTTGATATTTTTGTAGCAATAGAAGAACTTGTCCAAAACTTAATCTGCGGAAGTATGACAAAATTATTTAGAAAAATCCTGCCTTTATTGCTGATTCTTTTTTCTGCTTCAGCAGTTTTCGGGCAGAACGGTACAGTTACAGGGGTTGTGCGGGACAGCCAAAACGGTGAAACCCTGCCTGGCGCCAATGTAATCATCCAGGGTACCACCGTGGGTGCCATCACTGACATTAACGGACGTTACACCCTGAGCGTCCCGGCCGGTGAGTCAACCCTTGTGGCCAGCTTTATCGGGTACATTTCCGAAACCCGGGTAATCAGTGTGGCCGCAGGCCAGACTGTAACGGCCAACTTCGAATTGTCTGAGGACATTGCCACCCTCCAGGAGTTCGTGCTGGTTGGATATGGGGTTCAGCGGCGTGAAGATGCAACCGGAAGCGTATCCGTTGTCGATTCAAGAGACTTTAACAGGGGCAGCATCACCAGTCCCCAGGAACTTCTCACCGGGAAAATCCCCGGGGTGCAGATTACCACTTCTGGCGGTGCTCCGGGAGACGGGGCAATGATCCGGGTTCGTGGAGGGTCCTCCCTTTCTGCGAGCAACGACCCCCTGATTGTAATTGACGGGGTTCCCATTGAAAGTGCCGGGGTTCCCGGTCTTCGAAATCCCCTTACGGCCATTAACCCCAACGACATTGAGTCTTTCACCGTCCTAAAAGATGCCTCTGCAACGGCCATCTACGGGTCCAGGGCTTCCAACGGTGTCATTATCATTACGACAAAAAAAGGAACAGAGGGTGCACCCCTGAAGTTTGATTATTCGGGCACCTACTCCCTGTCCACCAATGCGAAGACCATTGATGTTCTCGGTGCCGATGAGTTCCGGGACATCATCAACCAGCGGTATTCCGGGAACCAGGGTGTGCTGAATATGCTCGGTGAAGAGAACACCCACTGGCAGGATGAGATCTTCAGGGATGCTTTCACCCATGATCACAGCCTGAGTGCCTCAGGGGCTTACAAAACCCTTCCTTACAGGGTGTCTCTCGGGTACAATGCACAAGACGGCATCCTGCTCCGGGATAACCTCCAAAGGGTATCCGCCGCAGTAAACCTGTCACCCAGCTTGTTTGACGACCACCTGAAGGTGAACGTCAATGCCAGGGGCGTCAATATCGAAAACCAATTCGCCAACCAGGGCGCCATAGGTGCCGCTGTGATGTTCGATCCCACCAAACCGGTCAGGGATCCCGACAGCCCGTTCGGCGGATTCTTTACCTGGTCTGCCGACGGACTTCCAAAGCCGGTGGCAACGAGCAATCCGGTTGCCCTGCTGGAACTTACCGACAACCAGTCAACCGTCAGACGATTTATCGGAAATGCCCAGTTTGACTACAAACTTCATTTCTTTCCGGAATTGAAAGCCAACCTGAACGTCGCCTACGACTATTCCTCATCGGAGGGAACCAACTTTACCCCCGACTATGCCGCCTGGTCCTATGTTAATGGAGGATACGACGGCCAGTACGGACAGGATCGAAAGAACGAACTAATCGATTTTTACCTGAACTATGTGAAAGAGCTGCCATCTCTGAGCAGCCGCCTGGATGTGATGGGGGGTTACTCCTGGCAGCATTTCTGGAGAAAAGGCTTTTCAAAGGCGACCAATATCCAGGGCAACATTGCGGGAACCGCGTTCCGTGAACTGGAAGACGTGACTTATGAGTCAGAATCCTACCTGATCTCATTCTTCGGCCGCGTAAACTACTCGCTGCTGGATCGCTACCTCCTCACTGTTACTTTACGTAACGACGGATCATCCAGGTTCTCTCCTGACACCCGCTGGGGCCTTTTCCCCTCGGCGGCTTTTGCCTGGAAGATTTCAGAAGAACCTTTTATGGAGGATGTGGCCGCGCTCTCTGAACTGAAACTCAGATTGGGCTACGGAATTACCGGACAAGAGAATATCGGACAGGGTGATTATCCCTATCTGGCCCGCTACACGGGTAGCCGGCAGGGGGCTTTCTACCAATGGGGGCAACCGGGCAATTTTCTGCAAACCTGGAGACCGGAAGGATACGATGCCAACCTGAAGTGGGAAGAAACCACTACATATAATATTGGCTTGGACTATGGGTTTGCCAGAGACCGGTATTATGGCACCCTCGATTTCTATTTCCGTGAAACCCGTGACCTGATTAACTTTATTCCTGTTCCCGCAGGAACCAACCTCACCAACTACATCCTGACCAATATCGGGAACATGGAAAATACAGGGGTTGAATTCTCCATTTTCACAAGGCCCGTCGTTAACAGGGACTTTACCTGGCTGCTGGGCTTCAACGCCACCTGGAACGACTCCGAAATCACCAAACTGACTGCGGTCAATGATCCGGATTACCTGGGTGTTCAAACCGGGGGCATTTCCGGAGGGGTTGGAAATAATATTCAGATACACAGCGTTGGATATGCCCCATACTCATTCCTTGTATGGCAGCAGGTTTATGACACGGAAGGAAATCCCATCGAAGGTTTGTATGTAGACCGCAACGATGACGGGGAGATTACTGAAGACGATCTTTACCGGCTGAAAAGACCTGCACCAAATTACTATTTTGGGATCACCTCCGATCTGGAATACAAAAACTGGAACTTCTCATTCGCAGGACGTGCCAATGTTGGGAATTTTGTTTACAACAACGTCAGTTCCATGAACGGGGAACTGAGCCGGCTTCACCGTCCCGAGGGACCTTACCTGAGTAATATTACCCGCGACGCCCTGTCTATCGGCTTCAACAACGCCCACTACCTGTCCGACTTCTTTATCCAGGACGGCTCATTCTTTAAAATGGACCATATCTCGATCGGGTATAACTTTCAGAACCTGATGGGAAGGGGCACCAACCTATTCGTATCGGGTGTTGTACAAAATGCATTTGTCATTACAAATTACAAGGGCATGGATCCGGAGGTTGGCAGTGGGATTGACAACAATATCTACCCCCGCCCACGGAATTTTGTACTGAGCGTTAACCTCCAGTTTTAGAAATCATTAAAGAAACCTATTATGAAAAAAATTGCGATATTTTCCATCATAGCAGCAGGGTTCCTCCTATTCTTTTCTTCCTGCCTGAAGGATCTTGACACGGTTCCACTGGACGATAACGAGGTTACCGCTGCCGATGTGTTCAACGATCCTGATTCATACCAACAGATTCTCGCCAAGGTTTATGCCGGACTTGCCGTAAGCGGCCAGGAAGGCCCTGCCGGCATGGGCGATATCAGTGGTATCGACGAAGGTTTCGGGCAGTATCTTCGCGGCCTTTGGTATCATCAGACCCTCTCGACCGACGAGGCAGTGATTGGCTGGGATGACCAGACCGTAAAAGACTTTGTTTACCAGTCATGGACCTCAACCGATGTTTTCGTTGCCGCCATGTATTACCGTATCTTTTACCAGATATCCCTTGCCAACGAGTATATCCGGCAAACAACGGATGCCAAACTCGATGACCGCGGCGTAAGTGGAAACCTTCGCCAGGAAGTCGAAATGTACCGGGCTGAAGCACGTTTTCTCAGGGCGCTCAGCTACTGGCATGCACTGGATATCTTTGGCAACGTTCCCTTTGTAACCGAGGAAGATCCCGTTGGCGCCTTTCTCCCCGAACAAACCGACAGAAATAGCTTGTTTGATTATATTGAGTCCGAACTGAAGGAAATTGCCCCGCTGATGGCCGAGCCACGTGCGGCAAACCATTATGGCCGCGCCGATCGCACAGCCGCATGGATGGTGCTGGCAAAGCTCTACCTGAATGCAGAGGTATACATTGGGCAACCCCGTTACACCGAATGCATTGCCGCCTGCACCGACATCATCAATGCCGGCTATTCACTTGAACCGGAATTCAGGAACCTTTTCAACGCAGACAACCACCTGAGTACGGACGAAATAATTTTCCGCATCCCTTACCACGGGATCAACACCCAGACCTACGGAGGAACCAGTTTTATTATTCATGCCCAGATTGGCGGGGCCATGAGTGCTGCAGCATATGGTGCCGATGGGGGCTGGGGCGGATTGCGCACCACCAAGAGCGTGGTGAACCTTTACCCTTCGGGAGACCCGAGGGCATTGTTCTTCACCGAAGGACAGGAGTTGGAAATTGAAGACCTCTCGGAATTCACCAATGGGTACGCCTCTGTTAAGTTCACCAATATCACCCGCGATGGCAATCCGGGAAGCAACCTGGCCTTCCCGGATACTGACTTTCCCATGTTCCGCCTGGCAGACGTATACCTGATGTACGCCGAGGCTGTTTTGCGCGGTGGTGCAGGCGGCGATGCCGGCCTGGCCCTGCAATACGTAAACCAGCTCAGGCAACGGGCTTTCGGAAACGACTCCGGGAATATCTCTGCCGGACAGCTTACCCTGGATTTCATTCTGGATGAGCGTGCCAGGGAACTTTTCTGGGAGGCACACCGCAGAACAGACCTGATCAGGTTTGGGAAATTTGCCGGCGAAACGGGCTACGTATGGGCCTGGAAAGGGAATTCGAAGGACGGACTGGAAACCAATGCCAGGTACAACCTATTTCCCATTCCTGCCGCAGACCTGTCTGCCAATCCCAATTTAACCCAGAACCAAGGATACTAAAATAAAACAATGCGATATATGAAAAAATTTGCAATCATCCTCACCCTTTTATTTGGGGTCATTTTCCTGCCTTCGTGCGAGGAAATTGACAACCCGGTTCTGGACATGTCTCAGACCGTGGCACCCCAGATCATATCCCCTTCCGATGGGAGCATCATCCCCCTCGCACAGGAGTTCGAAGATGAGCCCATTGTGATTCAATGGTCTCCTGCCTCTTACGCAATGGCTTCTTTGCCCAGCGTGAAGTATATTCTTCAAATGGATCTGGCAGACAACAACTTCGCCAACCCCATTGACCTGGCCGACACCGAGGAGACCACATATGAAACCACTGTCGGACGCCTCAACCAGCGTCTGATGGGCATGGGCCTGTCAGCGGGAGAAGAAGTCCAGGTTTCTTACCGGGTCTATTCTTACATCACCCGCTCCTCAGACCATACCTACGCGCATTCTTCCATCGTTACAGCCGGTCTCACCCCATACGAGGACTTCGTCTATGTGAAACCGATCTATATGCTTGGAAATGGTACGGCCGCAGGCTGGGACAATGCGGCAGCCCTGGAGATGTATCACATCGAGGACGGAGAATTTGCCCTGGTGGCCAGACTCCGTGAGGATGGGGACATGGTGAAGTTCATCTCCGTGCTCGGGGCCTGGGCCCCGCAATGGGGCGCACAACCGGGCGGAACATCCGCAGAAGGAGAACTTGCGTATCGTCCCACCGAAGAGGTCCCGGATCCCAATCCCATCACGATCACCGATCTGACCCCCGGTGATTACCGCGTGGTGGCCGACACGCTCAACCTGACCTACTCCATCACCAAAACCACTGAAGCCCTCTATTTGTTGGGCAACGCCACAACCGCGGGCTGGGACAATGTCAACGCCCTTCCCCTGACCAGGGAAGCACCCGGCATATTCAGCATCGTAACCACATTGACCGCGGGAGAAGACAATGCCTTCAAATTCATCGCCGTACCCGGACAATGGGCTCCGCAATACGGAACCGATGGAGAAGGCACCTGGGAGTCCGGCAAGCTGGTTTTCCGTCCCACGGAAAGCGAACCCGATCCGCCAAACCTACCAGCCCCTCCAAACACCGGTTCTTACCTGATTGAGGTGAACCTGTCCAATCTGACTTATACGCTGACGGCCCAGTAGCCGCAGGTCCTTGCACAAATAAAGGAGCCCTACGGAAAACCGCGGGGCTCTTTTTTTGTTTCATATTAACTACTTCCAGGCTGTATGATCCCTGGCGAAGTCTGCATACACATCCTTTCAGAATCGCTCTTCAACCTGCAGCATTCGAAACACCTTATCACCGCGGCGAACGACAGCGGGGACCGAAAGGGAACAAACATCACCCTTTTTTGCGGTGGAAACCCCGGCCTCATCCACCCGGATCTCCCCTGCAGTGAATTCCACCACCCCTGTTGTCGGGCCGATGATCATCAGGGGTTCGCCAACGGCCAGTTCATGAGATTCCATTTTGACTTCGGCAACCTGGAGCTTCGAAAAGAAATTGGTCACTTTGCCGATGTATTGTTTTTTTCGGGTTGCCTGTGAACCATACCGTTCCGACCACTCACCCATTGTCCGGCCCAGGTAATAGCCCTCCCAGAACCCGCGGTTAAACACCCCCTGCAGGCGCCTGGTCCATTCCGACACTTTGATCTGGTCAAATGTCCCGTCAAGCACCGCCCGGCTGGCTTCCTTGTAACAGCTTGTCACTTCCTTCACATATTCGGGTCCCCTGCCACGGCCCTCAATCTTAAAAACCCTCACGCCTGCATCCATGATTTTGTCCACAAATCCAATGGTGCACAGGTCCTTGGGAGACATGATATACTGGTTGTCCACTTCCATTTCAAACCCCTCCTCCTTGTCCCTGACAATATAGGACCTGCGGCACAACTGCAGGCAGGATCCCCGGTTTGCCGATTGGTTCATGGCGTCCAGACTCAGGTAACACTTGCCGCTTACGGCCATACACAGGGCACCGTGTACAAACAATTCGACCTGCACAAGCCTTCCCGAAGGCCCGCAAATATGCTCACGGTCAATACCCTGTACGATCCGGTGTACCTGATCCAGCGACAACTCCCTGGCGGTTACCACCACATCCGCATATTGCGAATAAAACCGTACGGCTTCCAGATTGGTAATATTACACTGTGTGGAGATATGCACCTCCACCCCTTTGGATCGCGCGTATTCCATCACAGAAATATCCGATGCAATAATGGCAGAAACCCCGGCTTCGGCAGCGGCGTCGACCGTCTGCCGCATTTCCTCCAGTTCATCATCATAGATAATGGCATTCAGGGTAAGATACGTCCGCACATCCCTTTCACGGCAAGTGCCGCATATTTGTTTCAGGTCGTCCAGGGAAAAGTTCTGGGAGGAACGCGCCCGCATATTCAGCTTGCCAACCCCGAAATACACCGCATCAGCGCCACCTTGCAA
>JAWLHS010000032.1:0-16849 GCA_041690235.1 Bacteroidales bacterium
ACCAAAACAAAGGCGATATCGGGGGCGTAGCTGAGAAAGGCCTTCATACAATGCATCAGGACCGGTGATCCGGCCAGGGGGAGAAATTGTTTTTGGATGGAGGCACCCATTCTTCTTCCCTGGCCTCCTGCGGTAATGAGTGCATATTTCGGCATGGGAATGGGCTTGGTGAAACAATCGGATAAGCGGGCCTTTGCCCCCTTTTAGAGAACCAGCCTCTTAGAGAACCAGCATGGCATCCCCGTACGAAAAAAACTGGTACTTTTCCTTGATGGCCAGCTTGTAGGCCTTCATCAAGAGGTCGAAACCGGAAAAGGCGGCCACCATCATCATGAGGGTGGACTGGGGCAGGTGAAAGTTGGACACCATGGAACTGGCCACGCTGAATTCATAAGGCGGGTAGATAAACTTGTTGGTCCAACCCTCATAAGGCTTCAGCTGCCCGGAAATGGATACGGAAGACTCAAGGGCGCGCATGGTGGTCGTGCCAATGGCACACACCTTTTTCCTGTTCTCTTTGGCCTGGTTTACCAGCCTGGCCGTATGGGCTTCAATAAAGATCTCCTCACTGTCCATTTTGTGTTTGCTGAGGTCTTCCACATCGACGCTCCTGAAATTTCCCAGACCCGCATGCAGGGTGATTTCAGAAAAACCAACCCCTTTCAGTTCCAGGCGTTTAACGAGTTCGCGGCTGAAATGCATGCCGGCGGTGGGGGCCGCCACAGCTCCTTCGCGCTTGGCAAAGACCGTTTGGTAGCGGTCTTTGTCTTCGGGCTCAACGGCCCGCCGGATCTGTTTCGGGAGGGGCGTTTCACCCAGGGTTTCAATGGTGGTTTTGAATTCATCGTAGGTCCCGTCGAACAGAAACCTCAGGGTTCGTCCGCGGGAAGTGGTGTTGTCGATGACTTCCGCAACCAGGTTGTCATCCTCTCCGAAATAAAGTTTATTACCAATACGGATTTTCCTGGCCGGGTCAACCAGAACATCCCATAAACGGGCGTCCCTGTTTAACTCCCGAAGCAAAAACACCTCTATTTTGGCACCGGTTTTTTCCTTGGTGCCGTAAAGGCGGGCTGGAAATACCCGGGTGTTGTTCACCACCATAACATCCCCGTCGTCGAAATACTGGAGGATGTCCTTAAACATTTTGTGCTCAATGGTTCCGGTTTTGCGGTCCACAACCATCAGTCGGGATTCGTCACGGTTCACTGAAGGCCGTTCTGCGATAAGCTCGGCCGGCAGGTTGAATTTAAAATCGGATAACTTCATGTATGGTTTGGGGTCTTAGAATAAAAAGTGTGGCCATTGGAAGGTTTGCAAAGATAATACAAGCAAGAGGCCTTGTCAATAGTTTTTTATCAAACAATGAATTCTTTTGTTTTGTTTAACCCTCTTCTCCGAATACCCGTTCAGGAATCCATTTCCGCCAGGTGCTCTTCAAAGGCTTCAATGGTGATGGCCTTGTCTATATGCAGGTCCCCGATCCGCACCCTTCGCAAGTTTTTCAGGTAGGCCCCCGATCCGAGTGCCTCTCCGAAGTCCCTGGCCAATGCCCTGATATAGGTGCCTTTGCTGCAAACGACCCGGAAGTCCACTTCAGGCAGTTCAAAGCGGGTAATTTCAAACACGCTGATCTGCACTGTTCTTGCTTTAAGGGGGATGGATTCTCCCCGGCGTGCCAAGGTGTAGGCACGCTCTCCTTCGATCTTTTTTGCCGAATAGTCGGGGGGCATTTGATCGAAGACCCCGGTAAAATGCCTGCTGGCCTTATCGGCCATTTCCCTCTCAATATGGTCCGTGGGATGGTTCTGGTCCGGCCTGGTTTCCAGATCGTACGAAGGGGTGGTTTGCCCCAGGAAAAAGGTTCCCGTATACTCCTTTTCCAGATCCTGATAAATGGAAATGGATTTTGTTTGCTTGCCCGTGCAGACGATCAATAAACCGGTGGCCAGGGGATCGAGGGTCCCCGCATGCCCGATTTTTATTTTTTTCAGACCCAGTTTGTGTTTCAGCAGGCTGCGCACCTTTCCCACCACATCGAAAGAGGTCCACCGATAAGGTTTGTCGAACAGCAATACCTTTCCTTCGGCGTACGGATGAATGGGGGAAGAACCTGTTGGTATCGGCATGCTACATGACCCCGGTTAATATGGCTGCCAGTCCGACGACCAGGCAATAAATGGAAAAATAAACAATTTTCCCCTGTTTAACCAGGCGGATCATCCAGCTACAGGCAAAAAGCCCGGACAAAAAGGCGGCCACAAAGCCTGTCAGCAATGGCGTCAAGGCGACGGCATCTGTGCCGGCGGACTGGGCAGAGAGGTCCCTGATTTCCATGAAGGTGGCGCCGACTATGGGAACCAGCACCATTAAAAAGGAGAAGCGGGTGGCTTTTTCACGGTCAATGCCAAGAAAGAGGGCCATGGAAATGGTGGCCCCGCTGCGTGATATTCCCGGCAATATGGCGATGGTTTGGGCGGCTCCGATGATGATGGCATGTAGAAAGGTCAGCTCTTTTTTTTCCTGTGTGGCAAAACGGGTCAGAAACAGCAGGCCGGCGGTCACCAGCAGCATGTATCCGACGAACACCACCCTGCCCCCGAAAAAGGAGCCGATGGATTCTTCGAAGAGCAAGCCGGCAATCCCGACGGGAATGGCCGAAACCAACAGAAGGGCCGCAAATCGGGTCTCCTCATTCCATTGAAACCGGAGCACCTCCCGGATGATGGCAATAATGTCTTTTCTAAATACCACCAGTATGCTGAGCACCGTGGCGCCATGTACAATAATGGAGAAGCGGAGGTTGTCGTCCGGGTTGGTCAGCCCGAACAGTGCGGATCCCAGTTCCAGGTGGCCGCTGCTGCTGACAGGCAAAAACTCGGTCAGGCCTTGCACAAGACCCAGGATCAATGCCTCTATCCAACTCACTCCGTTTTGGTTTTTTTCAGGATGGCAAAGATCTGTATCCCATAGCCTGCCAGAACAAGGATGGGGGCGAGGGTCATCCTGCGGAAGCTGAAAATGTCTTCGCTAAATACGGCCGGGTCATCACTGCCGCCGCCTATCATCAATAAAAAGCCAAGGGCAGTGACCACAAGGCCGGCAATCAACAATGTGTATTTGCTCCGGTCGAACAACAATGCGCGGTCCTGTTTTTTCTTCATGGCGAACAGTTTAATAGTAATATAAGGAATCGGTTTTAACTTTCAGGTATTTTCTGACCGCAAAAAAAGTGGATATCCAACTGATGGTGATTCCAAAAAACAGCACAAGGCCAAACAGGATCAGCAAAAGCTCCGCATCGGAAAACAGGGCAAGGCCTGGCATTTTTTTCTCCACGGTGTACATGCCGGCGGTCAGGACGGTAATGGCGATGATGGCGGAAATCAGTCCCTGAATCACCCCCTTCATGACAAATGGCCTGCGGATGAAACCCTGGGTCGCCCCGATCAGTTGCATGCTTTTGATCAGGAAGCGCTTGGAGAAAACGCTTAAACGGATGGTGTTGTTGATCAGTGCAAAAGCGATCATCAGCAGCAAAGCACTGAAGAAGGCCAGGCCGATCCCGATTTTTCTGACATTTTCGTTTACCAGGTGCACCAGGTCTTTCTGATAGTCGACTTCGGCCACAGAGGGATGGGAGGCCACCTGTCTTTCAAACACTTCCAGGCTGTCTGGATTTGCATAGCCGGCATTCATGCTGATCAGAATGGAGGCAGACAATGGATTATAGCCCAGGAATTCAACGAAATCTTCACCCAGGTCGGCCTTCAGCTCCTCGGCGGCTTTTTCCCTGGAGACGTACTCTGTGGCCCGAACCGCATCCATGGTCTCAAAGGTTTGCTGCAAAGCGGTGATCTCGGAAATGGAAGCATTGTCACGGATAAAAACCGTAAAACCGATATTTTCCTTCACGTGATCGGAGAGCCTTTGGGCAAACAAAATAGTCAATCCGAGCAGTCCCAGTACAAAAAGCACAAGGGATATGCTTGCCACTGTGGTGATGTAGGAGGTTTTTAACCGCCGTCCGATGATCTTTTCTTCTTGCCTGGCCATTGGGTTGGGACTTTGGCTGCAAATTTAATAAAAAAACGTTCGATTTTGGCTTTTGGTGCCGGCGGCACCCTGAGTGGAAGAAAATCCATACTTTTGTATAAAACAACCAACTATGGCAAACAGGATCATGGACCCCATCGGGCGACTGATGGGGCTGCGTTACAAATCCCATCCCTGGCACGGGGTGGATATCGGCAAAAAGGCCCCGGATTTGCTGACTTGTTTTGTGGAGATGGTCAGCACGGACACCGTCAAATATGAAGTCGACAAAATCACCGGGTATCTGAAAATTGACCGCCCCCAGAAATATTCCAACGTGCTTCCCGCCCTTTACGGCTTCATTCCGCAAACCCTCTGTCATCTCAAAGTGGCCGAACTGGCGCGGGAAACCACAGGCCGGGATGACATCGTCGGTGATTATGACCCCCTTGATATATGTATTCTTACCGAGAAATCCATCTCTCACGGGGATATCCTTGTGGATGCCATTCCAATCGGGGGATTCAGGCTCATTGACCGTAACCAGGCCGATGACAAGATCATTGCCGTTCTAAAAGACGATGCCGTTTACGGATCACTGAAAGACATTTCGGAATGTCCCGTGCCGGTCGTGGAACGCCTGAAACATTACTTTCTTACTTACAAGGATTTGCCCAACACGAAGCTCGACGTTGAGATCACCCATGTTTATGAGGCGAAGGAAGCCAAGGAAGTCATCAGAAGGAGCATGGAGGACTACCAACACAAGTTTGAGAACCTCGACAACTTGCTTTCAGAGGTTTAGCCTGCCCGGATCGCGTCTAGAAATTGATGCGGGTTCCGATATACATGATCCGGTGGTGGAAGTCCTCATGGTTGGAGAATAATTCGGTGATCCCGTTTTCAAGGCCGAATTCAATTTCCAGGATCCGGAATCCCCCCTTTAATCTGATCAGTGCGGAAACCGAACCTTGTTTGGGAATGAAACCCTCCATATCCCAGTCAGGTGTAATGGTTTGGGGCTCGAAATTATAGGCCAGCCCAAACTCGACCTTCAGGCTTGCCTTCCGGGATAAAACCCTGAACCCACCAAAAAGCGGTGCTTTGATGAAATACAGCCATTGGGGGGATTCCTCTCCCGGGGACGCCAGGTCGGGAATGGAAGCCCCGAGCAGGCTCAGATGCAGACCGGATCCGAAATACAGCCTTTTTCCCAATAGCATTTCCAAACCAACGGTACCACCGGCGAATCGGGGTGGGTCAAGGTGAAATGGTTCCCCGAGGTTGGAGATGATTCCGGCAAGCAGCAGGGAGTTGTTCTTATAGGGAACCCCGGGCTCTGCCTCCTGCTCCGGTTCCTGTCTGACGGTTTCGTTGTGATTCTCCCCGGTGGGTGTCCGGGCGATGCTTCCGTTTACCTGGAGCAGAAGCAATGAAAGAAGTACTGGAAAAAGGACATGCGGCTTCATTACGGCCCGGGATTGGTGTGCACTTCAAGTTACACATTTTTTTCGGTTCAACACGGTCCCTGGGATCCGGCCGTCAGGGTAAATTCTTTCCCTGGTAGGGGTTGCACAACCCCTTTCAGCTCCAGGGTCAGCAGGAGCGAATTGATTTTCCCGCTTGAAAAACCGGTTTTGGCAGCCAAAAGATCAATGCCAGAGGCGGGCGCATTCAGGAGCACATCAACCAACCTGCCTTCATCTTTCGTAAGCGGAGGGAAATGCCCGGACTGCCTGGGTTTCCCGGCTCCGGGTATGGGTTTCCAATTCATGATAAACTCCAGGTCTTCGGCCGATTCCACCAGATTGGCCTTGTGGCTTTTTATCAGTTTGTTGCAACCCATGCTGTAAGGATCGGTGGTCCGCCCCGGCAAAGCAAATACATCCCTGTTATAGGTGTTTGCAATTTCTGCGGTGATCAGGGCACCTCCGGTAATGGCGGCCTCAATGACTACCACGGCATCGCAGAGGCCGGCAATAATGCGGTTTCTCCTGGGGAAATTTTCCCTTTCGGGAAGGGTTCCCGTTGAAAAATCCGTTACCAGTGCCCCGCTGTCAAGCATTTTTCGGGCAAGCCCGGCATGCAATGAAGGATAGATCCTGTCGAGCCCGTGGCCAAGTACCCCGACGGTAGGCAAGCCGCAATCCATGGCCGCCCTGTGGGCGCATGCATCCACGCCGTAGGCCAGGCCACTGACCACCAAAACCCCATACGCGCTCAATCCTTCAACGATGTCCTGGCATTTTTTTCTTCCATAGTCAGAGATGCGGCGCGTGCCGACAACGGCCACTATCCTTTCGGCATTTAAATCCGCCTCCCCCTTGACATACAACAAAAGTGGGCCATCTGCACAATGCCGCAGCCGTTCCGGATAATCGGGACCGGAATAACACATGGCTTTAATCCCGTGTTTTATGAGGAAGCTTAGCTCTTTTTCGGCCTGGTCAAAGTCACGGTAACCGCCGATGCTGGCGGCGGTTTTTTCCCCGATGCCGGGAATTTTCATCAGGCTGGCCTTGTTCTCCTGAAAGACTCCGGCGGCCGAGCCACATGCATCGATCAGTTTTTTCCCCGTGATTCCACCCACTCCGGGAATCATATTGATGGCGATTTGATAGATCAGTTCCATTGCTGCCCAGTTGAAAGGTAAAAATACCTTCATTTATCGTCGGATGGCCATGGATCCCGGTGAGCGGCACCTGCCCCCGGGTGCGCGAACCTGCAGGGACTCCCGGCCGGGTTGGATATGCGGTCGGTGCCTTCCGGTCCCACGGAGACGTCTTTGCTGTTTCCCATAAAATGAAGCCGGAAAATTGTATTTTTAACCCCATGGATTCCACCGGCAAACAGCTTCCTTTTGTATTGGTTTGCCCGCTGAACTGGGGATTGGGGCACGCCACCCGCTGTGTTCCCGTCATCCGGGCATTTTCCCGGGCGGGCGCCCAGGTGGGCGTGGCGGGGGACGGGCCGGCCCTGGCTTTTTTGAAGGCCTCCTTTCCCAAAGGGGTGTCGTTTTACCGGCTGCCTGGAAAAACCATCACTTACTCCCGCAACAGGGGCGGATGCTCCATGGTGCTGAAGCTGTTGTGGCAATTTCCCGGTTTGTTGTACTCCGTTTTTGCAGAGCACCGGCGTCTGCGAGCCCTGATCAGGGAAACCGGGGCCGGTATTGTTGTATCCGATAACCGCTACGGATTGTATTCCACAATGGCCATTGCCATTTTCATGGGCCACCAGTTGTTCTTGAGGGCGCCCAAAGGCCTCGGCTGGATGGAGGGTTTGATCAACGAAGTGAATCACCGGTATATCAATCGTTTTCACTACTGCTGGGTACCGGATTTCCCCGGACCGGAAAATCTTTCCGGGGAATTATCGCACAGTTCCGGGGAAAAACCTGAAGGGGCCGCCGCGGATGCCCCCTCCGCACCAGCCCGTTTCCTGGCAGTAAAGAAGGGACCCCCGGAGTACACCAGGTTTGTCGGAACCCTTTCCAGGTTTTCCGGCATGAATCCGGAACGGCTGGAGAACCCGCTTCCTGCAGGGTTTCCCGTTTCGTTTTATCTTGTGTTGCTTTCGGGGCCGGAGCCCCAGCGGGGTTTGCTCGAGAGGGAACTGGACAGTCAGTTTTCGAAGGCCGGGCATGCGGTGGTCTTTGTCAGGGGGGTGGTGATGGGAGGAAGTTCAGATTCCGCAAGGGAAAGCACCAAGCCAAAGGCCATTTGGTTTGATCATTTGCCGGATCCTCCCCTGGCATGGCTGATCCGGAATTCACGCCTGGTGGTGTGCCGGTCGGGATACTCCACCATCATGGACCTGTCTGTATTCGGGAAACGGGCCCTGCTTGTGCCGACTCCCGGACAAACGGAGCAGGAGTACCTGGGGCGGCTGATGGAGGAAAGGGGGTGGGTGGCCTGCACCCCCCAGGACACGCTCTGCCTGGAGTGGCAGTTGGATGCGGCAGGGGCGATGAAAGGCATTCCCCGTCTGGAGGACAAAGGGTCGCTGTTGGCGGAGGCCGTTGAAGAAATTCTGCATCCGGGCGGTGCGCCCGGCAACACCCCCTGACTGGAATGGTCAGTAGGTTTTGGTCATTGTCGAGGGAACCACGATGATAAAATCAGCCAGTCCGATGTGGTCTTCCTCCAATGGGTCGATTTTTTCCTGCTCGACGGTGCTGATGGTCATGATCGCGATTCGCTCACTGAGTTGCCGCAGGTACCACACAATGCCTTCATCATTGTTTGAGTGGTATGCCCCGTGAAAATGCAGGAAAACCCTGCCCCCCGTTCTGTTCTGATAAATAAAATGGGCCATGGTGGCGTCTTTGATTGCCTGGGCCCTGGGCAGGTTCTCGTTGCCATGTGCCGGCATGCCCGACATTTCCAACATGGCTCTGTAGCCGGGCAGGTCCGGATCATAAGGGACCGGTAGCGGGGGAATCAGGGACAAGGCCCTGGAATCCAAATTCTGCAGGCCCTCAAAACCTTCCCTGTTTACCAATGCGGCATACCGGCGGGGAATGTTGGTGGCGATGAAACGGAGTTCGTTTTCCCGGGCAAATTCGAGAAGGGGGCGATAGTCCGTATCGTAATTGTTCCAAAGCTTGACCTCCGCCCTGAAGTTCCTCTCAGAAATGGTCCCGCCAAAGTATTCATCAATAATCAACTGGTTGTCGGTTTCAAACATTTCCGCCCCGAGCACGAGCCCCTGGCCCAGGCTGTCAAAAAGCCCGTGAGTGAGTTCGAGCTGTAACCAATGGGAAATGGGGTTGTTGTGCAGTTCTCCAAACAACACCACATCTGATGCCAGGGCCTTTTGGAGCATCATGGAATAATCCACCGGCTCGCCTTGCCGGTTGTAAAGGATATAGGCGGGTTTGCTTTGTCCGCTAATGGTCGGAGCGATGCATAACAGGTAAAGGAAGAAAAAAATGGTTCGCATAGAAACTGTCGTTGGTTGAAAAATACAATGGGTCTGTTTTACCGGTCTTGGTTCACGTTGCGCCGGGACCGGAAGCCGGCTCACAGGCCGGGGCGGACTTTTTTTAAGTTGCTTCCCGTAAAAGATAAAGGGAGCAAGTCTTCCACCTTTTCAATGATCAGAATTTTTCCGTTCTCCTTGCTCAGGAGGAGTTTAATCGGCTTTCCCTGCAGGGTTTCATATTCAAGCATGACCTGGCGGCATGCACCGCAGGGGGAGACGGGTGCATCCACAGATAAACGGGGTGATTTGGCGCTGATGGCGATCATCTGCATGGGAACGCCCGGGAACATGGCGGATGCGGCAAATACGGCAACCCTTTCAGCACACAATCCGCTTGGGTATGCCCCGTTTTCCTGGTTGCTTCCCTTGATGAGTTCCCCGTTTTCCAACAATACAGCGGCACCGACAAAAAACTCCGAGTAGGGGGCATAGGCTTTTGCCGTCATCTCGCGGGAGGTCTCCACCAGTTTTCTCTCAACCGGGGAAAGTTGCTCAAGTCCCTCAACCTCATATAGGTGAATGGAAATATTTTTTTTTAACATAATGTGTTTTTTTGGAATACCTGATGCATCGCTGGTCAACTAAGGCCAGGCTTTTGCCGCTAAGCTACATAAAATTTGGTCATGAATTCAAACACCTCGGGCAAAAAACCACATGAACCACAAGCCATTGTCTGTAAGGATTTCAGGGGGAAAGTTTGATTTTCGGGTTTTTTTAGCTATATTTGTTAAAAACGAAGTAGTTTGCTGTATTAACGAATTATTTTCGCTTTTTGTTACCAAACATATGTTTAATTTAAAATATCAATAATTATGAGTAATTCATCAGGCAAAGCAATTGTAGGTTTTATTTTTGGTGCCGCTGTAGGCGTGGCCGCAGGGATGCTGTTTGCCCCCCGTAGTGGTGTCGAAACAAGGAAAAAACTAGAAAAAAAAGCCAAGGAATACTCAGACGACATGACCCAGAAGGTTACCAGGAAGATTGATGAGCTGAAGGGACAGATGGATGAGTTTGCCAATGAAACAAAAGCCAGGATTCAAAAGGCCAATCCAGGGGAGAAATAAGCACTTAAACAGGTTTTGATGGACGGGAAATCCTTGCTTGAGCACATTTCCGGGTTACGGGATAGTTTTCAGAAATATTTGGAGGCCAAACTGTCTTACTATGGTTTGCTGACCTTCGAGCGGGCTGCCAGGTTGATTACTTCTTTTTTGGGAAGTGGATTTGCCCTGGTTGCCTTGGTGCTGTCCCTTTTTTTCCTTTCAGGGGCTGCGGCCCTCTATGCGGGCAGGCTGCTTGGAAGTTTGGAATTGGGTCTGTTGGCCGTGGGAGGAGTATACCTCTTGCTGGCCCTGATTATTTATATCTTCCGGACCCGGATCTTTGGTCGCTGTGTCATCCGGTCATTGGCGGAAGTTTTCTTTCATGAAGATGAGGAGGCGACTGAAAAGAAAAATCCATGATCAATACAAAACAATTTCGCCACATACGAACCTTTCAGGACATCAAGCTGGAGAAAGCCAGGCTTCGCTATGAAATGCTGTTGGCCGAAAACAGTCTGACGGCTGGTTTATCTGCCATCCAGGGGCTTTTAACCCTGACCGGCTTCTTATCTCGTTTCTCTGAAGGGTTTTCCTATGCCCAGAACTTCGTTTTCAGGATCCGCCAAACATTTGGCTGGATCTTCAGAAAGCGGAAGAAGTCTGACAGAGAGTCAAACAGGGAGTAACACATTTATTCTTCATTGAAATGGATTAGCAGGTGCAGGATCTCCGGCCTGTTTCCGACGCGCACCGGGGGCCCCCAGGTGCCCACCCCGTTGCTGACGTAGGCGTGCATATCGCCGAACTTTCCGTATCCGCGGCTGATGGTATACCTCGCTTTGGTTAACAGCTGAAGGGGCCATAATTGTCCGTGGTGGGTATGGCCGGAAAGCTGGAGGTCCACCCCGAGCAAGGCGGATTCCTCCAGATGAAAGGGTTGGTGATCCATCAGAATGATGGGGAAATCCGGATCGACCAGTTTCATAAGGCTGTCAAGGCTCGCCCTGGGGTTTCCTCCCAGGCGGGCCTTGTCATGGTCTTCGCGCCCCACCAGGAAAAAACTGTTTTTAATTTTAACCACGCTGTCTTGCAACATGGTGATTCCGTGGCTTTCGAGGTATTCGACGGCTTTGGATGCCCCACCGATATGCTCATGGTTGCCCATCACCGCAAACACCCCCATGGGTGCCCTGAGTTGCCTGAGGGTGTTTCCGATATTCTGCCTGAGTACAGGCTGCAGGTCCTCATCCAGGATGTCCCCAGGCAGCAGTATGATATCCGGGCTGAGCGCCTTTACCTTTTCTGCCACCCTGTTAAATAATCTGTTTCCGACCAGTGTCCCCAAATGGATGTCCGACATCACCACTGCCTGCAGTGTGTTGATGCCTTCTGCTTTTTTGGGGATATGGATCTCGAGGGTTTTCACCCTTGGATTCCTGGCGTTGATGAATCCCCCCAGGACCACGAATCCGACCAGAACGAGGCTTCCCCAAAGGAGAAACAAACGGGTTTTTTCCATGTTGGCCGTGATCCATCCGGGGAAGAAAGGGATGAAATGGTGAATAAGCCGTAGCATGTCAATCAGGACCACCAGCAGGAAGAAGTAGAGCATGGCCGCCAGCCACAGGGAACCTGCCCATACGAAAACATCACTGGCAAGGCCAAGGGATACTTTCTCAAGGGTGCGGCCCAGAATAAACATACCGGCCACCACCCAAAATCCCCATTGATACCAGGGGCGGAGGGCGCTGCCAGTGGGGAGCGCCTGCAGTCCGCGCCAATAGATGTAAAGGTTCACAAGGAAATAGATGCCCAGGACAATGGAAAAAAAGACAAGGAATGCGATGCTTCGGTTCATAGGGTTTTGTGAGGGGAATGTGGGGTTCTTAATGGCAATGTGAAGGGTAAACACGGGCGGCCGCCAATTGTTTCACCGGAACCTGAACAATAAGGGATGGGGGTGGTTTCTTCAGTACATATCGTAAGAGGTGAAAAGATTGGCCGGGCCGTCAGAAAACCCGCATGTTCATAAACTGAATTTAAAATACACATATGAAGTCTGAAAGAACAATTTGTTTGCTTACCGGAGCCACCTCCGGGATTGGAAAAGAAACGGCCCTGGAGCTGGCAAAGCGTGGAATGAAGCTTGTGTTGCCGGTCCGGAACATGGAAAAAGGCAGGACCTTGAGAGAGGAGATCCATCAAATCACCGGGAACGGTCACATTGACCTGATTGAATGCGACCTGGCATCAATGGCATCGATCCGGGCTTGTGCCGAAGAATTTTTGAGTAAGTACGACCGGCTTGACCTGCTGATCAACAATGCCGGCATCTGGGAGATGAAGCGGACTTTGTCGAAAGATGGCATTGAGATGGTTTTCGCGGTGAATCACCTGGCCCCGTTCCTGCTGACCAACTTGCTGCTGGAACCCATCAAATCCACACCCCAAAGCCGGATCATCACCGTGTCCAGCAGTGCCCACCGCCAGGGGAAGATCCATTTTGACGACCTGGAAGGCCGGCAGGGATGGAACACCATTAAGGCTTACGCACAGAGCAAGCTGGCCAATGTTTTGTTTACACGGCGGCTGGCACATTTGCTTGAAGGAACGTCAACCACCGTGAACTGCCTTCATCCCGGTTTTGTGAACACAAGCCTGTTCGAAAAGTTTCCCCGCTGGATGATGCGTTTGGCAAGTCTCATTATGCTCACTCCCAAAAAGGGGGCGGAGACCACCATTTTCCTGGCTACTTCTCCCCGTGCAGGGGAAATCACCGGGGCCTATTTTGCCCGAAAGAAAGTGAAAAGCCCGTCTGCCGCAGCCAGGGACGATGCATCTGCCAAAAAACTCTGGGAAGTCAGTATGGAATACGTCGGACCCATCCGGCAGGGTAGGCGGCAGACAGAATCCTCAAAGGATTCGCCGGTACTTGTGCAGAATTAACCACCACTTCATATGAGCCTCAAAAGCAAAAACGACCTGGAAAAAAAGACCAACCACCTGAAGGGACAAACCAGTCCGTATTTGTTGCAACATTTGTATAATCCGGTCGACTGGCATCCCTGGGGGGAAGAAGCCCTTCAGAAAGCCCGTGGGGAAAACAAACCACTGCTCATCAGCATTGGTTATTCGGCTTGTCACTGGTGTCATGTAATGGAGAGGGAGAGCTTTGAAAACCAAGATGTTGCCCGCCTTATGAACCGGCATTTTGTTTGTGTGAAGGTGGACCGTGAGGAGCGGCCGGACATTGATCATTTGTATATGGATGCCGTTCAGTTGGTGTCCGGACAAGGCGGGTGGCCGTTAAACTGTTTTGCCCTGCCGGATGGCAGGCCTTTCTGGGGAGGGACCTATTTCCCGGCAGATCAATGGAAAAACATTCTTTTACGGGTGGCCGAACTGTATGAGAATCAGTATGCGGACCTTGAAGAACAGGCCGGACGCCTGACCGGCGGGGTGGCATCCAACGGCTTGATTCCACCAGCCGAAGAAGCACCCCTGTTCAGCCAGTCGGATGGGCAGCAATTGTTTGAAAGCATGATGGAAGGCATGGATGCACTGGAGGGAGGCACCAGGGGCGCGCCTAAGTTTCCACTTCCGGGCATTCATATGTTTCTCCTGCATTATTATGCGCTGACGGGAGAACCCGAAGCCCTGCTCCAGGCAAGGAAAAGCCTGGATAAAATGGCCATGGGCGGCATTTTTGATCAACTGGGCGGCGGCTTTGCCCGCTATGCAACCGACGATCAGTGGAGGGTTCCGCATTTTGAAAAGATGCTGTATGACAATGCCCAGCTGATTTCTTTGTATGCAGGGGCCTATCAGGTGTGCCGGGACCCGCTTTACCGGGAAGTGGTTTACGAAACACTTGGTTTTGTGCAGCGTGAACTGACTGCTTCCAATGGCTTGTTTTTTTCCGCCCTGGATGCCGACTCGGAGGGTGTGGAAGGAAAGTATTATGTGTGGACCGATAAAGAGGTGGATGAAATCCTTGGTGAGACGGCCCCCCTGTTTAAAAAATATTACCAGGTCGGTGCCAAAGGATATTGGGAAAGCGGCCTTAACATTCTGATGCGTACGCAACGTCCCGAGGCCTTTGCATCTGAACAGGGCATTGATCCCGATGCATTTCAAAAGACCCTGTCTCAATCCAGGAAAAAACTATTGAATTTGCGTGAACAACGCATCCGTCCCGCCCTGGACGACAAGGTGCTGGTTTCGTGGAATGCTTTGATGATCCAGGCCTTATCTGACGCCTACGCCGCTTTTGGGGAGCAGACGTTTCTCGACAGGGCCATGCATGCCGCCCGTTTCATACTGGCCAATGCGGTGGGGGCGGACGGCAGGCTGTTTCGCAAACTGGACGGCAAACAAGCTTCCATCGATGGCTTTTTGGACGATTATGCCCTAATGATCCAATCCCTTATCCGACTCTTTGAGGTGAGCATGCTGGAAGCCTTTATTCTACCGGCCAGGGCACTTACCGAATACGTGCTGGAACATTTCTCTGCATCCGGCACCAGCCTTTTTTGTTTTTCGTCGGATGGGGGAGAATCCCTGGCGGCTCCTGCTTATGAGATCCATGACAATGTTATTCCTGCATCAAACAGTGTGATGGCCACCAATCTCTTTGTGTTGGCCAATCTGTTCGAAAAACCGGAATGGGCCAGGCGCGGTTCGGAAATGCTCCGCGATATCAGACCCAGGCTGGACCGGTTTGGAGGCAGTTTTTCGAATTGGGGTCGTTTGTTGCTGAATCATGCCTGGCCATTCCATGTCGTGGTGGTCTCGGGTCCCGGTGCAGAAGAAAAGACCACCGAGCTGAACGGCCATTTTCTGCCCGCCGCCCTCATTGCCGGAACCGCAAGTCCTGCGGGCTCCTTACCTGTTTTTGAGAAGCGTTTTGATCCGGCCCATACCTTGATTCATGTGTGCAGCATGGGTCAATGCAAACTCCCGGTCGAAAGCGTCGGCCAGGCCCTCGGGCAATTGGAAGGCTGAGCCCAGACGATTTCAGCCGGACTGCCTGATTGTTTCAGCCCTTATCGGGTGAAGGCTTGTGGCGTTTCTCCAGCTCGCGAATGACTTCTTCCCAGCCCAATCCTTTTGAGATCAATAGAACACTAAGGTGGTAGATCAGATCCGCTGCTTCCTCGGTAAATCGCCCCGGTTCACCGTTTTCTGCTTCAAGCGCGAGCTCTACGGCCTCTTCACCCAGTTTTTTTGCGATCCGTTTCGGGCCGGAAGCGAACAGCCTTGCCGTATAGCTTTTCTCCGGATCGGCCTTTTGGCGGTCACGCAGCAAGGCCTCCAGGTAAGCCAGGAATGCCAGTGGTTCGGAATCCGCTTTCCCTTCCATGCGGCCACCTGCAGATGAAAAATCACTTGTATATGTTTCCTCACCCTTTTTGTTCTCCCGGCCCGGTTTGTCTGACGGACCGCGGGAGTCAATGCCCGGCATTTGATCCCGGGAATCAAAGCAGCTGATGGCTCCGGTATGGCAGGTCGGTCCGGTTGGTTTGACTTGGATCAGCAGGCAGTCGTTGTCGCAGTCGGCCAGAATTTCTTTGACCTCGAGAAAATTTTCCGAGGATTCTCCCTTGGTCCACAGGCGGTTTTTGCTCCGGCTGAAAAAAGTCACCCTTCCGGTCCTGATGGTTTGCTCATAGGCGGCAGGATTCATAAACGCCTGCATTAGTACTTGCTTTGTTTCAGCATCCTGGATAATGACCGGAATCAGGCCCTTGCCTTTTGAAAAGTCAAGCCTGCCGGGATCAATTGTTGTTGACATATGGATCATGTGTTGGTTTTTCAATGGTTGATTTGATTCCCCCGTTGTTTGTGTTTTGTATCCCATCAAATTCCGGACCTGATGGGGATGTTGTTCGCCTTCAAAAAGGCCTTGACTTCGGAAATGCTGACCAGGCCATAGTGAAAGATTCCGGCGGCCAGGGCCGCATCGGCCTTGGACAAGCTGAATACATCCAGGAAATGTTGTGGGTTGCCCGCCCCCCCTGATGCAATGACGGGTATGGATACGGCCTCACAGACCGCCCGGGTGATGTCGATGGAGAAACCACTCCGGGTACCATCGGCCGTGAATGAGGTGAGCAGGATCTCTCCCGCCCCCCGTTCAAAAGCTTGCTTGGCCCAGCCGACAGCGGCCATACTGGTCTTTTTTGTGCCGGCATGGCTTACCACCTGCCATCCCTCCGGGTACAGTCGCGCATCGACGGCCACCACCACGCATTGATTGCCGAAAGCATTTGCCAGGCGCGTAATCAGGGTCGGGTCAAGGAGGGCAGAGGTATTGACGGATACTTTGTCGGCCCCCTTCGAGAGCAGGGTTTCCACCTGCTTTTCGTTGGATATTCCACCACCTACGGTAAAGGGAATGGCCACGGCTGCAGCCACTTCCTCCACCACCTTTAAAAAAGTGGTCCTCCCTTCCAGTGTGGCTGTAATATCAAGCAGGGTCAGCTCGTCGGCTCCCTTGTCCGAATAGGCTGCGGCAAGCGCAACCGGATCTCCTGCATCCTGCAGGTTTCCGAAAGTAACCCCTTTGACGGTTCGGCCGTTCTTAATGTCCAGGCAGGGTATGATTCTTTTTGTCAGCACCGTTGGATCTTTTGTTTATTGGTTGTTTTCCTGATCTGTTTCAGGCCTGGTTTGTTTCTGGCCGGAACCATTGAATGCCGCCAGTTCAGCCAGGCTGATGTTTCCCTCGAATACCGCCTTTCCTGTCACCGCAGCATACAGTCCGCAGTCCTCCAGAATCCTCA
>JAWLHS010000033.1:0-16790 GCA_041690235.1 Bacteroidales bacterium
GAAAAATCCATACTTTCAGACGTAAACAGCTATGCCCTGACTGGTGACGGGAAATCCATCCTGGTCGCAAGCGCAGGGAAGTATGGGATCATCAGGCCTGAAGCGGGCCAGAAGCTGGAAAAGCCGATCCCGGTCGACGGACTTGTCATGCAGCTTGTTCCGAAAGAAGAATGGACCCAGATCTTCATGGATACCTGGCGCAGATACCGCGATTTCTTTTATGATCCGAACATGCACCAGGTCGACTGGGCAGGACTGCGCGACCGATATGGCGCGCTGATAAAGGATGCCCGTACACGTTGGGATATCAATAATTTGCAGTCCAATCTCATCTCCGAGCTCAGTGCCGGACATACCTATAATTTCGGTGGGGATGCCGAGGGTGTTTCTCCGCAACGGACCGGTTTTCTGGGGATCGACTGGGCGCCCGGTGACCAGGCTTACCGCATTGGACGGATTGTAAAACCCGCCCCCTGGAATACCGAGGTGAGATCCCCATTCGATCGCCCCGGTGTCGACATTCAGGAAGGGGATTATATCCTGGAGGTAAATGGCATGCCCGTTGAGTGGGGCCGGGATCCCTATGCTGCTTTCGCCGGACTTTCCGGGAAGACGGTTTCTTTGACTGTCAGTCCCACCGGAAGCATCAATGACAGCCGGAAGCTTGTTGTTGACTGCCTGACCCAGCCGGAGGAGGTGAACCTCAGGTACCTTGAATGGGTGGAGAACAACCGCCGGATGGTGGAGGACTTGTCGGACGGCAAACTGGGGTACGTCTATATGTCGAATACGGCAGCCGCCGGTCACCGCGAACTGGTCAGCCAGTACTACGGGCAACTCGACAAGCAGGGCTTCATCATTGATGAACGTTTCAATGGGGGCGGATCGCTGGCAGACCGTTTTATGGAGTTGCTGATGCGCCCGGTAATCTATAACCTGTTCTGGAGGCATGGACGGGATCACACCCAGCCCGTCAAGACCAATACGGGGCCGATGGGCATGCTGATCAACGGATGGGCTGGTTCAGGCGGGGATGGCCTTCCCTGGGCCTTTAAGGTGCTGGAAGCAGGCCCCATTGTGGGTGAGCGCACATTGGGAATACTCGTCGGACCCGCCACCGGGCATTCGTTGGTGGACGGAGGTGGAATCACCGTCCCCGGCGCCCGCCTTTACGACAATGCCGGACACTGGTTCTGGGAAGGAGAAGGGGTGGCCCCGGACATCGAGGTATGGGACGATCCCAACATTTTGATACAAGGGCGTGATCCCCAGATCGAAAGGGTGGTGGAAGAGGTGTTGAAGCTGGTGGAGGCACACCCGCCGGTAATGACACCTGCCCCTGCTTTTGAAGATCGCACCGCCCCCGGACTGCAGGGCAGGAATTAAACCCCTGCCTTCAACCCATGGCCTGGTTTAGAGAAGGGCTTTGCCGTAATGAAAATTTGCGGGGAACCCGCCGGTATGCCAGAAAAGGACGGTGGAGCCGGGTTTGATCAATCGCCTTTGCAGGTGATCTGACATGGCATAAAAGGCCCTTGCTGTATATACCGGATCCAGGAAAATGCCTTCTTCGCGGGCCAGTTCATGAATGGCGGTTTTTTCCTCCTGGGTCATCACCCCGTATCCTGCATGGTCGTATCCTTTGACAAGGGCCATGTCCCCTGGACCGAAATTTTGTCTGATGTTCAGTCTTTCTTTTCCCCGGAACACAAGATCCTTCAAGGTTTCTTCCAGTCCGCTGGTGCCTGGAACGGACTTTTCAATGCGTACCGGCATTAGTGTCGCCGCCAGGCTGTAAAGGGATTTTCCCAGCACCAATCCGGCCTGGGTTCCCCCGGAACAGGACGCGAAAAAGATCGTATCGACAGTAAGGTTCATGTCCTCCAGCTGGGCTTTCAGTTCCCCGGCTGCCCCGACAAACCCCAGTGCGCCCGTCAGGGTGGAGCCCCCGATGGGTGTGTAATACGGCCGGCGACCCTCTGCCGCCAGCTGGCTTTTCAGGGTTTCAACGTGGCTGGTTTTTATTTCTTCACCCACATAATGGATCCGGGCACCAAGCAATTTGGATAGCAGCAGGTTGCCGTTGAACGCATCGGGCTCATGTCCCCTGACCAGTAAATGGCATTGAAGTCCGGCCAGGTTACAGGCCGCCGCCGTTTGCCGGCAATGGTTCGATTGTTGTGCCCCCGCCGTGATCACCGTATCGCAGCCCTGGTCAAGGGCTTCACGAATCAGGTATTCGAGTTTGCGGGTTTTGTTGCCACCCGACGCCAGCCCGGTCTGGTCATCCCGCTTGATGTAAACGGTATAATCCTTGTACCTGCCTGACAGGTTCTTCAATGCGTGTACCGGGGTGGGAAAAAATCCCAGGGGAAACTTCCTTTCCATGAGGTCTTTCAGGTTTGTATGCACGGCTTTCTTGTTTTTGGAATTTACGTTGTTCTGTTTGCCTCGTCGGACCTTTTGTCCTGCCTGGCCCGATCTCCCTTTTGCTGCGCATCGACAGCAAGATTCATGGTCGACGGGCCACATCCCGGAACCTGGGCTATTTGCGGACTGCGCCCTTTCGTCGGATAAATCCATTGATGATTTCCGCGGCCATTTTTCCGTGTGAAATTTTTGTGTCTTGGTAAATCAGGCGGTTCCATTTTTCCCTCTGTCCTTTTTTCAGGCCGGGTTCCCGTTCAAACCATTCCACGGCTCCGTCCAGCTCTTCCAGGCTTGAAATCTGGATGGAGACATCGCGGATCATGGCCTGTATGTCCGGCGTTAAACGATTGGCCTGTCCGACGCTGAACGTGATCACCGGCTTGTCCAAAGCGCAGAATTCGGCGATGATGGAGCTTGTGTCACTGATAAGAATGTCGGATAGAAGCATATAGGCGTATAGCTGGTGTTGTGCGGCCACATGAATTCCTTTCATTGACCGTAGTTTGTTGCGGATGGATTTTGACATCATCGGGTGAAGGCTTACCACAATGTTGTACCTGGCCTTCAGGGTCCGGAGCCGGTCGATCCATTTGTGCACGGCACTTTGCCCCGAACGATCCCATGTGGCCGTGAACAGCAACGTTTTTTTGCCATTGGGAAGGCCGGCTTCCATGCCCAGGAGATGACTTTGCCTGATGGTCTCCGCATGACGGAACGCATCTATGCGTGGGTAGCCGCCAACCACTCCGTTTGTTATGCCCTTTTCCCTTGCCTGGTTCAGGACGGCAGTGGAAGTGAAAAGATAAAGGTCAAAAGCAATGTACCTCTCTGCCCGGACCATTTTTTTGAAATAATAGGGCCCGTGCATCATGCCGATCTTATGAATATTGTTTATGGGGAAGCGATGCAGTGCGTGGCGTGCCATGATGAGGGTTTCGGGGAAAACCGGCCAAACCATGGTTTTTATGCCCCTGGATCCCAACTCCCTTGCCAGGGCACGATTTTTTGCCGCAATGCGGTAGGGTGTGTTAAGGTGGGGAAGAATGTTTTCAAAAATATGGTAGTCGTGCGCCCATTCCACGTAGAACACCGTTCCATGCAGTTTACCGAGCAAACGGCGGACTTGCCAGCATAACCAGTAAGGAAATTTGATCAATTTTCCGGAAAGAACCATAACTGTTGGGTGGTTTATTGGCAATCCCTTTGGTAAGTGGCCTGCTGGCCTGCGAAGTCTGTGATCTCTGACAGAACCCTGGAGGGGACAATGTCCTTCATGCAACGGAAGTGGCCCTCGGGGCACACTTTCCCACCATGTTTTGAGCAAGGGCGACAGTACAGATCGACTTCAATCATTTTGTCGGCATCCCGGTAAGGATAGCATCCAAAGCTTTTCACGGTGGGCCCGAATATTCCAAATACCGGGGTTTCCATGGCGTTCGCCATGTGCAGTGGCGCACTGTCGTTGCAAAGCACCAGATCGAGCTGTCCGATCAGGGCGGCCGACTGCAGCAATGACAACTTCCCGGCTGTGTTAATGATCCTGCGACCGGGGTTTTTCCTTACGATCTCCTCACAGAGCAATTCATCTTCCTTTCCACCCCCTATCAGGTAAACGCTCATGTGGTCCGGGAGTCCGGCAATGACCTCCTCATAATATGCCATGGGCCATTTTTTGGTTTCCCAGACAGACCCAGGTGCAATTCCGATCCTGAAGCCTTCGCCCTTTTTCAGAAACTGCCTGGCTTGCTGACGGTCCTCCTGCGAAGGGTAAAGTCGGGTCTGCAGGTCGTAGTCATCCTCCTTTAATTCCCTGAGCAACATCACGGCGCGTTTGCGGATGTGCAGTCCCCTGGGGAATATCACCGGCCTGGTAAGCATGCGCTGACGCGCAGACCCAATTCGCCTGGGGATGCCGCCAAGAAACATCATCAGCGAGGAGGAAAGATGTATTTGCATTGAAAGGGCCAGGTCGTAGTTTTCCCTTCTGATGGAACGGATCAGCTTGAGAAGATGCAGCATTTTTCGGCCTGACTTATTGAATCCCAGCACACGCCGGATGTGCGGATTGTTGTCCAGCAATTGTGTGTGTTTGCTGTTTACCACCACATCGATGCCTGCCTGTGGATATAACTTGCGGATCCCTGCAAACAAGGGCGTGGTCATGATGACATCCCCGATAAATGCCGTCTGAATGACCAGGATGTTCTTGACGGGTTGTTCCATAGGGAGACAAAAAAATCGTTTCAATCCACAAAAACCGATACCCCGGCCACGGGCTTGTGGCCGCTATCGCTTCTTAAGCAGGGTAAAATTATTGAACTCGCCCAGCATGGGCATGTGCAGCACCTTGTATTTTATAAAGGAAACCAGCCTGTTTTTTATTCGTTCGTGCCTGGCTTTTTGCTTTCCACGGTTTTTTGATTTTCCGGTATATTGGAGCTGGTCTTTCCAATGAAAGCCTTTGATCCATTCTTTCATCACCGCCGGGTGACTGCCTTCATATTTGTTCAGTCGGTGAAGGGGTCCATAATCGAAAGGAATGATTTGGTCGAATAGTTTGTCTGCTGTCTCTTTCCCTTTGTGGTTGGTAACGAAGGCCTTTGTTTTTTTTGTCATCAGCGCTGGCGGCCGGACCCAGCCGTAGTGAAAGACCTCCGCATCGATCTGAACAACCTTCAACTTGAAAGTATTTTCTTTCTGCCGGTAATGCAGTCCGTCGAAATCCGGAATCCTTCTGAAAGACTGGGCGGATTCCCATGAGTGTATGTCCGGATCGTTCCTGATGATCCTTATCTCATAAGGGTACCAGCCGTGGCTTTTGTGGTGGTGCTGATAATCTCCCCAAAAATGTTTGTAGCCCAGTATAAAACCCTCCACTTCTTTGTCATGCAGATAAGCAGAGCAGGCTGCCCTGATGGTTTCCAGGTACTTTTCATGAATGACCTCATCGGCTTGCAGGTAAATCAGCCAGTCGCCCGTGCAATGCGATTTGGCAATATCGGTCTGGTGGGCATGTTCCATGCCCCTGGGATACTTCTCAATATCCCAGACCGTATCGATGATCCTGACTTTATTGCTCCGGATGCCTGCCACCAACTCCCGGGTTCTGTCATCATTGTCGCCCTGCCCGATGGCCACCACAAACTCATCCACCAATGGCAATACCGACTCAATGGCTTGCCTGAGGGGATAGTAGAGTTTATCCGCATTCCTGGCCATTGAAAACCCACTGATCTTCATGCTCAGGCCCCCACTGCCTTCAGGGCTTCGTACACCAGGAATGCCGGCCAGACAAAGGCCTTGAGCAATCCCAGGGCCCCCATCCAGAACCCGGTGGCGGAGGAAATATAATAGATGGCTGCCCCGATCAATCCCAGCCCGTATACGGCACTGGCAGATCCACTTCCATGTTCATGTTTCATAGGAGAATGTGTTGAAATCGGTTAAAAAAGATTGAAAAAACGAAGCTCAAATTTATCCAGATAATCGGAACGAATGACGGTAAAATCAAATAAATCCGGGATTGCACAGGCTTTTGTTGTACCTCCCGACGGTTTCCGGTCAGGGTTCGTAAATCATTTTCCGGGTCATTCCCCCGTCAACGACCAGGTTGGCCCCTGTTACGAAATCGTTGCCGCTTTCCGTTAAATAAAAACAGGCCCTGGCAATGTCTGAAGGGGTGCCGACCCGTTGGGCCAGGTGCTGCTTGTGATCAATATCACGAAGTCGCTGATAGTCTCTTGTTTCTATCCAGCCGGGACTGATACAGTTTACCTGGATGCGGTCGCCTGAGAAAGAGGCCGCAAGGGCATGGGTGAGGGCAACAATACCGCCTTTTGAAGCCGCATAGGCTTCAGAGTTGGGCTCCGACATCAATGCCCTTGTGGAGGCCATGTTTACAATGGACCCGCCCCCGGCTTTCCGCATGTGGCCGGCAGCCTCCCTGGAACAAAGAAACACACTGCGAAGGTTGGTGTTGATGATCGCATCCCATTCATCCACTTTCAGTTCGTAGGGGGATGCCCACCACGAAACCCCTGCATTATTGATGAGAATGTCGATGCGGCCATAAGCCGCGATGGTCTGCGTCATCAGATCTTTGACCTTTTCGGGCAGGCTCACGTCGGCAATGACCAGTCTGGTGCTGCCCCCGCGGTCTTTTATTTCCTGAAGGGTCTTTTCGCCCGTCACGGCATCCTTTTCGGCAAGGACCACATGGGCCCCGGCATCGGCATAAGCCAGGGCAATGCCCCTTCCGATGCCTCGTCCGGCGCCTGTGACAATGGTAACTTTCCCTGAAAATTTCATGGCCATGGGTTTTAGCCACTAAGGTAGAAATTTTTCAAACAACAGGGATGCCTTGCCTGGTCAGGAGGATTGGTGGCCTGCCCTGTTGCCTATTTTTACGCCCAGGTAGATGGTCCTGGGTTGTGCAGGTCCGTACATATAACCCGGGTCCCGCTCGATGCCAAAGTCAAAATCCCCCTGGTAAGCGTTCAGCAGGTTTTTGACACCGGCAAAAATCTTTAGATCGGACGTGCCCACGGTGAGTTGTTTCTGCAATCTGAAACCAAGGTCAAAAAAAGTTGCAGAGGTGCGAAGTTCACCTTCTTCCGGGACAGACAGGGCCGGTCCGAAATAGGGGAGAAGCATTTCCCCCGTATACGTAGCCGTGGCGGCCATTTCCCAGTTGTCGGGAAATTCCTTCCCAATGCTCATAAACCCATGGCTTCCCGGTGTTCGTAAGAACCTGGTCTCTCCGAACTCCTGCTCCTGGTCGTAGCGGTTGGACTGAAACGAAAAACCCGCGGTGAGGTTAAAGCGGTTGCCTGTGACCAGGTTCATTTCCGTGTTAACTCCCCTGACCGTTGCTCCCCCATCGGCATTGACCCGTGTATATACCACGGTGCCTTCTTCATCGGGCAATCCGTATTCATTTGCAAACGGGTTGTTCAGCCTGGTATAAAACCCTTCTGCAAGAATGCGCAGGTTGCTGGTTCCCCATTGCCGGATCCATTCTGCCGAGGCCATGAAACTCCGGCTGGTCTCCTCCCGGAGGTCCGGTGCATTGACATGGATGACGCGCCTGGATCCTGAGGATTCGATGTGAAGATCTTCGTCATAGATCTGGGGTGCACGGTATCCCTTGGAGTAGCTCAGGCGACCCTGTAGTGAAGGGGACAAGTTGTAAAGCAGGTTCAATCTCGGACTGAATACCGTTCCCTTCTTGGTTTCAAATTGCTTTTCAAGGTCTTCGATTTGGTAATGATCCACCCGGCCCCCAAAAGAAACCAGCAGCCTGTTCCATTGGAAGTCATACTGTGCAAAAGCCCCTGCATTGGAGGCACTTTGGTGGGAGACGATGGTGTTCTCAACATGAGTGGGTCCGCTGGTGCCCCCATTCTGGGATTCATTCCATTCAGGATAACCCAGCTTTTTGTCTTTGAGCAAGCCCCCCGAATATTCCAGTCCCCCGGTTAGGGTGGAACTTCCCATCAGGGCTTTGTATTGCAGGCCGGTATTGTATGAAAAGTCGGTTGTGTGGCCGTATCCATCCAGGGAGCGGTTGGCGCCGTAATATGAGTCGCGGTCAACATGCTGGCCGGAGAAGAATACGGAAAGCAAATCATATTCACGTGTGAAGTGTTCGTAGGTAACGGCTGCCGTTGTAATCTGATGTGTTACTGCCTCGGCAATGTCTGCCTCATGAAGGGGATATTCGAAACGGTTGCCCCCCCTGCGGTCTTCACGGATGTTGAAAAAGTCCACCGCCATTTTTCCCCGGTTCCCGAATCTTTGAAAGAATCTTGACCCCAAAGTGCTGTTATTCAGCGAGGTAATTTCGGAGAACCCGTCATTATTTGCATCAAATGAACCCCTGTCCCGGTAAAACCCATAAATGGCCAGGCCCGTTCGGTAATCTGATGAAACCATGGAGGCATTGAATTGGGCGGCATGGTCAGGCGTAGGTCCTCCGGAGCCGCTGAAACCGACTCCCGAAAGCTTGGAGTTAAAGCCGAGTTCATAGCTGTTGGTGAGGGGATCTTTCAATATGAGGTTGATGGTGCCTGCAATGGCGTTGCTGCCGTAAACGGCCGAACCGCCCCCGCGCACCACTTCGATCCGGTCGATCATATTGGCGGGAATGAGTTCCAGTCCGTATACCCCGGCAAGTCCGCTAAAGATCGGCCTGCTGTTGATCAGTATCTGGGAATAGGAACCTTCCATGCCATTCATGCGCACCTGGGTAAAGCCACAATTCTGACAGTTGTTTTCCAGGCGCAGGCCCGGGGTATAATTCAGGCTCTCACTCAAAGTCGCAGACTGGGTGGCGGTAAAAAGCCCCGACTGGATTGAATTCACAATCACCGGCGACTCACTTCTTTTGCGGGCATTCCGGTCCCCGGTAACGACCACCTCCTCCAGTCCAAGTACATCGGGTTCCAGGACGAATGTCAGTTCTTTAGTAACATTGGCCTCTGGGGAAATTTTGATTTCTTTTGGTTTGTAGCCCACATAGTGGGCTGCGATCACCACCTCGTCTACCGGCAGATGAAACAGGTAAAAATGGCCTGTTTCATCGGTCAGTGTGCCTATGGTGGTGCCTTTCACACTGATATTGACAAAGGGCAGATGCTCTCCTTCCCCAATGACGTGTCCGACAATATTGGCAGCGGTCTTTTCACGGCTTGTCCCATTTGCCGCGGGCATCATCAAACTCAGAACAAAGAAAAGCAACAGGGCTTTTAACATGGTAACAATAGGTATTTGTGAAAACTTCAGGGCAAAAGTATGGTCTTTATTTAAATGTCGGCATCCCCAATGGTGGTGATTTTCATTTTTTAACGATTTTTCATTTTCTGATCGACAAAAAATCGTAGATTTAAACGAGTGTTTATGGCGGGGGTCCCTGCCGGCCTTTTTGATTTGGTGTAAGTTAATTTTGTATGTTTACCTGAAAATGAAACATCGGGGGATATGAATAGATTTGGTTTATTTCTGCTTGTATTGACGGGAATGATTGTGTTTTCATGCAACAAAGGGGATGAGGACAACAGATCCGAGCGCTTCAGGCTGCTTACCGGGGCCGTTTGGCTCTCGGACAGCCTGTTGGTGAATGGCGAAGATGCCGGCGGTCCCGGGCAGATGCTTGGGAATTTCAGGGGAGAAGCCCGTTTTAAAGAAGATGGAACCGGAACCTTCGGGCAGTATACCGGGACCTGGAGTTTCGGGGCCGCTGAAACCGAGATTGTCATCCTGACCGACTCTTTGGTCTTTGCCTTGACCACAAAGATTGCCGAGTTAACCCGGACTTCCCTGAAGGTTACCACCTCGTTTCCCAATTTTGAATTCCCGGATCAGCCCTATGACATTCGAATGACGTTCAAGGCAAAATGATGCGTTTGTTTATTTTCCCCGTCGTTTGGCTTGCCCTGCTGATCATGGGGGGAGGCACATCTGCCCTGTCGCAGGGTGTGGGGCGGGTCTATGGTAAAGTACTTGATAACCAGACCCTGGAGCCGCTTCCCGGGGCGACCATTCTGTTTGCCAAAGACCGTGGGATTGTCACTGACGGACAGGGAACCTATGAGTTGTTTCTGGAGCCCGGAAACCATGTCATCACATTCAGGTATGTGGGCTACAGACCGGTCGTCCGACGCCTTGACGTGGGCGAAGGCGCTGTGATCCGGCTGGATGTGGAACTGGAGCAGGAAATTACCGAAATCGACCAGGTGGTGGTGAGTGCAAGCCGTTACGATCAAAGAATCTCTGAGCTCACCGTTTCTGTTAGCCTGATCCGTCCGGAGGCCCTTTCAGCCGCACACATAACAGATCCCAAAGAACTGATAAACAAAGCATCGGGGGTAGAGGTTCTCGACGGACAAGCCTCCATTCGCGGGGGAAGTGGGTACAGTTACGGGGCCGGTAGCAGGGTACTGGCCCTGGTCGACGGACTACCCATTTTATCAGCGGATGCCGGTGGTATTCGCTGGCGATCCCTTCCCCTGGAAAACATCTCACAGATTGAAGTGATCAAAGGCGCCTCATCGGTGCTGTATGGCTCATCGGCATTGAACGGGGTCATTCATTTCCGGACCGCCGATGCGACCCCACAGGGACACACCCGATTTTTCGCCGAAACAGGGATTTTCGACAAGCCCCGGCAGAGGGACTGGATCTGGTGGGACACCCCCCGGATTCATTCCAGCGCTTCGTTTTCCCATTTGAAACGGTACGGCAACACCGAAATCGGGCTGGGCAGTTATGCATTGCTGGATAACGGTTACCGGAGGTTGAATGATGAAAAGCTCGGCAGGGTTAATCTGCGGCTGAAACAGCATGACCAGGGCGTCGAGGGACTAACTTATGGGTTGAATTTTAACGGGGGGGTGAACCACAAACGTGACTTTGTCCTTTGGGAGGATGCCTGGCAGGGGGCCCTGAAGCAGGATGCATCGACCGAGGCTGAATTGCATTCACGTTTCTTTTACCTGGATCCGTTTGTTGGCCTGAGCAGGGAAGGGCGCTACGGCCATGACCTGAGGGCTCGTTTGCAATGGTCGCAAAACAGATTTCCGGTGACCACCAACAACAACAGCGAGGCAAGCTCCGTTTTTTCCGAGTACCAGTCGTGGTTCGCCTTGGCCCGGGCCGTTACCCTGAATTCCGGATTGATGTATTCTCTCAGCCGGATCCGATCCAATTTTTACGGTGATCATGAGGGCCGGAATCTGGCCGCTTACGCACAGGCAGATATCAGTCCCTTTGACTGGCTGAAGCTGGTGGCCGGGCTAAGGGTCGAACACAATGCCCTGGACGGAACCAGCGACAAACTGGTGCCATTGTTCAGGGCCGGAATCAACTTCAGGGCGATGGATTATACCTTTTTGCGGGCTTCATTCGGACAGGGATATCGTTACCCCTCAGTAGCTGAAAAGCATGCCTCAACCACTCTCGGGGCCGTCAGGATCTTTCCCAACCCCTTCCTGAAGGCCGAATCAGGCTGGAATTCCGAGTTGGGCGTCAAACAGGGCATCCTTACAGAAAACTGGAATGGACTGATTGACCTGGCTTTATTTTACGGGCAGAACAAAGACCTGATTGAATATGTGTTCGGCATATACGCTGATCCCTTTTCCGGCGGTTTCGATATGGGGTTTAAGGCCCGCAACATTGAACATTCAAGGGTGTATGGTCTTGAGGTTGAGTTTCGGCTCACCAATACGTATGGAAAGTTTAACAACACCATTGGCGGAGGCTATGTATATATGCATCCCGTGGAATTCAATCCGGCGACCAACAAAAACACGGGCGTTTTCCTGAAATTCAGACGCAAACACTCCACCAGGTTAAGCCTTGGGACCCAAACCGGGCCTCTGGAAGCCGGTCTTGACCTTTTTCTTCGATCCCGGATTCTGAACATCGATGATGTTTTCGTAAACCCCCTCACAAGGGAGGGCATCCTGCCGGGGTTTTATGATTATTGGGTAGAGAACAACCGGGGGCATTTCGTGATGGATGTCAACCTCGGTTACCACCTCAGCAAGCGCCATAAGTTGTCCCTGGTCATAAAGAACCTGACCAATACCGAATATATGGGCCGGCCGGGCGATATCCAACCCCATCGCAGCATCAGTCTTCGAATCTCCGGAAGCTTGTAGCCGGGGCATGGTTTTTGTTTATTGTGTTCGGAAGCATCTCAGGTGCATGTGTTTTTTTCTTGCCCCTGCCCCCTTATTCCAACGGATCATACAGGAAGATTATGAAACAACAAAAAAGTTTCCTGGCGGTCACCATGGCAGCCTGTTGCCTTTGTGTATCAATGGGCCAGGCAAAGGCCCGGGCGGGGGCGGCAGGCTGCGATGAAAGGGTGGTGGTTCACACCGACCGCGACATTTACATTGCAGGGGAAACCCTCCATTATAAGGTTTACCTGTTTCATTCTGAAGGCCGGCCGGTAAGGAGCAGCGGAATGGCATACATGGTCATGCGCAATGGTTCGGAAAATGTGAATAACCTGGTGATTCCCCTGCAAAACCAGCAGGGAGACGGCAACTTTTACCTGCAGGACACCCTGCCGACGGGCTATTATGAGCTGCTTGCCTATACACACCGGATGCGTGCGTGGGAGGAGCCTTGCTTTTTCAAAAAAACCCTTTTTATTGCCAACCGTTTCGACCGGGATCTGAACACCCTCCAGGGACCCGTCAGTCAAATGCACGCCCCTGTCTCCGACGAACCAAGTGGTTTGGACATGGATGCGGCCGATGCGTCCCTGCCTCACAATGGGAGCCGGCAGGAAGGGGATCCAGGGGGGAATTGTGACACTCAACCCTCATTGGTCCTGGAACACGGGGAATATTTCGGACCCAGGCAAGCTGTTACATTGTCGATTTCCCTGATGGACTTTCCGGACCATTTTGCCCAATTGTCGGTTTCGGTATCACAGGCGGAGGCCTGGATGGAGTCGGACCAAAGCATGCGGCCGTCCCCCCCGGCTTCTTCCCCATCCGCGGACCGGGAAACCAATGACTATTTTATTACCGGACAGGTGACCGAACCGGATTCCGGCAGCGGCCTTGGGGGAGCCGTGGTAGTATTGAACGCCTCCGGAGCCAATATTACCTACCAGCATGCCGTAACAGATGACCGGGGGAGGTTCAGGTTTACTGTGTCACCCTATTACAATGACCGCATGCTTTTTTTGTCGGTCGATCCCTCTTCGGTCGACCGGGATTATGTCCTTGAGCTGGAAGACAAATTCAAAATCGAAACACCTTTCAACCCCCTTCTCTTTTCCGGCATGGATGGTAAAAAGGCCTTTGTCCGGCGAAGCCAGGATATTGTATCGGCCCGAAAAGCCTTTCAAATGGACGACCTTCGCAGAACGGGCCGTTCCATCTTCGCTTCCTCCCCGCCTTCCTTCTTGTTTTCCCAGCCAAGACAGACTGTTTTCCCGGGGCGGTTTGCCCCCTTCGATGATCTGCATGAAATCGCCCGCGAGATCATTTTGCCCTGGCGGATACGCCAAAGCGGAGGCACCTATCGGAGTCAGATGCACTGTGCCGATACGGGTGCGCCCCTGCCGGGCGAACCCAGGTATTTTCTGGACGGGATTGTTGTATATGACCTGGGAAGGTTAATTCCCCTGGGTTCCGACCGGATCGACCGGATCCAGGTACACAATACGAACTGGGAACACGACGGCCTTCCCTTTTACGGGGCGGTTCACCTGATTGGCTTTGATCAGGAGCATCTGCGCATCCTGCCGGCAGAAGAATACAAAACCACCCGGTTTTCTTTTCACAGGAAAGAATCCGTCTTCAGCGCGCCTGCCTATCAGGGGCAAGCCGCCCCAGACAGGGAAAATCCCGACCTGAGGAATACCCTCTACTGGAATCCGGACATCCGCCTGGGCAGGGGAGGCATGGTTTCTCTCACCTTTTATACCAGCGACCTGGCTGGAGAATACCGGATTATGGTTGAAGGCATGACCTCGGAGGGCCAGGCCATCTCCTCCGGCAGTAAATTTGCAGTGGGGCTGTAACATAACCCGCTCCGGGTCGTCTTACACCATAAGGATCACCAACAAAACCCAAACCATGATCAACATCCTTTTTAAGCACAGCCTGCGCGCCCTGAAAAAGCAGAAGGCTTATGTAGTCATCAATGTAGTCGGATTGGCCATCGGGATTGCATGCAGCCTGGTCATTGCCGTTTTCGTGATGCATGAATTGAGCTATGACCAGGACCAGGTGCACAAAGACAGGATCCACCGCATTGTACTGCATGGCAAGATCGGCGGGCAGGAGATACAGGCTTCCTGGGTTTCACCCCCGGTCGGACCCGCCATGCTGGTGGAGTTCCCGGAGGTGGAAGACTATACCCGCATCAACACCTGGGGAGAAACCGTGGTGAGATGGGAAGACCATGCCGTTGCCGAGGACCATTTTGTGGAAGCCGACTCCAGTTTTTTCAATATTTTCTCGTACCGCCTATTGCAGGGAGATCCGGCCACTGCTTTGACTGAGCCCTATTCAGTAGTGCTGACCCAAACAGCCGCCGCAAAGGTCTTTGGAAACGAGGACCCCATGAACAAGATGATCCGGGTGGGGACCTCCCAAAGCCACCACCGGGTAACCGGCATCATGGAGGATCTGCCGGAGACCACCCACTTCAGGATCAATATGATTGGCTCTTTTTCGACCAATCAAAATTCAAGAAACCCCAACTGGCTTTCGAACAACATCCAGACCTACGTGATGCTGCACCCAGACGCCGATCATGCCAGGGTCAATGAGCGTTTCCAGGATGTGGTCATCAAGTATGTCGGACCCGAAACTTTGCGATTTTTGGGGGTCTCTTTCGAAGATTTTCTGGCGCAAGGCAACCAGTACAACTATTACCTGCAACCCCTGACCGCAATCCACCTGGATCCTACGATTGAAAATGATTTCAAACCTGCCAATGATCCCAAATACCTCTGGATTTTTGGTGGCGTCGGATTGCTTATCCTGGTGGTGGCGGGCATTAATTTTATGAACCTTTCCACCGCCCAGGCCACCAGGAGGGCCAAGGAAGTGGGCATCAAAAAGGTAAGCGGATCCCATCGTGGGGGACTGATCGGGCAGTTTTTGGCCGAAACCGTTATCCTGTCCTTGCTGGCCCTGTTGCTGGCCGTCCTGATCACTGAGATCGCCCTGCCTTCTGTGAATAGCCTGTTGGGCATCAGTCTGGATCTGAATTACTTTTCCAACTGGTACACCCTTCCGGTTATGCTGTTGTTTGCTGTACTGATTGGGTTGCTGGCCGGCAGTTATCCCGCTTTCTACATGTCGTCTTTCAATGCCAATGCTGTTTTAAAAGGGAAGGTGACCGGCAGCAGAAGCTCCATCAGCCTGAGAAGCGCATTGACGGTGCTGCAGTTTGCCATTTCCATCGTATTGATTGTTGGCACCCTGATCATGCAGCGCCAGATCCGCTATATGCTGGGCAAGGACCTGGGATTTGACAAGGAGAACGTGCTGGTGGTCCGCCGCGCCGGAGCCCTTGGGGAGCAGGGGAACAGCTTCAGGGAAGAAGTGAAGTCCCTGGCCGGGGTCATGAACGTTTCGTTTGCTACCGCCGTACCTGGGCACAACAACAACAACAATGGTTACCTGGTTCAGGGCCGGCCGGAGGAAACGTATACCTTGTTCACTACCTGGGCCGACTATGAGTTCCTTGATACCTGGGGCATCAAATTAAGTTCCGGGCGGTACTTCGATCCCAGCCTGCTGACCGACCGCGAAGCCTGCCTGATCAACGACCGGGCGGTGAGCATCTTCGGGTTTGAGGATCCACTGCAGGAACGATTCATGAGCTTGGGAGACGAGGAGATGAACCCGATGCCGATTATCGGGACATTATCCGACTTTCATCATGAGTCCCTGCGACAGGACATCGGACCCTATATGATCCAATTCCGTAATGACGACGTCCAATGGGGATACATCGCCATCCGCCTCTCATCTGCAGCATCCTTGTCGGTCGTCCAGGACATTGAGCGGATCTGGGCTTCCTTTACGGCCGATGACCCCATGCTATATTTCTTTGTGGACCAGGATCTGGAACGGATGTACCAGGAAGAACAAAGGAATTACCGCCTTTCAGGGGTCTTTACCATCCTGGCGGTGCTGATTGCTTCCCTCGGCCTCTATGGCCTGACAGCATTTACTGTGGCGCAGCGGACCAAGGAGATCGGGGTGCGCAAAACCTATGGGGCATCCATTTCCGACATCTGGATGCTGGTCTCGAAAGAGATTCTGATACTGGTCGGCGTGGCCACCCTGATTGCATGGCCCCTGGTATACTGGGTGGCCGGCAACTGGCTGCAGAACTTCCACTACAGGATCTCTCTCAGCCCGGTCGATTTTCTTGCCGGGTTGGTGATCGCAGCCATTATCGCCCTGGCCACCATCAGCTACCGGACCATCCGGGCCGCTTCTGTGAACCCATCGCTGACACTTAGGTACGAATAGCGCTGGCTATACACGTGCACCCCATGCCGGGCTGCACCCGCGGCTTGCATCTGTGCTGCGGTGCACCCCAGGCCGGGCTGCACCCGCGGCTTGCATATGTGCTGCGGTGCACCCCAGGCCGGGGTTCGAACTGCGCCGGCCCTCCGGCCCGCCAATGTTCTCACCCCGGCCTGGGGATGCACCTGGCGCCGGCCCGCCGCCCCGCCAATGTTCTCACCCCGGCCTGGGGATGCACCTGGCGCCGGTCCGCCGGCCCGCCAATGTTCTCACCCCGGCCTGGGGATGCACCTGGCGCCGGCCCGCCGTTGAAACTGTTACAAACTTTTTGCGGGGTGGGTT
>JAWLHS010000034.1:0-16321 GCA_041690235.1 Bacteroidales bacterium
TTGGCCATCAGCGGCTCACCTCCGGTAATTACCACGGCTTTCGAGGGGAATGAACAAAGCCGCTCCAGGATATCGGCCGTCGGACTAAGCGGGTGCAGGGCCGCATTCCAGGATTCCTTTATATCACACCATTGACATCCCACATCGCAACCCCCGATGCGTAAAAACGAGGCGGCTTTCCCCGTATTGTAACCCTCACCCTGTATGGAATAAAACACCTCCATGACCGGCAAAAGCATGCCTGCATCAAGAAGTCGTTGTTCGTCGGATGAATAAGATGTGGATGCAGCCTGTTTCAATTATCCGTAAATTTCTTTTTTATATGCCTTCAGTGTATTCAACAACAGGGAAACGATTGTCATAGGCCCTACCCCTCCCGGAACGGGAGTGATGTACGAGGCCTTTTTTGATACTTCATCAAATTGCACATCCCCCGTAAGGCGGAAACCTGACTTGGTTTCCTCAGAGGCCACGCGGTGAATGCCCACATCAACAACCACAGCGCCTTCCTTAACCATATCGGCGGTCACAAAACCTGCACGGCCGATGGCCACAATTAGAATGTCGGCCCTGGAGGTCACCTCCCTGAGGTTTTTTGTTTTGCTGTGGCAAACCGTTACCGTTGTATTGCCGGGCTCCTCGTTGCGCAGCATGAGTATCCCCATGGGTTTGCCGACAATGTTGCTGCGGCCCAGCACGACACAATCCTTTCCCTTTGTTTCAATGCCGCTTCGCTTAATCAGCTCCAGTATTCCGGCGGGAGTCGCCGAAACGTAAGAGGGCAGGCCAATGGTGGTACGTCCCACATTTACAGGGTGAAACCCGTCCACGTCCTTTTCCGGAAGAATGGCCTCAATGATTTTCTGGTTGTCGATGTGATCCGGCAGCGGCAACTGAACGATCACTCCGTCAATTTCAGGATCTTTGTTTATAAAATCAACTGTTTCAAGCAGTTCCTTCTCTGAAACGTCCTCCGGCAAATGATAGGTTGAAGAATGAAAGCCAACCTCATGGCAGGATTTGGACTTGTTTCTGACATAGGTTTCACTGGCCGGATCCTTTCCCACCAGGATGGCCGCAAGATGTGGCGCCCTGCCCCCCGCATCGGTTAAACGTTTTACTTCGGCGGCAATTTCAAGTTTAATGGATGCCGCGATCTCTTTCCCGTTGATCAGTTCCATAAGATGTATTGTTACGACGATTGTCTGTTTGAATCAATTTATCTCCGCATTCCCTTCATCATATTCATCATTTTTCCTCCCCCGCCGGTGGTCATTGCCCGCATCATTTTCCGGGTATCCTCAAATTGTTTCAGGAGGCGGTTTACCTCCTGTATGGATGAACCGCTTCCTTCGGCGATCCGCTTGCGGCGGCTGCCGTTGATCAAGCCCGGATTCTCCCGTTCGGCCGGTGTCATGGAGAATATAATGGCCTCAATGCCTTTGAAGGCATCATCCTCCAGCTCAACGTCTTTCAGCGCCTTCCCCATGCCAGGGATCATCCCCATGAGATCCTTTACGTTGCCCATTTTCTTGATCTGCTTCAACTGGGAGAGAAAATCATTGAAATTAAACTGGTTCTTTGCGATTTTTTTCTGAAGCTGCCGGGCCTGTTCATCATCGAATTGTTCCTGGGCCTTTTCAACCAGTGAAACAATATCTCCCATTCCCAGGATACGGTCTGCCATCCTCCGCGGATGGAACAGATCCAGGGCATCCATTTTTTCCCCGATGCCCACGAATTTGATCGGCTTGTCAACCACCGAGCGTATGGTCAGGGCGGCGCCACCCCTGGTATCCCCATCGAGTTTGGTCAGCACGACCCCGTCAAAATCCAGGCGGTCGTTAAAGGCCTTGGCCGTGTTCACCGCATCCTGACCGGTCATGGCATCCACCACAAACAAGGTTTCCTGCGGATTCAGCGCTGCTTTCAGGGCAGCTATCTCATCCATCATGGTCTGGTCAATGGCCAGTCGTCCCGCGGTGTCGACAATCACCACCTGGTGTCCCATGGTGCGGGCATGTACCATGGCCTTTTTGGCGATGCCGACAGGGTCTTTACTGTCTTCTCCCGTGAATACCTCCACCCCGATCTGTTCACCCAAAACCCTGAGTTGTTCGATGGCGGCCGGACGGTAAACGTCCCCGGCCACGAGCAAAGCCTTTTTGCTTTTTTTGGATTTCAGATAATTGGCCAGCTTGGCTGAAAAAGTGGTTTTACCACTCCCCTGGAGTCCGGCGACCAGGATAACAACCGGACTGCCTTTCAGGTTGATTTCCTCATGCGTGGAACCCATCAGTTCGGTCAGCTCCTGGTGAACGATCTTCACCATCAGCTGTCCAGGAGAGACAGCCGTCAGCACATTCTGCCCAAGGGCCTTTTCCTTTACCTTGTCGGTAAACGATTTGGCAATCTTAAAACCAACATCGGCCTCAAGCAGTGCCCTCCTGACATCCTTGAGGGTTTCCGCCACATTGATCTCGGTAATATGCCCCTGGCCTTTTAAAAGCTTGAACGACTTTTCCAGCCTGTCACTTAAATTGTCAAACATCTTTATTGTCCTTCATTATTTTGTGCAAAATTACCAATAATTATCACTTTTTTCTTGAAAAAACCCCTGCATCCGGACCGGGAATGATATGGAACCAGCTAATAACTAACCCTCCCGAAGCCCGATTGTTGAAAAAACCGGCAAAATTACACCACATTCTCAATGAGACAGAATTGTTTTTAACTTTATACAAGACAAGCGGAAAGGAATACACCCTTGACTCTTTGTTTTTTTATTACCTTTGTTCTGCCATATGGGTGGTTCGTTGATTAATATAACCACTTGGAAACACGCTATTTAAATAACATCTGATGAACAAAGAGACCGGGGAAAGTTTTTTCAAGCCTTGGCAGGTAGAGCGCTTTGAAGCCCACACCGGCCTCAGGGAGTCGTTGTATTTCGATGTGAACGACTTTGAGGAGATCATGGAATATTACATGACGGCCGGCAATTATAAAACAGCACTCAGGGTCAGCGTTTTTGCATCCAGAATGCATCCTGGCTCCGTGTCCCTTATGCTTAAAAAGGCACAGGTGCTTGCAGCGGTCAACAAGGAAGAACGGGCCTTGAAAATCCTCGCAGAGGTCGAGGTGCTGGAGCCCTATAACAACGATGTGTATCTGACCAAGGGAGCCATCTTTTCCCAAATGAGGAATTATGAAAAGGCCATTGAGGAATACAACAAGGCCATTTTTGGTGCCGATGAACCCGACTATGTTTACTGCAACATCGCCTTTGAGTACGAAAACCTCGGCAATTTTGACAAGACCCTTGAATACCTCGGAAAGGCGCTGGAGGTCAATCCCGACAATGACCTGGCCATTTACGAGGCCGCATTTTGTTTTGATCTGTTGTCGCTGACCGAAGAGGGGATCAGCTTTTTTAACAGGCTCATCGACAGGCATCCATACAGCCTGGAGGCCTGGTTTAATCTGGGGGTTTCATATATCAATGCGGGCCAATACGACAAAGCCCTGGAGGCCCTGGATTTTGCGATTGCCATTGACGATGGTCATGACCATTCCTGGTTTCATAAAGGCTATGTGCTGAACCTGCTGGAACGATATCCGGAAGCACTGGAGGCATTCACGGAATGCATGGGCGTGGATGAAACAGATCCGTTAAAATACTATTACCTGGGCGAGGTGAGCGAGAAAATGGATGACTTTAAAAAGGCCCTGACCTATTACCAAAAAGCCACCGAACTGGACCCCGACGTAACCGATGCCTGGGTTGGAATGGGCGTTTGTGAACTGGAAAACGACAATCCTAAAACCGCCCTGTGGCTGTTCGAGAAAGGGCTGGAACTGGATCCTGAGAACACGAGTTACCTTTGCCTTCTGGCCAACACCCGCTTTGCACTCGGGATGAAGGAAGAAGCGGCGGCCGCTTACGAAAAGGCCCTGGAACTCGACCCGAACGACCAGGATACCTGGCTGGAATATGCAGATATCGTTGCCAGCGACAACCACCTGGAAGATGCATCAGAAATCATGCGGCGCGGAAACCTTGCCATTCCGGGAAATGCTTCACTGATCTATCATTTAAGCGCCTATCTTTTCCTGGCAGGCAAAGAACGTGAAGGCTCCTATTACCTGGAAGAAGCCCTCACCAAAGATTTTCCGGAACATGCCAAACTTTTGGAAAAGTTCCCCCGGCTTCTGATGTTGCCTTCCTTTATGGACACCATTGAACTGTACCGTTCCTGAATTTTTTTATCCTCATATGCATCCCCGGATGGAACTTCGCCCAATCCCGTCAAGAGAAAAGAAACCGAGAAAAACAGGCATTACCATGGTCATGGACAAAGGCCTGAGTCTGAACCAGGCCCGGGACCTGGCAGATACCGCAGGCCACCTGATTGACTTTCTGAAACTTGGCTTCGGCACCTCTTATGTCAGCCCCCATGTAAAGGAGAAGGTGAAGGCCTATCAACAGAGGGGAATAAAAGTCTTTGTGGGAGGCACCCTGTTTGAGGCCTTCCTGGTGCGGGGCCAGCTGGAGGATTATTTCAGGTACATTGATGTCCTGGGCCTGGATGCTGCAGAGGTATCCGACGGGTCCATGAAGGTTCCTCACGAAGACAAATGCAACTTCATCCGCCGCCTGGCTGCGGAAAGAACCGTTGTTTCGGAGGTGGGCGCCAAGGAGGCGGAAGTCGTGCTGGACCACCACAGCTGGATCCGGCAGATGAATGAAGAGCTCAATGCGGGAAGCAGCTTTGTAATTGGTGAAGCCCGCGAAAGCGGGACGGTCGGCATTTTCGAGCAATCCGGAAAAGCCGATACCTCCCTCATCGATGACATCATTGCCGGGGTACCCCCCGAAAAGATCATATGGGAAGCCCCCCTTAAACCCCAACAGGTATGGTTTATCAAAAAACTGGGTTCGGGGGTCAACCTCGGAAACATTGCACCCGCTGATGCCATCCCCCTTGAAACCCTCAGGCTGGGTCTCAGGGGAGACACTTTTTTCGACGTCCTTCCCCCGGATTTACAACACCTGAAGCTTTAATCCATCCCATTGTCCAGTTTCCAAACCTTGTTTTTTTTGCCCCCATGCAACGATCTTTTCCGGAATTTCTTCTGTTAATTGCCCGGGGAATGGGAATGGGTGCCGCCGACGTAATCCCCGGTGTCAGCGGGGGAACCATCGCTTTTATCACCGGCATTTACGAGGAGTTGGTCAACAGCATCAAATCCATCAACGCCAAACTGTTCAAAATACTGTTTACCCAGGGGGTTGGGGCCGCCTGGCGGCATATCAATGGTGGTTTCCTTATCGCGGTCCTCGGGGGTATTCTGATCAGCCTGTTCTCCCTGGCAAAACTACTTTCCTACCTGCTGGCGAATCACCAATTGCTGGTATGGGCATTCTTTTTCGGACTCATCGTCGGATCGGCCATTTATGTCGGGCGAAAAATTAAGACGTGGGACCTTCTTACAGCAATCATGCTTCTGGCCGGCACCATAATCGCTTATTACATAACCATTTCAACCCCCGCCACCACAACCGACGCCCTCTGGTTCGTATTCATTTCGGGTTGTATCGCCATCTGTGCAATGATACTGCCGGGAGTCTCCGGGGCCTTCATATTGCTTCTTTTGGGAAAGTACGAATACATGCTCAACGCATTAAAAGATGTGAAGGTGTTGGTACTGGGCGCATTTGCCCTGGGTTGCCTGATTGGTATTGTCAGTTTCTCCCATGTCATTTCCTGGTTATTCAAAAAATACCCCAATGCCACCATGGCCTTGCTGTCCGGCTTTATGATCGGATCGCTCAATAAGCTATGGCCCTGGAAGGAGGTATTGGAATCCCGGCAGAACAGCCATGGGGAGTGGGTTCCGGTATTGGAAAAAAGCATCACACCGGGCAGGTTCTCGGAATTATATCATGCCGATCCCATGTTATGGCAGGTGGGCGTTTGTATGGTCGTCGGACTGGCCATTATTTTGTTGTTCGAATGGACCGCGCAAAGGGAACAACCCCGCCGGGAGAATTAAATCATACCCCATGAGGCAATACGGATTAATCGGATACCCCCTTTCCCACTCCTGGTCGGCCACCCATTTTGAAAAGAAGATCAGCAGGGAAGGCATTACCGACGCCAGCTACAGGCTGTTTCCCCTGCAGGATATCCGTCATTTTCCCGCACTGATCAGAGAAAGGCCCCTGCTCCGGGGATTGAATGTGACCATTCCTTATAAAGAAAGGATCATCCCGTATCTGAATGCCCTGTCCGACACAGCCAGGGCCATCGGGGCGGTCAATACAATTGCCATTGAACAAGGGGGAAGAGACCCATTCTTAACCGGTCACAATACAGACGCATATGGGTTTTCCAGAAGCCTGGAAATAAACGGCATAACAAGCCCCGTCAGGGCCCTGGTTCTGGGAACAGGAGGCGCGTCAAAGGCTGTTTGCCATGTATTGGATGCCAGGGGGTGGGACTACCTGCTTGTTTCCAGGAAATCAACGGGCGGGCAAACCATCAACTACGGAGATTTGGAGGCCAGGCACCTTGAAACCCATCCACTGATTATCAATACAACCCCACTGGGCATGTTTCCCGATACACAGGGCCATCCCCCCATCCCATACGGGCACTTATCCGGCAAAAACATCCTGTACGATTTGGTTTACAACCCGGAACAGACCAGGTTCCTGGCGCTTGGGAAAAGCAAGGGGTGCAGGATTGTCGGCGGACTGCAGATGCTGGTGTTGCAGGCAGAAAGATCGTGGGAGATCTGGAACTCCTGATCCCCGGGCAAGCAGTGGAAAGCGCCTTACATCCGCTCCGGGACGTCAATTCCCAGCAACCCCATCCCGTTATGAATGGTTTGGGCCGTTAATTGGGCCAGCTTCAACCGAAATTCGCTGATGACTACATCGGGCTCATTCAAAATGGAGCATTCGTGGTAGAACTGGTTGAAGGTCTTGCATAACTCATAGGAAAAATTGGCAATTTTCGCCGGACTGAGTTCGGAGGCCGCTTCGGCCACGACCTGGGGAAACCCGTACAGGAGTTTCAGCAGAACCAACTCTTTATCATTGATCAGTCCGGGATCCGGGCGCGGATCGATGGCTTCGAGGCGTTCCGTGCCGGCGGTTCGCAGGATGGACCGGATCCGGGCGTATGTATACTGTATAAACGGGCCGGTATTGCCATTGAAATCGATCGACTCCGCGGGATTGAACAACATGTTCTTCTTCGGATCCACCTTCAGAATAAAGTATTTCAGGGCGCCCATTCCGATGACATGATAAAGCCGCTCCTTTTCCTCCTCACTAAATTCCTGCGTTTTCCCCAGTTCCTCGGTCGTTTTTCTTGCGGTCCCGAACATATCATCCATTAAATCATCCGCATCCACCACGATGCCCTCCCTTGATTTCATTTTCCCTTCAGGCAGTTCCACCATGCCATAACTCAGGTGGAAGATTGACTCTGCATAGGGCTTGCCCAGCTTTTTGAGTACCTTCCGAAGCACATCAAAATGATGGTTTTGCTCGTTGCCAACCACATAAACCATTTTGCCTGGCTTGAAATCATCGTAGCGCAGTTGGGCAGTGCCCAGATCCTGTGTCATATATACGGAGGTCCCGTCGGCACGCAACAACAGCTTTTCATCCAGGTTTTCGTCCGACAGCTCAGCCCATACGGAACCGTCTTCCTTCTGCTGAAGAATTCCTTTGTTCAGTCCTTCCAGAACCAGCTCCTTTCCCAGCAGATAGGTGTCCGACTCATAATAGATTTTATCGAACGATACCCCCATGCGCCGATATGTGGCATCAAACCCTTTGTAGACCCATGCATTCATCCGCTCCCAGATCTCAATGGTTTCAGGATCCCTGAGTTCCCATTTTCTGAGCAAAGCCTGGGCCTCCTGCATCAGGGGGGCCTGCTTGCGTGCCGCTTCTCCGCTCAGGCCTTTTTCCTGAACCAGGGTGTTGACCTCTGCCTGCAGTTCTTTCTCAAACCTCACATAATAATCGCCCACCAGCTTGTCTCCCTTTTTACCTGCCGTCTCAGGGGTTTCACCCTTCCCGAACTTCATATACGCCAGCATGGACTTGCATATATGGATTCCCCTGTCATTCACCAGGTTCACCTTTGTGACCTTTTGTCCGGCGGCTTCAAGAATTCGTGCCACCGAGTACCCGAGCAGGTTATTGCGAATATGCCCCAGGTGAAGTGGTTTGTTGGTATTGGGCGAGGAAAACTCCACCACCACCTGGCTGCGATCAGAAACTGGCTGCACGCCAAAAGTGGCATTGTTCATCTGGCTTCTCAGGAACTCCAGCCAAAAGGCCGGATCAAGGGTTAGGTTCAAAAAACCCTTGATGACATGATAGGAGGCAATCTCCCCGAGCCTCGCTGCAAGCGCCTGTCCTAAAAAGTCGGCACATTGTTCGGGCGATTTGCGGATGATTTTTACAAAAGGGAATACCACCAGGGTGAAATCGCCCTCAAATTCCTTGCGGGTCCTTTGCAAATCAATGTTTTCCAAAGTGACATGCTGTCCGGATTCCTGGAAAATAATTTCAGACACGGCCTCGGCAATTCTTTTTTCGGGGTTCACTGGCATAAAAATTGAGGATTAGCATCCGGGCCCGGAATCATTTCCGGCACCGGGGAGCAAAATTAATGTTTTTTTGAGGAAGTACCATCCGGAATGGATTTACTTCCCTTTAATGAAAAATTGCCTGTAAGCGTGTATCTTTGTGGTTTAAACAACCATCTCATGTCATTCCCTGCCAGAAAGATCTCCGTGCTCCTTTCCATGATTATCGCCTTGTTGTCGTCATGCGGCGGGTCGGGGCAACAAAACCCACCCATTGTTTCGCAGTCCGACTCCCCCGCAGAAAGGGTGGTTATCCCTGTGTTCAATGCCGATTCGGCCTTCTCCTTTGTCGAAAAACAGACCCTGTTCGGACCACGTGTTCCCAACACCGAAGCCCACAGGGAATGTGGCATATGGCTGGCAGAGACACTCGGAAGGTTTGCTGATACATTATATATACAGGACACCAGAACAAGGGCATTTGACGGAACGGTATTAAACATCAGAAACATCATCGGTTCTTTTCAGCCGGAAAAGCGCAACCGCATTTTGTTATGCGCGCACTGGGACAGCCGGCCCTTTGCTGATTGGGATGAAGATCCGGCCCGGCATTATGACCCGATCGACGGGGCAAATGATGGGGCCAGCGGAGTAGGCGTATTACTGGAAATCGCGCGCCATCTCAGCCAGTTGCCCACCGGGCCCGGGATTGACATCATTTTTTTTGATGCAGAAGACTATGGAAAACATGAAGCGGCCGTTGGAGCAGATGGCGATACCTGGGCACTCGGGGCACAGCATTGGGCCACAAATCCCCACCGCTCTGACTACCAGGCACACTACGGGATTCTTCTGGATATGGTCGGGGCTGAAAACGCCACCTTCAAAAGAGAAGGGTTTTCCATGCTTTTCGCCCCGGGCGTGGTAAGGAAGGTTTGGGATACCGCCCGGAGACTGGGGTATGGAAACTATTTTCCGGACCGGGAGGGCACCTATGTAACCGACGACCACTATTATGTGAACACCATCAGGGATATCCCTACCATCAATATCATCCACCTGGACGACGGCACGCCGCATGGGTTTTTCCCTCAATGGCACACCACCGCCGACCGGATGGAGCATATTGATCCTGCAAGCTTAAAGGCTGTCGGACAGACAGTCCTGACTGTTATCTACGAAGAATAACAAGGGAAAGTAAAAAACACCGGGATGCCGGTAAAAAAACAGTGAATGATAGTTATGTTTCATTTTTTTTGTATTTTAGCACCTTGAAAAATGGGCCCTCAAGGGTTCGGCAAGAGGGAGAGGTGGCCGAGTGGTCGAAGGCGCACGCCTGGAAAGTGTGTATCCGCCACAAGCGGATCAAGGGTTCGAATCCCTTTCTCTCCGCCAATTATCCACCAAACCGAAAACCAATAATTTTCAATTAATCATTTTTCGTTTAAAACAAAAACCAACTGAATTAATTATGAAAAAATTATTCGCCTTTCTTACAGTAGCGGGGATGCTTACCTTTGGTGTCACCACCATGGTTCAAGCACAGGTTGACGCACAGGATGCTGCAACTGAAGCGGCTGATACCGACACCATCATCGAAGAGGCAGAGCCCACTCCGTCCGGTGCGATGGATCAAACCCTGACTGCAGACTACGGAGATCAAACATGGCACTTCATCCTGAAAGAAAAGTTCATCGAAGGTGGTGCGTCATTTATGAGCGTTATCCTTTTGTGCCTGATTATCGGGTTGGGCCTTTCCGTTGAAAGGATCATTTACCTGAACCTGTCCACCACCAACACCACCAAGCTGCTCAACAAGGTTGAGGATGCTTTGAAAGCAGGCGGTGTGGAAGAAGCCAAAGAGGTGTGCCGCAAGACCCGCGGGCCCGTTGCCAGTATCTATTACCAGGGATTGGATCGCTACTCTGAAGGCATGGAAATTGTTGAAAAATCGATTGTTTCTTATGGCAGCGTATTAATGGGAAGGCTGGAAATGAATCTCACATGGATTTCCCTCTTCATTGCCATCGCGCCCATGCTTGGATTTATGGGTACCGTTATTGGTATGATCGGTGCATTCGACGCCATTTCCCAGGCGGGTGACATCTCACCAACCATTGTTGCTGACGGTATTAAAGTGGCCCTTTTGACAACCGTATTCGGTTTGATCGTTGCCGTTATCCTTCAGGTTTTTTACAATTACATCGTTTCCAAGATCGACGGTATCGTTAACAGCATGGAAGACTCGACCATCTCTTTCATGGACCTTCTGATCAAATACCAAAAATAAAAAAAACCATTATCCATGAACGAAACGGTATTAAACATAGGAATGTACGTGACGTATGGCCTCATAGTCATTGCCGTAATTGCCGCAGTCATTTTCCCGATCTTCTTCTTTATACAGGATTTTCGGAAAGCCAGGGGCACCCTGATCGGACTGGGCATTTTGTTGGTGGTGCTGTTTTTCAGCTACGCCATCAGCACCAATGAGGTTTACGAAGCATCCAACATCGGACCAACCGCATCACAATGGATTGGCGGCGGCATTACCGCCACCATTATCCTGATTGGCCTCGGACTACTGGCGGCCGTCTTCACAGAGGTATACAAGTTTTTCAGATAGAAACCAAAATCGTATTAAGGAGATCTTTCTATGGCTAGAATGAATCCCGAAATCAATGCCGGATCAATGGCCGACATTGCCTTCCTTCTGCTGATTTTCTTCCTGGTGACCACCACCATGGACGTTGATTCAGGGATTATCAGGATGTTGCCCCCTCCCATTGACCCGAATGCCCCACCACCACCCCCCGTGAGGGAACGGAATGTGTTTGTGGTTCTTGTCGACAGAGAAGACCGACTGCTGGTGGAAGGACAACCGGGACGCGTTGAGGACCTGCGCCAACAAACCAAGGACTTCCTGTTGAATCGAAACAATGATCCCAACATGCCTGAAAAGAGGTTAACAACCATCGAGAACATGGGGGAAGTTGAGGTTTCCAGGGGGGTTATTTCCCTGCAGAACGACAGGGGGACATCTTATGAAATGTACATTGCAGTGCAGAATGAACTGGCTGCGGCTGTGAATGAAATCCGTGACGAGGTGTCGCGTCAGCACTATGGAATGAGGTTCTCGGAACTGACGGATGAGGACCTCATCAAGGCCGTGCGCGAGGCTGTACCCATGCAGATTTCAGAAGCAGAACCAAAAGATATAGGAGAAAGATAATATGGCCCGATTCAGAAAAGACAGTGCATCAAAATCAGTGAAGATCAACACCGCATCCCTTCCTGACATTATCTTTATGCTGCTCTTTTTCTTTATGGTAACGACAACCATGAGGGAAACGACACTGTTTGTCAGAACCCAGCTGCCACCTGCCTCCGAAATCCAGAAACTGGAGCGAAAATCCCTCGTCAGCTTTATTTACATCGGCCCTCCCCTTCAGTCGCAGGTATTTGGTACGGAGCCCAGAATTCAGCTCAACGATGCCTTTGCCTCCGTTTCTGAAATTGCCTCTTTTGTCTCCGCCGAAAGGGAGGCAAGGCCAGAGGCTGAACGGCCGCTGATGACCACCTCACTTAAAGTGGACCGCGATACCAAGATGGGTATCGTTACGGATGTAAAACAAGAGCTCAGACTTGTCAATGCCTTAAAGATCAACTACTCCACCACCCGTGGAGAGATTAGTGTCAGAAGGTAGGCAAGCCCATGCTACAATAAAAAGAAGCCGTCTCAAGGCAATGCTGCGAGACGGCTTCTTTTTTGTTCACCTGGAAAACAAAGTCCCAAGCGCCGGAAAAAAAGGTTTTTTCTGGTGGATCCCAAAATAACCTTCCTTCACCGCCTTGATTTCTTCAATGGTATAAAAGGCATGGGGATTGTATTCATTAATTATTTTTATCGCACGCGGGATGTTTTTGCGTTTCATAATGGTAAAAACGATCTTTACAGGCCCTTTTGCCCCTTCCGCATCAACTGACGTCACCCCAAACCCCACTTCGCGCAGATGACGGATCAGTCCCTCGGTATCCGACTTCGGAATAATCCGGACCAATACATTGCCTATTGAAATCTTCTCTTCCAGCAGTATCCCTATATAATTGCCCATCCCGAAACCGGCTCCGTAGGCAATATAACACATGGGGTTGTACAGATGCTTCAGTACCTGGGTAATGGCCAGCAGCCAAATGATGACCTCAAAAAAACCAAGCACCGGGGCGATATGGCGAAACCCCTTTGAAACGAAAATAAGTCTCAGGGTCCCTATGCTCTGATCAAGAATACGGGAAAAGAATATCAATACCGGAAGAAGGATCCATGTCCACCAAAACGTCTCAAAAAAGGCCACTTGCTCCATATGTACCAGGTTTTATCTTCTAAAAAAACTCATATTCCTGAAAGACCGAATATTCCTGGATCACACCCAGCATGGGATTGCGGAATGCCACATGGCTTTCAACGAGTCGTCCATCCCCGTCATAATGTCGTTCCACCCTGTTTACCAGCTCACCGGCCAAATCACGCTCCTCCTGATAAACAACATTTCCCTGCGCATCATAGGTCATTTTAAGGGCGTTTTTCTTCGTCCGTGTTTCCTCAACCACTGAGGAGGGATGCCCCTGCTCGTTGAGCTCAAACAAATACCGCTCGATGAGCTCTCCGTCTTGGTCATAAACCAGGGTCGCCGTCCTTTTTCCATCCGTATTGTATTCATGGACTTTCTGAAAAGCGGTTCCTTCTTCCGGGTTATTGGTGTGCACTTCTTCAAGCAAACCCTCCCCGTTGTATGTGTACCGGACCTCGAACAGGATGTTTTCCCGGCCATCCATGGCAAGTTCATGCACCAGTTTTTCTCCGTTGTAGGAAAGTGTCTCGATGCGCTCCACTTCCCCTTCATCGTCGGAGATGACTTTACGCACCAGGCGCCCGGCCCCGTCATAAAAGTGGTCCGCCACATCATGGGATCCATCCGCATAGTGCCGGAATTCCTTTTTTACACCTTGCCGCTCATTGGGCTCAAATGAGCGCTCCTCGACGACTTCCCCATCCGACTCTATGAGGACTTCCCGAATTAAAAACCCCTTGTTATCGTATACATAATCGGTCTTCTGCTCCATCTGCCCATGAACATCGTATTGCGTTTCACAAACGGGCTTGCCCCATTCCGGATGAAATTCCGTTGTGCGGGAAAGCACACCATTTTCGGCCGGTGAACCACCCTCCGGCAGACCCTCGGGGCCGTTGATATGAAATACAGAAATGCGCTTGATTGTTTTATCCATAAACTTTTATCAGGTTAAAAGATAACTCGTGCCTATTGATTCATTGGCAAAAGTACATTTTATTAAAATATGATAAATTTTCTGCTCGAATTGTCTTTTCATTAATGAATAATCTTGACCTTTGTCTTTTAGACACATGGGGAAAATAGCCCCATGCCATTATCCGATCATTCACTTAAACCAAAAAAAACATGAACAAGAAAGTCTTTGCGCCGTTTTCCTTGTTAATCATCGCGCTGATGCTGTTTCAATGCCAGAGCCCGCAACCCCTCGAGTACCCAGACACCCGCAGGGAGGAGGTAGTTGACAATTATTTCGGAACGGAAGTGGCCGATCCCTACCGCTGGCTGGAGGATGACAATTCCCCGGAAACCAAAGCCTGGGTTGAGGCCCAGAATGAACTGACTTTTGGTTACCTGGAGCAGATTCCTTTCCGGGAAAAGATCAAGGAACGCCTGACCGGGATTTGGGACTATGAAAGGTACTCCACTCCTTTCTGGGAAGGCGACCTTTACTTTTTCACCAAGAATGACGGCATGCAAAACCAGAGCGTGCTATACGTTCGTGAAGGCATTGATGGCGAACCAAGGGTTTTGCTCGATCCAAACACCATGTCGGAAGACGGAACGGTGGCCTTAACCTCTATCAGCATTTCCGATGATGCCCGTTTCCTGGCTTACGGTATTTCAAGGGGTGGATCAGACTGGAATGAATTGTTCGTGCGGGAGATTGAGACTGGCAATGACCTGGACGACCATATCAAATGGGTTAAGTTTTCAGGCATTTCATGGAAAGACGACGGATTCTATTACAGCCGTTACGATGCGCCCGCAGAGGGATCCGAGCTTTCTGCAGCCAACGAATACCACAAGGTTTTTTACCACAGGCTGGGGAATACGCAGGACCAGGATGAGTTGATCTATCATAACCCGGAGCAGCCCCGACGCAACTATGGTGCTGGCACAACGGAAGATGAACGCTTCCTGGTTATCAATGAAACCCAAAGTACGAGTGGGAATGCCATCTATCTTAAAGACCTTGATCGCCCTGGCAGTGATTTCACATTGCTTATCGAGGGGTTTGATTACAACAACCGTATTCTGGATCATGTGGACGGAAAAATGCTGGTGTACACCAACAACGATGCTCCGCTCTACCGCCTTGTTCTGGTTGATCCGGCAGTTCCCAGTCCGCGCCACTGGGTAGAGGTCATTCCCGAAAGCGAACACCTCCTTCGGGGCGTTAATCTGATTGACGGAAAGATTTTTGCCAATTACCTGGAAGATGTGAAAAGCAAGGTGTATATCTACGACATGGACGGGCAACGACTGGATGAGTTGGTGCTGCCGACAACAGGCAGCTTTGGCGGCATCAGCGGAAAGAAAGATGAATCAACGGCTTTCTTTTCATTCAGCTCTTACACTTTCCCCTCGACCATATACAAATATGACGCTTCGGCGAATACCTATGAGGTGTATTTTGCACCCGATATCGACTTTGAACCTGAGGCTTATGAAACCAAGCAGGTATTCTATCCGAGCAAGGATGGCACCATGATCCCCATGTTCATCACCCACAAAAAGGGGCTTGATTTGAACGGCGACAATCCCACCCTGCTATACGGCTATGGCGGTTTCAACGCCAGCATGACCCCGGGATTCAGCGTTGCACGCCTGATACTGCTCGAAAATGGGGGCGTTTATGCGGTGGCCAATATCCGCGGCGGCGGAGAATATGGCAAGGAATGGCATGAGGCCGGCACCAAGCTGAACAAACAGAATGTATTTGATGATTTCATTGCTGCCGGAGAGTTCCTCATCCGTGAAAATTATACCTCCTCAGAGAAACTGGCCATTCAGGGTGGTTCGAACGGCGGACTCCTTGTCGGAGCTGTGATCAACCAGCGCCCCGAGCTTTTCAAGGTTGCTTTCCCCGCAGTTGGTGTGATGGATATGCTGCGCTTCCATAAATTTACGATTGGCTGGGCATGGGTGAGCGACTACGGTTCCAGTGAGGATCCGGAACAATTTCCCAATCTGTATGCCTATTCTCCCCTGCATAACATCAGGGAAGGCGTCAACTATCCGGCCACACTCGTTACTACCGCTGATCACGACGACCGTGTGGTTCCCGCACATAGCTTCAAGTATATTGCAGAGCTCCAGCACAAACATGAAGGTCCGAACCCGGTACTGATCCGGATTGAAACCCAGGCCGGACATGGAGCCGGGAAGCCGGTTTCAAAGACAATTGAAGAGCTGGCAGATATTTACTCCTTTATGTTCTACAACATGGACGTGACGCCAAAGTATTAAACCTTAATTCAACCTACAAAAAAAAGGCCCTCACCGGGGGCCTTTTTTTTGTACAGCTGACTGATTTCCGGAATCATATGGATCCGGAATGCAGGCGGTTT
>JAWLHS010000035.1:0-15592 GCA_041690235.1 Bacteroidales bacterium
GCCTGTGAAAGTCAAGCATTAATAATGCGCAAACGTCTTGTTGACATCGAACCCGATCACATACTTCGACAGGGCCTCGGTTCTCAGCTTGAATTCGTATATGATGGACCTGGCCCATGAGGGCATTTTGTCCTCAAAATATTTTACCTCCAGAATAAAATGGCTTTTGAAAAGCAGCCGCAGGTGCTCCTCCGAAAAAAGCTGTTCAATCTCCGGGTATAGCCTGCTGCGGATGTTCTTATCGAAGGTAACCCTCACACCCGGGTTGTGTTTCCCATGATAGGCTTCCCGCTCGTATGCCACAAGGCAGGTAGGTTTTAGTTGCCGGTTTTTGTAATGAAACAGGAAACGGCCGGCATCCGTCAGGGCCTTTTCAAGATCCTGCCCGCTCCCATGATACAGAAAAGGCTCCACCTCCCCGGTCTGCAAAATCTCATTCAGGCGTTCATAGAGAACCCCTGCCCGGTGTTTGAAAATGCGGTTGCCGTTTTTAAGCTTGATTTCCAGAACCACCTCCTCCCCGGGTTTCATCTGGTTGTATCCCCTCACCCTTAGTTTCCTCCGGTCCATCAGTCCCGATAGTTTTTCGTGATAAAAGGCCATATCGTGGCTGTCGAAATAAATACTCCTTACCGTGTATTGGTATCGCCCCTTCTTATCTTCATCACTATAAAGGTCGGGCCGCACAAACCCCCCGAAGCGCGATCGCAAGGGATCGAGCAGATAATTGGGAACCAGGTATTTTCTTTCGCTTCTGAACATGAACAACGCGGACAATTGTTGCCGGATTAATTTTGGTAAACGTTCCTGGACAGTCTGCCCAGGTATTCCCATAGTCGGATGGTGTCACAAATGACATGGGCATCGACCACCATGTTGCGCAAAATCTTACCACCCTCAGGCTGGGCAACCTCAACACCCAGAAAAATTTTGGGCCGGTTGTTGATGAGCCGTATGTTGTTGTCGACGGAGACCACCTTCCCATCGCTCCCTAAAAAACCCGAAGCAGAGCGGAAGCTGACTGTCTGTCCCGTTTCCACATAGGGTTCTTCGTAATAATCCACAGGCAGATAAACCACATAGGACGAAAAATCGGCGACGCGCAAAATAACCTCCGACCCGCCCTGCAAGGAAGGATTTCTTTCCCTGATTACCTGTCCCGAAATGGGGGCAACCAGGTGAAATGCACCCATATGACTTTGAAGCTGTGCGATTTGCGTTTCCATGGAGGCAATCCGGGAACGGATCACCTCGATGTCCTCGCTTTTCCTCCCGCTTTGCATGGCCTGGTATACGGATTGTGCAATTTCAAGGGCATATTCCCTGACCTTTAACTCATTGACAGACAATTCGTACTCCTGGCGGGACACCACGCCCTGCTCAAAGAGCTCCACCATCCGGGCGGTTTGCTTATGCTGGTTTTCCAGCTCCTGCTGTGCCAGTTCGACGCGGTTCTCTGCCACAGCCATCTCTTCCGGCTTCTCCCCTGAGATATAAACCTCCAGCAGAGAGCGCTGATAGGCCAGATCACCCTGAAGGGCAATCAGGTCGAGGTGGATGTCGCTGGTATAAACCCAGGCAATCGTATCCCCCTTCTTCACATTGCCTGATTGCAATAAATCTTCATTAAACCGGTAGCTGGCAACGTCGCCCCGTTGAAATTCGGAAACATTGTACTGGCTGACCACGCCACTCAGGTGGTTCTCCTGCATTTGAACCAGGCTGCCTCCGGTTCCCCGGGAAAGGCCCCACTCTTCTACAGGCATGATCACACCACGGGCCCGTATTTTGTAGGGAATCTCCACAAAACTTCCGGCAATCAAGGCCAGCAAAAGCAAAGCAAGTAGTCCGACAATTGTCTTTTTCATGTGGTTTGAAATGGAGATCGGATGGAAACCAGGCAAATATCGTCATTTTTAAACGAATAACCCAACCAGGAACCGGCTTTCCCGGAAACCAGCAGAAAATGAAGGCTTTTTGAAAAAAAATTCGTAACTTAATGGTAAAGAGCAAGCCATAGAAAGCATCCCGGGATGAGGGATGCTGAAACCGGATCATCTCCAGCGAACCATCCCGTTGGTATTCAGTGGCTTCATTACTCCTCGCTTGATGGAAAAACAATTGAAGACAGTCCGGCATTTGTTTGATGACAGCAGGGCTTGTATCGGCCTGTTTCATCTCCTTGTGTTCGTAATTTTAATTGGCTGCACCATGTGCATGCCCGTGTCCGGTCGGTCATCTGCCGGCATTGGCCCCACCCTCTATCCCATGGGGTTTCGCTTCACTTCATACACCGTAAACGAAGGCCTTTCCCAAAACCTGGTTTCAGCCGTTATACAGGATCACCAGGGGTTTATCTGGATTGGCACGAAGGACGGACTGAACCTGTTCGATGGCCACGAATTTACCCATTTCAGGTACGATCCCTTTGAGTCAGGCAGCCTGAAAGGCAACTACATCACCTGTATCTACGAGGATCCTTCCGACCGGCTCTGGATCGGAACCCTGGATGGCGGTTTGCACCTTTTCGACAGATCAAGCCGTACATTTATTCGGTTTTTTCATGAGCCCGGAAACCACAACAGCCTGGACAACAATTATATACAGGCCATTGAGAGCGATCACACAGGAAACTTATGGGTGGCGACCAATACCGGCGGACTGCACCAGATGGTCCTGCCGGACGGCGGGCAATCGCCAGCGCCCGAAAACACCTTGATTGTCCGGTATCATGACAAAGGCTTTCCTGAACAGAATGCCTGGATCAACACCCTTTTCTGCGACCGATCCGGACAGCTTTGGGTGGGCACCCGCCAAAACACATTTGTGTTTGACCCATCCGACGAAAACCCAGTATTTAAACAGGTTCCTTTTCTAAGACCGGAAAACGGGACGACGGGCCACCCCACCGCCGGAAGCAAGGTTTTCCTCGAAGATGCCTCGGGCGAAATCTGGATGGGCAATATGCTGGGCTTGTTCCGTCTGGACAGGGACCGGGAGGTTTTTGTGCCTTATACCGTTCCCGGGTCGGATCCCCTTTCCAAAAGCGTTGTTGCAGCCAGCATGTTCTACAATCAGGGAAGGGAAGAAATTTGGTTCAGCAGCGGCGAAAGCATTACCATCCTGCATCCCCCCACCGGAATCAGCCAGAAGCTCTCTTTTCAGGAACACCAGTCAGATGGCCTTCAGAAAGGACAGTACATCACCATGTTTTCCGACAAAGGGGGCGGCCTGTGGATTGGCAGCAACGGACACGGCCTCACTTTATTCGATCCGCGGGCCCTGAAATTCGAATATCCGGAGGAAAGGCTACCCGTAGCGGTCGAAGGCATCTCCTCCACCAGAGACCTCAGCATCAGGGCATTTTATCAGGATCGGGCAGACAGCAATGTCTTATGGCTGGGGGCGAACCAGGGCCTCTTCAAAGTGGACAGGCCCCGGTCGGTCATGGAACCGACGGGCATATTGGACGGTCTTCCAAGGGGAGAACGACTGGTTTTTTCCATACAGTCGGATGAACAGGGGATACTTTGGCTGGGATCAGCGATAGGTCTGATCCGGTACGATCCCGTAACAAAATCCCATCGGGCATTTCCAACGGGGCTGTCGGAAGGGGAAAGCGGCATTGAACCCAGGGTGGGTTTTGTCCACCTCGGGGATGAAGAGATCTGGGTGCTGACCCATAACACCATTGCGCGTTTTGATCACAACACAGAACAATTTGAACACTTCCGGTACAACCATGAACCCCTGGACAACTACCGGGATGCCTCTTTCCCATTCCTATATCCCGACCACCTTGGAAATTTCTGGATCGGGGCAAGAAACGGGCTCCATTACTTTGAGAAAAACAGCGGGAGACTGACCACTTATGTCAATGACATCAATAATCCCCAGAGTCTGAGTTTCAACCATGTTGTATCCATACTGCCAGATCCCCTTGAACCTGAAAAAATCCTGTGGATCGGAACCGGAGGCGGCGGACTGAATCGTTTTAATATTGCAAAAGGTCTGTTCAGGCATTATTCGACGGCCGAGGGACTGGCCAACGATATGGTTTACGGGATCCTTCCGGATGATGAGGGGAATTTGTGGATCAGCACCAACAGGGGGCTGTCCCGGTTCAACCCAATGAGTGAAACCTTCACCAACTATACCGCTTCTGAGGGTTTGCAAAGCAATGAGTTCAATGGCGGAGCCTTTTATAAAAGTCCTGCAGGTGAGCTGTTTTTCGGAGGGATCAAAGGGTACAACCGATTTTTCCCCTCACGGATTAAGGAAAACAACTATCAGGCACCCGTGGTGTTTACCGATTTCCGGGTGCTTACCAATAAGGGTGAAAACCCCGGGCAGGCCGAACCGATCAATATTTCAGAAAACCCGGAAATCGTTCTGGACCACAGGCATAACCACTTCACCATCACTTTCTCTTCCCTGGATTACAGGGCGCCCCATAAAAACCGTTTCATGTACTCCCTCACGGAGCAGGGGGAACACTGGATTGAACTGGGCAACCAGCGGAGCGTCACCTTTACGGACCTGAAACCCGGCAGGTATACCCTCAGGGTTCGCGGGACGAACAACGATGGGGTCTGGAGCAACCGGGAGGCCCGCAGCACCATCCACATTGCCACCCCATGGTTCGGAAAGCCATGGATGATCACCATTTACATATTGGTTGCACTGGGTTTGGTTGCCGGCTTCCGGATATATGAACTGTCAAGACTGCGGTTAAGAAACCGTGTCAGGATCGCACAGATCGAAACCAATCAACTCAAGGAGCTTGACCACTTAAAATCGGTGTTTTTTGCCAATATATCGCATGAATTCCGCACCCCCCTCACCTTATTGAAGGGACCCGTGGAGCAGATGCTGGAAGAGAATCCCGATCCGAAAAGGAAAAAGACATTGATCGTCATGCAACACAGCGCCACCAGGTTAATGCAACTGATCAACCAGTTGCTTGACCTTTCAAGGCTCGAGAGTGGCGGTTATCCGGTGAAGGCAGGTCCGGGCAACTTGTCCGGTTTCATGAAAGGCCTGGTCATGTCATTCGCCTCCCTGGCGGAGCAAAAGAACATCGGACTCCGGTATGAGGAGTCCCGCGGTGTCTCTGACCCCCTTTTAATGAAGGATTTCTATTTCGACCCTGACATCCTGGAAAAAATCCTGACCAATCTCCTTTCCAACGCCTTCAAATTCACTCCAAAACACGGGCGGGTCACCGTCAGTGTCTGCCTGAGGGCCGATAAATCAGGGAAAAAACACCTGGAAATATCCGTGGCAGATACCGGTATCGGTATCCCTGCCGATAAGCTGCCTCTCATCTACGACCGGTTTTACCAGGTGGACCCTTCGCCCAACAGGGAACATGGGGGAACGGGGGTCGGGCTGGCTTATGTGAAGGAGTTGGTCAGGGTACACAACGCCAGTATTGTGGTAAAAAGCGAAGCGGGCCACGGCAGCACATTCTCGCTCAGGTTCCCATGCGGAAAGTCCCATTTGGCCGATTCCCAGATTAGGGAAAAGAATCAGGAGGCCTTTACCAAACCATTTCCGGCCGACAGTCGCCCCCCAATAAACCCAGGCCGGCAGCCAGGAAAGAAACAAACGCCTGCCGTTCAAAGCAGTCAGATAAACCGCACCCCTCATGCCGTACCCCTGATCCTTGTTGTTGAGGACCATGTGGATGTGCGCCACTACATTGCATCCAGCCTGGGGGAAGAATACCATGTGGCGGAAGCCCCGAACGCGGCCGACGGACTGCTTCAGGCAGGCCAAATCATTCCCGACCTGATCATCAGTGACGTGATGATGCCAAAAATGGATGGACTTGCGTTTTGCGAGCACATCAAAACCGACGAGAAGACCAGCCACATTCCCGTTATCCTCCTGACCGCCCTTGCAGGAGATGCGGATCGGATCGTCGGACTGGAAACCGGGGCCGACGACTACCTGACCAAGCCATTCAACCCAAAAGAACTGAAAATCCGGGTTAAAAACCTGATTGAAACCCGTCGGGCCTTGCGGGAAAAGTTCAGCGAAAAAACCTTCATCGTTCCGGGCGAAATCTCAGTAACATCCCGTGACCAGGCATTTATGGAAAGGGTCCTGGGGGTGATGGAAAAGAACATCGGAAACGAAACCTTCTCGGTCGAAGAACTGGGGCTCGAAGTCGGCATGAGCCAGTCACAATTCAACAGAAAACTAAAAGCGGTGATCAACCAGTCGCCCAAGCAGTTTATCCGTTCGGTCCGAATGCACAGAGCCATGGACCTGGTCGGGAGTAATGCAGGCAACGTCAGCGAAATAGCCTATATGACGGGTTATGCCGACCCGGGCTATTTTACCCGGACCTTCAAGGCTTTTTTCGGCCATCCCCCGTCGGCGTATTATAAAAAGTCCCAGGAATAGACGAATTTGTCCTAACCCCCTCCCCCCTTTCCGGCTTAACTTTGTATGAAAAAGAGATAAAAAATCCTCAAATTTTTCAGACATGAGATTTATCGTTGGAATTTTGATTTGGACATTGTCGGTTACACCGATCTGGTCACAGAAAAAAACAAACATGGAAAGTCCTTCCGTTCCGCTGATCGGGGATCCCGCACCCTCATTTGTCGCCGAATCGACGAATGGCACCATTCATTTCCCGGCCGATTTCGGAAGGAACTGGAAAATATTGTTCTCCCACCCGCGGGATTTCACGCCGGTTTGCTCCACCGAAATACTGGAACTGGCGCACGCTGAAAGGGAATTCGAAAAACTCGGCGCCAAGCTGGTTGTGTTGTCATCCGACAAACTGGAAACCCACTTTGCCTGGAAAACCGCCCTGGAAGAAATTGATTATAAAGACCGCGGGCCTGTGAAAATCAACTTTCCACTGGTCGATGACCAGGCCTATGAAATCTCCGATTTGTATGGCATGAGCCACCCAAATGCAAAAAGGGGGAAAAACATCCGGGGTGTGTTTTTCATTGACAGGGAAGACCGCGTCAGGGCCATCTATTTCTATCCGGCCGAGATCGGAAGAAACACGGAAGAAACCCTGCGCACCCTCATCGCCCTGCAAAAAACCGATGATGATTTCAATGTGAAAACCCCTGCGAACTGGTATCCGGGAGACCCGGTCATGATCGCCTACCCCAATACCCTGATGGAGGAAAATATGAAACGGGACGATTCCATCTATTTCCAGTACGCCTGGTTCATGATTTTCTGGCAGAACGAAAATGCCTCTAGCGCAGTTCCATAACCATAGATGAACTGGCCGGGAGGACCCAGGTGCCGAACACCCCATGGGTCTGACCGGAGAAAATATCCGTTGCGCTGGAGTAGCCCCCCCATCCTTCCCGGAAACGGCCCATATCCAACTGCACTTCATGGTCGTTTTGATTTAAAATGACCATGATGCTTTGCTGGTTGTCGTACCGGAAATAAACATAAACATTGCCCTCAGGAACAAAATGCTTCAACCAGCCATAATGAAGCACGGGATTTCTTTGGCGGAATTCCAGCAGTACCGAAATGTGGTCCACAATCTGGTTCTGTGCCAAACTGCGCCCTTCCCTGGTGAAGGCATTCACCTCATCATCCGGCCAGCCCCCGGGAAAGTCCGTGCGCATCCTGCCATGCCCGTCGTGTTCAAAGGCCGACTCCAGGAGTTCCGTACCGGCGTAAACCATGGGAATGCCACGGGTAGTAAAAAGAAAACTCAGGACCATTTTCAATTTGTCGATGTCTTCCCCGACCCGGGTCAACAGGCGGTCCGTATCGTGGTTGTCGCCAAACACCACCAGGTTGTAAGGATCCGCATAAAGGAAGTCCTGGGCAAGGGAGTTGTACAACCGCATCATGCCGCTGTCCCAGCCCTGCTCTTCAATGAATGCCCTGCCGATGGCATCGTAAAGCGAAAAGTCGAACACGGCCGGTATGTTTGAATCATAGCCGTCGTGGTTCAGTGTTCCGCCCTGGAAGTAGCTGCTTATGGCGGGGATGCCGATCCAGGCCTCTCCAACGACCATGAAGTTGGGATACTCGGTCATGACATGTCTTCCCCATTCAGCCATGAAATACCGGTCGGCGTATGGCTGGGTATCCAGGCGAACACCCTGTAATCCGGAGAATTCGATCCACCATACGCTGTTTTGAATCATGTAAGTGGCCAATAGCCGGTTGCGCTGGTTTAAATCAGGCATATTGGTGTCGAACCAGCCATCCACCATCCGGCTGTAATCAGCCTGTGTCCTGTGGGGATCCATCAGGGTCGTCATCCGGTAGGTGGTCCGGGTAAATTCCCCCCATTGGTTCAGCCAGTCGGCCGAGGGCAGGTCGTCCATCCACCAGTGATGGTGGCCACAATGGTTGAGGATCATATCCTTAATGACTTTGATCCCCTTTTCGCCGGCATGGTGCACCAGGCGCCGGTAATCATCATTGCTGCCGAAGCGGGCATCGATGTTGTAAAAGTCCGTGGTGGCATACCCATGGTAAGAATACCTGGGCTGGTTGTTCTCCAGCAGCGGATTGATCCACAAGGCCGAAAACCCCATGCCTGCGATATGGTCCAGGTTGTCAATAATTCCTTGTATATCGCCTCCGTGGCGGGCATCCGGAATACGCCTGTCGGTTACATCCGGCATGCCCTCCACTTGGTCGTTCGAAGGATCGCCGTTGGCAAAACGATCCGGCATGAGAAGGTAAATGGCGTCGGAAGCATCAAAGCCAACACGGTAACGGGAGCCTTCATCACGCGTTCTTAACTCATAGTCGTAAGAATAGCGCAAGCGGCCGTCCGCATAAAAATCGATGCGAAACACCCCCGGGTCGACACCCTTCAGATCCAAATAAACGAACAGGTAATTCGGGCTGTCAACTGCGACCACCTCCTGGATGCGCACATCCGGATGATCGACAGACACACGGGACAGGCCAATATCCGGGGCATGCACCATAAGCTGTAATTCGGTATGTGTCATTCCCGACCACCAAAACGGGGGCTCCACATGCTGCGGGGCTTCCTGGGCCGACAGGCCCGAAAAGACGAACAATACGGCCACAAAAAAAACCGGGCCAATCAATGGGAATCGCTGTGATTTCATGGGACAGGGATTGGTGACGATACAAACAAAAATACAAAAAACCCGGCCTTAAACCGAAAGCAATGCATCCAATTCCTGGATGACCTTCTTTTTCTTTCCCTCAGATAGTCCCAGGCTATCAAGAATGCCAGGTTTCTGCTGCAGCTGGCCGCAAAGCACCAGCTTTTCATCCAGAAGCATCTGCTTTTGCTTTTTGCTCAGGGTCGTTAACACGGTGACGGGAAACAATCCGGATTCTTCAATCATATCTTTCAGTCCATGATGGTGCGGAAAGTCCCAGCTGACCATCTTCAGACCGGCACATTTTCCATAATCCATGGCATCGGTGGTGAAGCGGGTATTGGTCACCACCCATCCCCGGAACTTGATCTGGCCGTTGCCCGGATGCAGCTTCCACTGCCGTTCAATATCCCTGAATCGACTGTCGATGTAAAGGGGAACCTGCACATTACAGTATTTCCCCTGGTTGTTGTAGAATTTGCATTCCACCATGAACTGCTCCTCCGCATTGCTGGCCACCACATCCACTTCATGCTGAACACAGTGCCCCTGGATGATTTGCCCCACAAGCACCTCATAGCCGGTTGCCCGGAGCAGTTCTCCGACAAACTGCTCAAAGGGGTAGCCCGTGGGACCAAGATCCATGATGGCATTTTTCAGACTGTAACGGGCGGCCGTGGGATGTTGTATCTTTTTGAGCAGCTGAAAAGCTTTGCGATAGATCTCGGCCGTTGTGATGCCGTCAAACATCTCCGGCATCAGGCCCTTTTCTACCCGGGCAATCAGCTTTTCTCCGGCACCGGCGCGTTTGAGCGACTGATGCAATTTCTCGGGAGAGAACGGTTCCTTTTCTCCGGAATGCTTCTCCACCAAAATCGGTTTTCCCATGGGTGAATCATTTGGTCTCCAAATGTAAAAAAGAATTGGCGGATTTGGGAAGGGAATATCCAATCCGACAAAAAACTAGGGGAAGCCTCAAACCTTATTCGGTTCCGAAACGGTAGCGCAGGGTGACCCCGCCCATGCCCATTCTAAGCTCACGGGTGCTGATGGTTCCCAGGGGGTATTTGATAAAAGGCTCAATAACCGTAGAATGACGGCTGCCTTTAATCACGTAGCCGAACGACAAATTCAGCAGGCGGGCGAAGTCAAAGCGGTTCAGGCCATCGTAGCTGTCATCAAGGTACACTTCCGAAAACTGGGAAAATGGCTGGTATTGGCCGGTATCGGGGTTATACCTCTGACTGGTGACGAAAGCGGAACTATAGCCGCTGACCCGCTGCTGAAGGTAGAACAATGAAGAAACACCGGCCGAAACAAACAACTGGCTGTTGCGTGTCTCACCAAGCCTGAACTGAACATTCAGGGGAATGTCGACGGCCAGGAATTCGTATTCATGGTCGCCGAAGGCGTCTGCATCATTATAATCCAAACCGGCAAGAATCTCCTGATTGGAAATCATTCGAAGGGGCATGCGTTCCACCTCAAACTGTTGATAGGCAAGCAGCATACCCGAGGAAAGTCTCAAACGTGGCAGGGCGGCCCATTCGGTCAACACCCCGCCGGAATACCCCATTCCGCTGGCCAGCTGCTGCTCGGCAAAGGTCATCATCGATCCGGCGGTAACACTCCAATTAAAGGCCGATCCAGGCGATTGACCCGGAATGAGTTCAGGATAAAGGCCTTGATTTTCGTAGGATGGGTCTGCCATTATCTGATCATCCCGGAAATGGGAGCCCTGGGCCAATTCGGGCAGATCCGGCACTTCCCTGGTTTGAAGCATGGCCGACACCCCTCCTGACAGGATTGATGTTATTGCTACGGGATTCCCGTAGCCAGATCTCTCCAATCCGGATGCGGAGGGGGAGGCGGCTGGTTCAGACGCCTGGGCAAGCAAGGCCTCGCCAGGAACCGGAGCAATCAGCTGCGCCGATGAAGGAAGTTGGGGATCAGCGGTAAATGCGGAAGCATCATCTGGTAATACCGGGGCAGTGGTTTCTCCGGCCATTTGCGGGGAAACCCCGGCATCATCCGTACCGGCATTGAACAATGTGGTATAAAGGAAAGCCGAAACACCGACAAACAAAAGAATTGTGGCCGCCCTTGAAAGCATCGGCAACAAGGCCATCACACGGCGACGCCTGGCATAATCAAGCCGCCCCTTCATGTCCTCCCAGGCCATGGGATCAGGGTGTTCATCGTACAGGTCAAAGACCTCCCGAACCCTGTCAGCAAATTTTTCGTCAAACGGCTTCATGACACTGTTCATTGTTTTGATTGAGGTATAAACCCCTTAATATTTTCTTGGCACGGCTCAGGTTCGAACGGGAGGTTCCGGGCGAAATATCCAGCAAGCCGGCAATTTCCTCATGGCTGTACCCTTCTACCTCATAAAGGTTGAAGGTTAGCCGGTATACGGCGGGAATCCGGTCGAACAAGCCCAAAATATCCGATGCATCCATTTCGAGCCCATCCTCCCCCACCGCTTCGGTTTCGGGATCCGGTTCTTCAAAGGCCATGCTGATCCGGTATTTGCGGTTTGCACGGTAATGATCCAGGGCCGTATTCACCAGAATCCTTCTGAACCAACTCTTGAAAGGCTTGCTGTCGTCAAAGGCCCTAATATTCTCAAACACCTTCATAAAACCATCGTTGAGAATCTCCATGGCATCCTCCCTGCCGTAGGCGTAGCGGAGACAAACAGACATGCCGAAACCGAAAAAGCGCTTATAAAGCAATTCCTGGAAGCGCCTGCTCTGCCTGCGGCATCCAACAATAAGCTCTTGTTCCGAATAGGCTTTTTTCGTCAAACCCTTCTGATTTGAATCCATGCAGGCCCATTCCGGGCATCTGAAATCCGTCCGGGGGCCATTGTGCTTCAATGTGTATTCCGTCCAAATTTAAGACCAAATTCCATGAAAACGAAATAATCGGAAAATTTTTGGACGGGCACTGCCGGGCCCGATAAAAAAAACCAGTATCCACGAATAAAAGATCGTTTGCCACCTAAGGAGCGCGGGCATCAATCATGGTCGGACGACCACATGCACTCACCTCTAAATCATTGGAAACCACCACCGGGCACATTGCTTGGGTTGGTAGGGTTGATGCTTGAAACGAAGAATCATCTTGCAGGTTAGTGCAAAAGCTACAGGCGTACCCGTGGTGATTCCAATGATTTGATGCTCCTCATGTCTGACAAGGTCCCGCGGCATAACAACGGAAACCCTGTATTGACAATACGTAACCCGGCTCTTCTTTGCTGCAGCCAACCCGACAAAAATTCGTATGTTTGCTTTTGCGGAGGTCCCGGCCGCCAACCCACCAGGCAGGAATTTTCTGTTTTTTATCCAAAAGAATTGAGCCAGCTATTCCAGATATACAAATCCTCCGCCGGAAGCGGGAAAACCTACACCCTGGTAAAGGAGTACCTGAAAATTGTGTTGAGGGATCCATCAAGGGTGTCTGGCATCCTGGCCATTACCTTTACCAATGCTGCCGCTGCAGAGATGAAGGGGCGCATCATTCATGAGTTGGGAAACCTCTCGGCCCTGGCCCCTTCAAAAAAAACCCCCGGGTTGAAAGAATCCGGGACATCCCAGCCCGGATCCGTGCAGGAAAAAGAGTCGCGGTCCCTGAACCTGTTAAGGCAAATCAACGGGGAGTGGATCGGGGAAGGACTGGAGCCGCTTCCTGAAGAACAGGTGGTCGCCCATGCAGGGGAGGTGCTGAAGAGCATCCTGCATAACTATTCAGACTTCTCGGTCAGCACCATAGATAGTTTCGTTCACCGGGTGATCCGCACCTTTGCCTTCGATCTTCACCTGCCCCTTCACTTCGAGGTCGAACTGGATGCCAATGCCTTGCTTCGCCAGGCCGTGGATTTGCTGATCAGCAGGGCCGGAGCCGATTCGGCTTCAACCCGCCTGCTGATTTCCTTCATTCTGAACCAGGCCGAAGAAGAAAAGGACCTGCGCATCGAAAACCAAATCGCCGGTCTCGCAAAAACCCTCATGGATGAGGACGGAAGCCTTCCGTTGCAAAAAATAAAAACCATATCACTGGAAGATTTCCTGGAAATAGCAAGAAAAATCAAAACCTCCGTCAGGGACTTCGAAAAACAAACCCGCACCATCGCCAGGCAAGCTTTTGCACTGATCGAAAAAAACCAGCTCACGCAAAATGATTTCTACCACAAGGGCAGCGGCATTTACGCTTATTTCAGAAACCTGGCCCTTGGCACCGGGTCGGGCGACCCACTGAAAGTGAATACATATGTCCGGAAAACCATTGATGAAAACAATTGGTACTCGGGTCAAACCGGGCAGGCGGAAAAGGAACGCATTGAAGCGATAAAGGGAGACCTCACCAGGGCTTTTGAAGCAATTAACGGACGCGGGGGACAGCGGCTGATCGATTACAAGACCTTGTTGGCCGTCGGAAAAAACATCTTCCCGGTGGCGGTGCTCAACGAGGTCGAGAAAGTACTGGATGAGATCAAGGCCGAACATGTGCTCCTGCATATATCCGATTTCAATAAAAAAATTGCCGCCATTATTGCCGAACAACCCATTCCCTTTATATACGAACGCCTCGGGGAGCGATACCAACACTATATGATCGATGAGTTTCAGGATACATCGGTGCTTCAGTGGCAAAACCTCATTCCACTGGTCGAAAATGCATTGGCCGGGGGAAATATGAGCCTGGTGGTGGGCGACGGGAAACAGGCCATCTACCGTTTCCGCAACGGTGACGTAGAGCAGTTTGCCCTGCTTCCGCGCCTCAGCAAGGAGATACGCGCCCCGGCCAGGGAGGAATGGGAGCGTTCACTCATAGCGGCCCATGTGGAGAAAAAACTGGATACCAACTACCGTTCACAAAAAGAGATCGTTGGGTTTAACAACCGGTTTTTCTCGTTCGCAAGTTCTGTTTTAAGCGAGCCTTTGCAAAGGGTTTATGATCAGTCGGACCAAAAGAACCTGCCGGAAAAAAACGGGGGTTTTGTTGAGCTGGCTTTTTTGGACGCGGAGGGCTCATCATACCATGACCAAACCCTCGAAGCCATTGTGGATGCCATTTCCCGTTGCAGACAAGCCGGGCACCCCCTGGGGGACATGACCATACTATGCCGGGCGGCCAATGAAGCCAGTATGGTAGCGCGTTTTCTGCTGGGAAACCAGATCCCCGTAATCTCTTCCGAATCTTTGCTGCTTAGCCAGTCGGATGAGGTCAATTTCATCCTGGCCCTCCTAAAGCTGATTGCCAATCCCACCGACCAGGTAGCCGCCCTTGAAGCCATCACCTTTCTCCAGGGAAGCAAAATGGCCAGGATGCCGGGCGGACTCCATGAGCAAATAAGGGAAGCCGGATTGTTTGCACGCACACCCGGTCAACCCCCGCCCCATTTGCATCAACCCATGGAGGCACTTTTCGAAAAGAATGGCATTTCTTTTTCATTTGACGGTTTTGTTCATCAGAATCTGTACGACATTTGCGAAACCATCATACGGATCTTTTTTACTGGCGAAAAGCCGCCCAGTCCCTTTGTAGCCTTTTTTTCGGATGCGGTATTCGACTATGCAGGGAAAAACAGGCTCTCGGTATCCGATTTTCTGGAATGGTGGGAAGAAAACGGGGAGAACCACTCCCTGATCGTCCCCGAAGGGGTCGATGCGGTTCGCGTGATGACCATTCACAAGTCAAAAGGCCTGCAATTTCCGGTTGTCATTGCTCCGTTTGCACACAAAAGCGGGGGCAAGCTCACCAAGCAGGGGCAGTGGGTAGACGTGAATCTGGAGGAATTGCCCAGGCTGGAGACGACCTGGGTCAGCCTGTCCCAAATACCCCTGGCCGGGACGCCCTTTGAGCCCTTTTACGAACTGGAAAAAGGCAAAAGCATGCTCGACATGCTCAACCTGGTGTATGTCGCTTTTACCAGGCCATCAGAGAAGCTGTTTGTATTCACCAAAGCCGCACGGCAGTTTAAAATGGATGCCACCCACGGTTTGCTGCATCATTTCCTCAGAAAGGAAGGGCGCTGGCAGGAAAGCCAGAAAGTATACCAATTCGGAAGCTTTGGTCCAGCCGCGATATCAACCGATCCATCCCGCCCCGTGCAAAAGCTGTTCAGAAAAATCATTTCCAACCCCTGGAGCCGTGCCTTGCGCATGCGCTCCCACCAGGAAGAGCGGCGCACCGCCATTGGGGGTGAAGACCCGTTGATGCGCGGAAGCTTGATCCACAGAGCCATGGAAAGAATATTCTCCGCCAATGATGTGGAACCCGTTCTTCTGCAAATGATGGGGCAGGGGGAAATCGACCAACAACAGCTTTTGGAATGGAAAGAAAAGATCAACCGCCTGATCGGACAGCCCGAAATCGCCCCCTATTTTGCAGAAGGCTTGACAACCAAACCAGAAGCCGGTCTTTTCGACCAAAACGGTAATTTTTTCAGGCCCGACAGGGTGGTTCTGATGAAAGACAAGACCATC
>JAWLHS010000036.1:0-15465 GCA_041690235.1 Bacteroidales bacterium
AGGGGAACCCGCAAGGATCGATTACCTGTCAAAAATCCTGCGTTATCCCAGGCTGGCAATGGAAACAGGGATTGAGGGAACTGTTTTCCTCACATTTGTAGTGGAGGAGGATGGATCCATCTCGGGTGTCAGGGTGCTCAGGGGGATCGGCGGGGGCTGTGATGAAGAAGCCATCCGGGTGGTAAAAAGCATGCCAAAGTGGATTCCCGGAAAACAGAGGGGGATTCCTGTAAAGGTCCATTTTAACATGCCAGTCCGTTTCATCCTGAACGGCTAGCCGGGAAGCCGGCATCGTCCAGCAAAATGGATCAGAGACTTCTGGTACGCTGGTCCTCCGGCAGGTTTTTCTCAAACACCTTCAGCATAAAAACGCTGACCTTGTAAGAAAGCCAGACCACCAGCGGCCATGACGCCAACCAGAGTATCGATGACAAATGTTCCATCCGACGACAATTTAAATTTGTTATTGGTTATTGGCTGTTGGCTATTGGGTGTTGGCTATTGGCTGTTGGCTATTGGCTATTGGCTAACATCTAATGGCCAACAGCTAACAGCCAACACCCAACAGCCAACACCCAACAGCCAACTAATACACATGGTGCTCTCCCCCCTCTTTCATGTCTTCCTCATCAATTTTGCTGCGGTCGATCGATTTCCATGCATAGAAAATATAAGCAAGCACAACCGGCACAAAAAGGGAAATATAACTCATGGCAGTAAGCGTATAATGACTGGAGGAAGCATTCCGGATGGTCAGGGAGCTCTGCAGATCGTGACTGGAGGGATAGAAACATGTATTGTTATATCCCAGCACAAAAAACAGGGCCAGCACGGTGAAGAACGTCCCGGGTCCGCTGAACCATATCCCCGAAACGCTGTGTTTGAACCATGAGATCCCAATACCATAAAGCACAAGCGCGACCCCGGCCAGGAAAAACAACAAACTGAGGGGCATCTGAAGGAAATTATTCAGGTACTTGTTGGGCTCCATAAACACCAACAGGGTGTCGGGGTCGTAGGCATAGCCATCCATCAGCAGCACCTTCACCACAAAATAGAGGAAGAAGATCAGAAATGGCAGTGCATTCAGCAGCACCTGTTTGCGGGCCCGCTGCCGGATCACCTCCACGTTGATGTTGTTCATCAGGTATTGGGCCCCAAGTACCCTGGCCAGAAACAGAATGGCCAGTCCCAGTCCGAGGTTCTGCGGGTTCAGTAAAATCTCCAGTCCGTAAGAGGAGGTCTGCCAGTAGGAAAGGTTGTACTCGCTGCGGTAAAAATCGCTTCCGGTAAAGAAAGTAGCCACGGCAGCGCCCAGGATAAAAACCCCCAAAAAACCATTGATGTACAAAAAGGCCTCGTATGTCTTTTGTCCCAGCAAATTCCCCTTTTTCCGGCGAAACTCAAAAGCCACCGCCTGCAGCACAAAACATATGAGGAATATTTTCCAGGCATAATAGGCCCCACCGAAAGAAGTCGCATAAAAAAGCGGAAAGGAGGCAAACATTCCGGCTGCAAACAAAACCAGGGTTGTAAACGTAAACTCCCACTTCCGCCCGAGCGAATTGATTACCATGGTACGTTCGGCCTCGGTCTTTCCAAGGGTATCAATCAGGGTCTGCCCCCCCTGCACAAACAGCAGAAAAACCAGTCCGGAAGCGATGACCGACATAATCAGCCACCAGTATTGTTGCAATTGCAAATGCGTCATGGTTTCAAACATGGGCACCTCCTTCCATTTCGTTAGCAGGCTTAGACCTATTCATTTTTTCCTCGTCGGATGGTGAAGTCCCCCCGGAACCCTTCCCATAGTTGTCTGGGCCTTTCCTGATCGCGGTGAACATGATCCTCATCTCTGCGACCAGCAGCACCATCAGCATGGCAAGGAAGAGCCAGAAGGTCAGTATGACGGCATGGGCGTTGATGTTGGATGTGGAAACCATGGTCGGAAGCAGCCCCTGTATGGTCCAGGGCTGCCGTCCCACCTCCGCAACCACCCAGCCGGCCATAGAAGCCAGAAAAGACAGGGGGAAGGAGAGTATGCCAAGGACCATGAGCCAGCGGAACTTGCCGATGGCATGGATGGAAATAAGGTAAAGAATGGCGATGAACAGCGCAATAAAAGCAAAACCCAGGATAACCATGATCCGGAAACTATAGAAGATAAACGGCACATTGGGTATGATGCTTTCAGGATTGAACAGGTGTCCGTACCCCATGAAATAATAGTTCTCCTCGAAGGCCTTCTGCGCCGACAGGGCCGCGGCCTGGTCACCCCGGGCCCTGGCCTCCTTGTAATCGGCCAGGGATGACAAGGCCAGCCGTCCCTTCTCCATTTTTTGTTCGGCCGATAAAATCTGCTGTTCCTCATTACCGTATACAAGGTCGTTGGCACCCGGAACGAATGCATCGGCATTCCGGTATCCTAGCATGGACAACAATTTGGGAATTTCAATCTTGAAGAGAAAGTCCTTTTCCCCGTCACCGATTTTTTTACCGGGATTCATCACCCCGAAAGCCACCAGTCCGGCTCCTTCCTTCCCATCGTATAGGCCTTCCATGGCGGCAAGTTTGGCGGGTTGCTTCTGGGCCACATAATAGGCCGATCCATCGCCGGTCAGGGTAAGAAAAATACTGGTAATCAATCCGAAGGTGGCCCCAATCACCATGCTTCTTGAAGCAAGCAGCAAATTGCGTTTCTTCATGATGTACCAACTGCTGACAGCCACCACAAAGAAAGAGGCGATGACAAAGCAGGAAGTGATGGTATGCAGAAACTTATTGATGGCATATGGGGAGAGCAGCACCGCCCAAAAGTCCGTCATCTCATGCCGGGCGGTTTCCGGGTTGAACACCATCCCCACGGGATAATTCATCCAGGCATTGGCTACCAGGATCCAGAGCGCCGATAGACTTGCCCCAAAGGCTACAAGGTAGGTAGACACCAGGTGAAACCGCCGGCTGACCTTCCCCCATCCGAAGAACATCACGGCAATAAAAGTGGATTCAAGGAAGAAGGCCATAATCCCTTCCGCAGCCAGGGGGGCCCCGAAAATATCTCCGCTGATCCATGAATAATTGGCCCAATTGGTTCCGAATTCCAGTCCGAGGATGATCCCGGTACCCACCCCGATGGCAAAGTTGATTCCGAACAGTTTGGCCCAGAACTTCGCAATACGCTCCCATTCCTTATCGCCGGTCCGCACATAAATGGTTTCGGCAATGGCGATGATATAAGTCAGTCCGATGGTCAGCGGAATAAAAAACCAATGAATGAAGGCGGTCATGGCAAACTGTCCCCTGGACCAGTTTACAAGGGCCATGTCAATGTTTTCAATCATCTTCGGTCAGATTTTTGGTTTTGGTTGGTTTGGAATTACCGTTGGAATCCCTTGATTTGGTCAGATCCTGAATCACCTGCTCACTGCGGTGCTGATCGCTCTCGTATTGGGGTTTGAGATAGCGGGGGAAAAGAAAAGCCTTCAGAAAACCGTAAAAAAAGATGAATTTAAAAAGAAGAATCAGCAACAGAATCTTTGCCAGGCGCGAGGCCCTCACGGCCCGAAAGCCATCTTTAAAAAAATCCAGGAACCAATTAAGAAATGCCTTCAAAGCAGATGTTTTTCGGATAACCCGGTGATTGATTCACAGAAAGAAGCGGTTCACAAATTTAACAAGAAATCAACATCATTGAGGATGCTTTTGCGCAGTTCATGGAAGATTTTCAGTTGCCCGGGGGCCTTTTTTTTCAGCCGGAATAATTTCCAGCGACCCAACAGAACCCGATACCTTCGAAACAGCCAGTGGCCCAACAATCCGCTAAAGGGCAACGAAATGGCATAATACAGGGCGATCAGGTTGTTGTTGAATACCAGGAGTACCAACAGGCTTTGCATGAGGTAAAATACCGGAAGAAAAAACGCCCCCCACAAAAACTTAACAGAGCTATGAAATTGCTTGTCCTTAAACCGTCTTGTCAACCTCTGCGGGATGAAATATCCCGGCAGATGATTGAGCAAGGCATACAGGAAAAGCGGCAGGCAGACGACAGGGAGTATGGAGTTGGCAAAAAGTCCCGCCAGGCTCCTTTTGGGTTCAGAAAGAAGGTTGCCCTTGATATTCAGACGCCTGGCCATAATGAGGAATTGGTCTACCTTTTTGCGGAGGGACTGCATCCTTTCCGGATGCGCCTCCAATTGTTTATCCAGGGACGCGATAATGGCCTTTCTTGAATCGAACTCCCTGATTCTAAAGGGCTTGCTTTTGTCCATCTTCCGGGCCATTTTTTTGACCTTCAGGATCAGAATGGTATCATAGGTTTCATACCACTCCAGGTGATGGATGTCAATGGCAAGGTGCCTGAGGGCCCTGCCCAATTCGTCGCGCAAGGCGAGGTGGGCCTTCTGTGGTGATTCCCTGAAAACCGCTTGAAAATCAGAAAGCGGGATGGGGTTCCCGAATTTCAGGTGAAGAACCGAGCCCATGGATTCGTAATGACTGTAATAAATGCCGACCGGAACCACCCTCAGTCCGAGGGAGAATTCGTTTTTCGCTTCAGCCAGAAAGGCCACACGTGGAACCCCTTTTTTCATGGGCAGCAGATGCCGCTTGTTCGAATGGGCAGCTTCAGGAAACAGCCCGATGGACCCTCCATGCTCCAAAACTTCCACCACCGTTTCAAAGGATGTTTCATTTAGCTGAAGATTGTCTTTCCCGTCCCTGATCCGGTAAACAGGCAGAATCTTCATCCAATAATAAAGGGGGCGCAGGATGCGGTTTTGGAAAATATCTGCCCGCGCCAAAAAAACGATCTGGCGCGAAGATGCAAAAAGCACCGCAAGGGGGTCCATCAACGCATTTTGATGGTTGGGAGCAAAGATCAGCGGACCTTCAGCGGGAATATTTTCCCGGCCTTCCACCACAATTACTTTGTAAAACAAACGGTGCAGGAAAAAGATGTAGGTGGCCAGGGCTTTCCAAAGCCATGAATCCCTGAAAAGGTGTCTTTTCTCTTTTTCGTTCATCACAGGTGTCTATTGCCGGCTGTTGCACGTTCCTTACCCGGCTGTTGCACGTTCCTTCCCCGGCTGTTGCATGTCCTTTACCCGGCTGTTGCACGTTCCTTACCCGGCTGTTGCACTTCCGTTTCCGGCTGTCAGGAGATCCGCCTCCAGACCGTTGCAACACTCAATCCGGCAAGAATATGCCAGATGCCCCACCATGCCACCACAATGGCCATCCCCCCGAGCGCCAGGTGCTGAGGAAAAATGGATGGGTTAAATATCAGGACAAGGCCCAGCGCACTATTCTGTATTCCCGTTTCAATGGCCACGGTCTTTCGGTTCCGGGCGCTCAGCTTAAAAACGGACGCCAGTCCGTAGCCCGATGATATGGCGATCGCGTTATGAATGAAAACGATCAAAAGAATCCACAGGATATGTTGAATAAAATGGTCATAATTGTTGGCAAACATAATGACCAGCATGCCCATAAAAAAAATGATGGAAAAAATGCGGATGGGTTTTTTGGCGTATTCTGTAAACCTGGGCAGGAAATGATTGGTAAGCATTCCGAGAGCGATGGGAATCGCGAGTAGGATAAAAACGATTTTGAACATGGCGATTGGATCAATCCTCAGTTCCTGTAACAATTCGTTGTTCGACCAGGGCCCCAGGAAGTCATACAGACTGCCCCAGAGCATAAAATTGAGCGGTGTCATAAAGATGGCCGAGATGGTCGCTATGGCCGTCAGGCTCACGGAAAGGGCCGGGTTGCCTTTGGCCAGGGTGGAAATGAAGTTTGACACATTTCCGCCCGGACAGGAAGCCACCAGGATCATGCCCATGGCCACGCCAACGGTAAGGTTTTTCCAGAACACCATGATTAGTAAAAAAGTCAGCGCAGGCAAAAGAATGAACTGCGACAACACCCCCGTAAGCAAAGGCCTGGGTCGGGCCATCAGTTCCCTGAAATGCCCGGGCTTAATTTCCAGGGCCACCCCGAACATGATGATCGAGATGGTGATGTTTAAAATAAAAAGGCCACCCTCTGAAAAATTGAGGGTGGCCGGGTCCATTGCTGTAAGGGCTTCGTACATGCCGGATGTTTTTTCCAGCTAAAATACAAATATATATTGAATGGTTTAGAGGTTTAGACGTTTGGGCAATCAAGCGCCCGATGGTCAAATCAGCTCCACACTGCGCCTGATAAACTGCGTCAGCTTCTCCCCTTTCAACAGGTTCTTTGAAAGCAAGGCCAGGTCAATCAGGTGTTTTGCCTGCTTCTCTTTCAATGCTTCATCTTTTTCCTGCAACAACTTTCCAACCAACTGGTGGTTGCTGTTCACCACGAGCTGATAACTGTCGGGCATTGTTCCCATGAAATTCATGCCGCCAACGGCCGACATATCTTTCATGCGCCTCATAAACTCCGGCTGGGTGATGATCATGGGCTGTTCTGTCTCACTCATGTTCTCAAAGGCCACATTGAATTGCTTGGTATCCAGATGCTTTTCAAGCAAAGGCTTGATCTTGTCCTTCTCCTCCTGGGTTAGTTTTGAGGGGATTTCTTCCTCCTTTTTGATCAGCTTGTCGGTGACTTCGGCGTCCACTCTCACAAAAGATACAGACTCCAGCTCGGTCTCCAGCATATTCACAAAGTGGGAATCAATGGGCGTATCCAGCAACAGCACATCATACCCCCTTTCCCTGGCCGATTCAATAAAACCGTGCTGTTCTTCCGCATTGGTGGCATAAATGGCCACCAGTTTTTTGTCCTTGTCCGTTTGAGCGGCTTTGATGTGCTCCCGGTATTCATCCAGGGTAAAATACTTGTTGTCGGCATTCTTCAAAAGACAAAACTTCTTGGCACGATCGCGGAACTTATCATCTGAAATCATTCCATATTCGATGAATATCTTGATATCGTCCCATTTCTTTTCAAAATCTTCCCGGTCGGTTTTAAACAACTCATCGAGTTTATCGGCCACTTTTTTGGTGATGTGTCCGCTGATCTTTTTCACATTGCCGTCGCTCTGCAAAAAACTGCGCGAAACATTCAGGGGAATATCAGGCGAGTCGATCACACCATGCAACAAGGTCAGAAAATCCGGCACGATGCCTTCAACCGAGTCGGTCACAAACACCTGGTTGCAATACAGCTGGATTTTGTCTCTCTGCACCTCAAAGTTTTGTTTGACCTTCGGAAAATACAGTATACCCGTCAGTGTAAACGGGTAATCCACATTCAGGTGAATATGAAACAAGGGCTCCTCAAAACCCATGGGATACAATTCCCGGTAAAAGTTCTGGTAGTCCTCCAGTTTCAGGTCGGATGGTTTTTGCGTCCAGGCCGGATTTACGTTGTTAATAATCCTGGGTTTTTCAAGCGTACGTTCTTTTTCCTCGCCTTTTTCATCCTTCTCTTTAACGGTCTCTGTTTCGGTTCCAAACCGAATGGGAACAGGTAAGAATTTGCAATACTTTTTCAGCAGACCGTGAATCCGTGATTCCTCCAGGAACTCTTCCGAGTCGGAGGCGATGTGCAAAACAATATCGGTTCCACGGGCACCACGTGGTTTTTCTTCCAGGGTATATTCAGGCGTTCCGTCGCACGACCAATGCACGCCCTTCTGGTTTCTCTTATATGATTTGGTATGGATTTCGACCTGTCCGGCCACCATGAAGGATGAATAGAAACCCAGGCCAAAATGACCGATAATGGGGTTGGATTCCGATTGGGTTTTGTATTTCTCGACCCATTCTTCCGCACTGGAAAACGCAATCTGGTTGATGAACTTGTCGACCTCTTCGGTGGTCATCCCGATTCCCTTGTCTTTCACGGTCAGGGTTTTGGCCTCTTTATCAAGTACAACCTCTATGGTCAGATCACCCAACTCGCCCTTGAATTCGCCAAGCGAAGCCAGGGTTTTCATTTTCTGGGTGGCATCTACGGCATTGGAAATAAGCTCCCTGAGAAATATCTCATGGTCCGAGTACAGGAACTTCTTAATAATGGGAAAAATGTTCTCAGTCTGAACGTTGATCTTTCCTTTGGTCATATCGGGTTATGTTTTGTTGTTGAGAAAATGGCGGCAGGTGCATTCCTGACGGCAGTTGTTGTCATTTTTTTAGCAAAGCCTGTGCCACCGGCAATAGACTGCCATTTTGACTGGTACACCTTGGCTTTCTAAACTTAAAAACCTGTTTATCAAGGGACATCAGGGAGAATAATAAAAATATTTAAAAAAACATGGTACTTTGCTTTGCATGGTACTATATTTGTATTAGCTTTGTAAAAAAATCAGGACAAATGAACCTAGAAAACACCCAGGCCCAAATGCGAAAAGGCGTTTTGGAATTTTGCATCCTTTCGATATTATCGAACAAGGAGGCCTATGCCTCAGAGTTGATCCAAACATTGAAAGACTCCAGGCTCCTGGTGGTCGAGGGAACCATCTACCCCCTACTGACCAGGCTCAAGAACGATGGTTTGCTCACTTACCGCTGGGAGGAATCCACAAGCGGTCCGCCGAGAAAATACTACCTGATCACCCACATTGGCCAGGAGTTCCTGGAGGCCCTGAGAAAGACCTGGAACGATCTGGTGCTGGCGGTACAAAAAACAACGGAATAGCCATTTAATTGCCGCTCGTTATGATTTGCTTGCGCATGAATTATCCATACCTTTAATCCAAAACAACCACATTTGCCATGCCGGACCCATCCCACAAAAAACAATTCAGTAATTTTCCGGGGCTGGCCTTTAACCAAACAAAATGACAAAACCATGAAAAAAACGCTTTCAGCCAATATCAGCGGCATTGTTTTTCATATCGATGAGGATGCCTACGATAAGCTCAACCACTACCTGGGAAGTATACGACGCCATTTTTCGGCCGATGAGGGGTGCGAAGAAATCATTTCCGGCATAGAGGGGCGCATCGCTGAGATGTTCCAGGAGCGGATTAAAGACAACAGGCAGGTGATTTCCATTGATGATGTGAAAGAGGTCATCGGACAATTGGGGGAACCTGAGCAGATCAGCGGTGAGGAAACATACACGAAAGAGTCCCCGGGAACCGGACCCGCTGCCGAGAAAGGACCCAAAAGGCTGTACCGCGATCCGGACGATAAATACATCGGCGGGGTATGCGGTGGTCTGGGCGCTTTTTTCCAGATCGATCCCACCTGGATGAGGATATTGTTCCTGGTGGGGATTTTTGCAGGCTTTGGCATCGTGTTGTACCTGATCCTCTGGATCGTAATCCCGAAGGCCAGAACCACTGCCGAAAAACTGGAGATGCGTGGCGAGAAGGTCAACCTGTCTAATATTGAGCGCTCAATAAAAGAGGACATTCAGGACATCAAACGCAACCTGAAGGACCTGTCTGAAGAAACCAAAGACGCGTTTAAAAAAAAAAGCCCTGACACCAACGACAATGCATTAAGGTCTGTATTACAGGCCATTATTGCAGTAATAGGCGTCATTTTCCGGATTGTCGGGGCCATCGTTGGGGTGGTGGTTATTCTTCTTGGGGTGCTCCTTTTAACCACCCTGGTTACTGCATTGTTCTTCGGACCGGTGAGCATTGGTTCTCCATTTAACGCCTGGCTCTTCTCCTGCCCGCATTTTTTCAGCGTGCTCTTTACTGCCCATTGGATGACCTCCCTGGCAACCATTGCCCTTGTGTTGACCGCCGGCATTCCGCTGGTGGTACTGATTTACATCGGACTGAAACTCATTTTTAGTTTCGAGGGAAGATTCAGGGGTTTTGGTATTTTTCTGTTTTTCCTTTGGATGGTCGGACTGGCACTTTCCATTTTTGTTTCCATAAATGCAGCAAGGGAGTTTACAGCCCACCGCAGTATCCGAACGGAAAACGTGTTCGAAGCCATCCCCTCATCCACCATTTACCTGGATCTGGACCAACAGGCCGGTCAGATGATTTCCGTGAACGATTATCCTTTTGGAATGCTGGGTTTATGGGACACCAGCCAGTTGGAATCAACGGGAGACATTCGCGGCATTCCAAGGTTACGCATCAGGGAGCATGCTGGAGACGAAGTGAAACTGATCCTTACAAAAGAATCAAGGGGAGGCAGTTACTTTAGAGCCACACAGAAAACCGAGAACATCCGTTATATGTTTTCTCAACAAGACTCCCTGCTCAGGCTCGACCCGTTCTTTTCATTTAATAGGTCGGATGGGTGGCGGGTTCAAAAGGTGCTCATCGAATTGTTGGTGCCCGAAGACAAGAGCGTAGAGATCAGCCCTGAGCTCAGGCGCTGGATGCTCTAGGGTGCACAGACCCCTGTGTGGGCAGTTCAATAGGCCCGGGAAATCCACGCGGGCCGTGGCAGAACCGGAAGGCATTGAACAATCCGCTGTTTTTCTTATTTTTGTTAGTAAGGGGTTTGATTCGTTTTCGAACCATCCAATATGATTTCCATGTCCGACAAAAAAAACACAAAGAAATCCCTGCCCGGCAAAAAGGCCGTACTGGACGATTACCGCATTGCAAATGAAAGCCGTCAGGCAAGCATATTGGGCAGGCGGGAGGTGTTGACGGGTAAGGCCAAGTTCGGGATTTTCGGTGATGGAAAAGAAGTGCCCCAGCTTGCCATGGCAAAGGTTTTTCAAAAAGGAGACTGGAGATCAGGGTATTACCGGGACCAGACCTTTATGCTGGCCGCCGGGATGATGGAGTTGGAGGAGTTTTTCAGTCAGCTTTATGGGGATACGGATTTAAAGTCCAACCCATCCAACGGGGGAAGAATGATGAACAACCATTTTGCCACCCGAAGCCTCAATGAAGATGGCAGCTGGAAGGACCTGACCGGGCAGAAAAATTCCTCGGCCGACATCTCCCCCACTGCCGGGCAGATGCCCAGGGCCCTGGGACTGGCTTTGGCTTCCAAAGTCTTCCGCCACCAGGAAGAACTCCGCGGGCACAAACACCTGAGCCATCATGGGGATGAAGTCACTTTCGCCACCATCGGAGACGCCAGCACCAGTGAGGGCCATTTTTTTGAAACCATCAATGCAGCCGCCGTATTGAAAGTACCGCTGGCCATTTCAGTATGGGACGATGGATATGGCATCAGCGTGCCCAGGGAACACCAGACGGCGAAGGGCAATATTTCAGAGGCCCTGAAGGGAATGGAGAAAAAGTCGAAGGACGATACGGGAATTTATATATACAGGGGAAAGGGCTGGGATTACGAAGGACTGATAAAAATGTACTCCGAAGGCATCGAGCGCTGCCGGAAGGAACATGTTCCTGTTCTGTTCCACATTTCAGAGGTCACCCAGCCCCTGGGTCATTCCACAAGCGGATCACATGAACGGTACAAATCGCCCGAACGCCTTCAATGGGAAAAGGGTTATGATTGTATCGCACAGATGCGAAAATGGATTCTCGAACAAAAAATCGCCACCGAAGCTGAACTCGATGCCATTGAAAAAGGTGCGACAGCAAGGGTTAAGGAGGCCCGTCGCAAGGCCTGGGATCATTTTCAGAAGCCCATTCTGGAAAAACGGGACGATTTTATCAGGAGGGTCAATATCTCTTCCTGCAAATGTCTGAAAACGGACCGGATCGACCAGCTGCTGCAGGAACTGGCCCGCATAGGCGAGCCCGTAAAAAAGGACATCATCTCTACAGGGAAAAAGATACTTCGCCTGATCTGCAATACCTGTACCCCCGAAAACTCATTGAAGGAGATTGTCACCCAATGGCTGGAAGAGGAGCTCCGGGACAATCAGGAACGCTATTCCTCTCACCTCTACAGTCAGTCGGCCCTGTCTCCCCTCTCCGTGAAGGAAGTCCCGCCGGTTTACGATGAAGACGCACCCATGGTGAACGGACGCGAGATACTGGTCTCCAATTTTGACCAAATCTTTGCCAATTACCCGGAAGCCATGATATTCGGGGAGGACGTGGGGCATATCGGAGGGGTGAACCAAACCCTTGAGGGGATGCAAAAAAAATACGGCACCCTGCGGGTCGCTGATACCGGGATCAGGGAGGCCACCATTATCGGGCAAGGACTGGGGATGGCCATGCGCGGACTTCGTCCCATTGCAGAGATCCAGTACTTCGACTACCTGTTGTTCGGGCTGCAGGTGATCAGCGATGATCTGGCAACCCTGCATTACCGTACGGCCGGCGGACAAAAAGCGCCATTGGTCATCAGTACGAGGGGTCACAGGCTGGAAGGAATCTGGCATTCCGGAAGTCCACTTAGTATGGTCATCAACTCCATCCGGGGCGTTCACGTTCTTGTGCCACGCAATATGACCCAGGCTGCGGGGTTTTACAACACCCTCATGCAATGCGATGACCCCGCACTGATCATTGAACCCCTGAACGGATACCGGCTAAAGGAAAAACGCCCCTCCAATATGGGAAAATTTTCCCTGCCCCTCGGCAAACCTGAGATACTCAGCGAGGGAACGGACATCACATTGCTTACTTATGGGTCCTGTGTGAGAATTGCCCAGGACGCCATCAGCCAGCTGCAAGAGTTCGGGATATCGGTGGAATTGATCGACGTGCAGACCCTGTTGCCTTTCGACCTTGAACACATGGTGGTCGATTCACTGAAGAAAACAAATAAGATTGTTTTTTTTGACGAGGATGTCCCAGGCGGGGCCACCGCCTTTATGATGCAAAAAGTGCTTGAAGAGCAGGAGGGTTACCGCTACCTGGATGCCGAACCTCTAAGCATTACGGCAAAGGAGCACCGGGCCGCATACAGCACGGACGGTGATTACTTCTCCAACCCAAATGCGGAAGACGTATTCGAGGCGATCTATTCGATGATGAACAGGTACAATCCGGAGGCCTATCCGGAGATTTTCTGAATTTCTTCCGGGTTTAATAGTTCTCTGCCAAAACCTCAAACCAGGCTTGCGGATGGCGGCAGGCGGGACAGTTTTTCAGGGCTTTCTCCCCCTCATAAATATAACCGCACTTCTTGCAGAACCACTTGGTTTTCTCCGGCCTTTCAAAGACCTTTCCTTCTTTTACCCTTTCAAGCAGCTTGAGATAGCGGGCCTCGTGGTGGGCCTCAACCGAGGCGACCAGTTTAAAGGCGGTGGCAATGCGCCTGAAGCCTTCCTCTTCGGCAACTTCTGCAAACCCGGGGTACAAATGGGACCATTCCTCATTCTCCCCTTCTGCGGCTTCAACAAGGTTTTCGGCCGTAGTACCCAGCTTGCCGGCCGGATAGGCAGCGGTGATCTCTACCATCCCTCCCTCCAAATATTCAAAGAAGGTCTTGGCGTGGATCTTTTCATGATCCGCGGTTTCGCGAAAAATGGCTGCAATCTGCTCATAGCCTTCGGCGCTGGCAATTTTTGCAAACATTTCATACCTTCTGGCAGCCTGAGACTCACCGGCAAATGCCTTGAGTAAGTTTTGCTCGGTACGTGTCCCTTTTATGCTTTTTTCTTCCATCTCTTTCCTGACTTTTGGTAAACACTGGATTCAACTTCACCGGCCGGCACTAGCCTGACCGGAACCTCAAAAGTAAGCCATTTTGCCCCAGATAAGAAGAAGGAACCCCCGAAACCCGCATCAGGCGGGTAATTTATATAAAGATTAAATAAATAGGGAATTACGCAAGGCTTTTCTTAGCGGTCGTTGCGGTAATAGAGGGTTTGGTTTCGGTCGGGACCCGTAGAAACAATCTGGATGGGAACTTTTACGTAATCCTGGATCAGGGTGAGAAAATCATGCACCTCGGGAGGCAGATCCCGGGGAGATTTAATGTCTGTCAGGTCGGAATTCCACCCGGTTACTTCTGTCAGCAAAGGCTTCAGGCTGCCCGGCTCAACTGCGGAAGGGAAATGCCGGATGGTTTTTCCTTCGTATTCGTAAGCGGTGCAAACCATGAAGGTTTTAAAATGGCTGAGAACGTCAATTTTGGTAATGATCAGCCTGGTCACCCCATTGATCATCACGGCATATTTCAGGGCAGGCAAATCCAGCCACCCGCAGCGGCGGGGCCTTCCGGTTGTTGAACCAAATTCATTGCCTGTTTTCCGAAGCAAGTCGCCCTGCTCATCGAACAGTTCTGTAGGAAACGGACCGCTCCCCACACGGGTACAATAGGCCTTAAAGATTCCAAATACTTCACCGATGCGGGAGGGAGCCAGTCCAAGTCCGGCGCAGGCCCCCGCAGTGATCGTATTTGAAGAAGTTACAAAGGGATAGGAGCCAAAATCGATATCAAGCAGGGTGCCCTGGGCTCCTTCAGCCAGCACTTTTACTCCCTGATCCAGTGAGTTATTGAGAAAAACCTCACTTTCTATCTGCTTTAATGAACCAATCAGGGCCAGTCCCTCAAACCAGCGTTCTTCGTATTGAGTGAACGTCATCCCCTCCAGCCTTAAGGCATCCTTGTCAAAGCCAAGGTTTTCGGCCAAATGAAAGTGACTGTTTTTAAGGGCTTCGTACTTTTCCCTGAAATTATCCAGAAGGGCATCACCCATTCGAAGGCCACAGCGTGCCATTTTATCTGTATAAGCCGGGCCGATGCCCTTCAGGGTGCTTCCGATTTTCCCCTGGCCTTTGTTTTGTTCATAGGCTGCATCAAGCAAACGGTGAGAAGGAAGAATCAGGTGGGCTTTTGCAGAAACAAACAAGGCCTTCTGAATGTGATCCATCTCCTGTCCAAGGCTTTCAATCTCCTTTTTGAAGATATAGGGGTCAATGACCACCCCATTCCCGATAATATTCAGGCAGTCCGGGTGAAAAATCCCCGAAGGAATGGTGTGCAGTACAAATTTCTTTTGATCAAATTCAAGGGTATGACCGGCATTGGGACCTCCCTGGAAGCGGGCGATGATCTGGTATTCGGGCGTCAGTACATCGACAATCTTTCCCTTGCCTTCATCCCCCCATTGCAGGCCCAGCAAAACATCGGCTTTCTCCGGTAAACTCATTTTCTTAACTTATGATTGCCTCAAAAAAAAAGCCGCACGATGTCGGCCGTAAATTTCACAACAAAGATACTTATTTTCGGTCAGCACAGCAACCACCTAATCCTTTCTTGCCTGCCGACATTCCCTGCAAATCCCAAAAAAGGCAAAGGAGCGGTGGCTGATATCAAAGCCCATCAAATCCCCGACCGAATCCTGAATTTCCATCAGGCGGGGGTCACAAAACTCCAGTACCTTGCCACATTCAGTGCAGACCAGATGGTCGTGTTGACGGTATTTGTAAGACTTCTCAAACTGGGCCACATTTTTCCCGAATTGGTGTTTCACCACCAAATGGCAATTCAGGAGCAACTCGATGGTGTTGTAAAGGGTGGCACGGCTGACCCGGTATTTGTTGTTCTTCATTTTGATGTAGAGGGACTCCACATCGAAATGCCCTTCGGTAAGATAAATCTCACGCAGAATGGTGAACCGCTCGGGTGTTTTGCGATGGCCATGACCTTCCAGGTAGGTGGA